>JAFZAF010000082.1 GCA_017548335.1 Bacteroidales bacterium | reverse complement strand
CCCCCATGCACCATAGAGCCATACTACGGCAATGAGTATGAGTCCGATTTCTCCCAGCACGCAACGCCACCAGGGACGATGGCGCCGGATGGCCCGCACGATCAGCAGCACCGCAAGGATGAGCAGCACCACAACCACGATTTCCGTAAGGGAAAACGGGAAGGGCGATGCGATCCACGACAGGGCGGCCGACAGGCCGGGATAGATCCGGGTCGCGTAGTATTCCCCCAAGTGCGTCACTTGAGGATACTCTTGAGGATTTCCGTGGTCACCTTGCGGGCGGCCGTGTTAGCGGCTTTCTTGGCGGCCGTGCTGGCTTTGCTCGTTGTCTTCTTGGTCGTGGAGGTACTCTTCTTCGAAGAAGACGTACTCTTTTTGGTACTGCTGCCACCGATGCTCTTGCCGATTCGGGTGCCGGCGCTGCGGGCGAAGCTGGTGGCCGCCGCGGCGATCATGGTGCCGAGAATGGTACGGCCGATGCCTTTCTTGGTGGTCGTCTTTTTCGTTTGTTTCTCTTTCTCCTTGGCCTTGGCTTCCTTCTCTTTTTGCTTTTCCAACGCCTTCCGCTCTTTTTCTTGTTCCTCTTCTGCCTTCTGTTTGGCTTCGGTCAGCACTTCATAGGCGCTTTCGCGGTCGAATGCCTTCTCGTAATCTTTAAGCTTCTTCGGCGCGGCGGCCTGGATATCCATGCGCTGTCCGGGCGTGATGGCGCCGATCTGGCTCAGCGGGAAGAGGATCTTGGCGCGCTCCACGACGCTGGGAGCGCCCTTCTCGTCGAGGAACGAAACAAGGGCTTCGCCCGTTCCCAAATCAAGGATGGCTTCCTCGGTCTTGAAGGCGGGGTTGGGGCGGAAGGTCTGGGCGGCGGCGCGGACGGCCTTCTGGTCTTGCGGCGTATAAGCGCGCAGGGCGTGCTGGACGCGGTTGCTGAGCTGCGCCAGGACATTGACGGGCACGTCGCTCGGCACCTGGGTGATGAAATAGATGCCGACGCCTTTGGAACGGATGAGGCGGATTACCTGCTCAATCTTGTCGATCAAGGCCTTGGAAGTCCCGTCGAAGAGCATGTGGGCTTCATCGAAGAAGAAGATGAATTTCGGGAGATCGAGGTCGCCGACTTCGGGCAGCGTGGCATAGAGCTCGGTCATCAGCCACAGCAGATAGGTGGAATAGAGCTTCGGATTGAGCATCAGTTTGTCGGCAGCCAGGACGTTCATCACGCCGCGGCCGTTCTCGACGGCGAAGAGGTCTTTCACGTCGAAGGCGGGTTCGCCGAAGAACTGGTCGCCGCCTTCGCTCTCGATCTGGAGCACGGAACGCTGGATGGCGCCGATGCTGGCAGGGGCGATGTTGCCGTATTCCGTGGTGTACTTAGCTGCGTTCTTTCCCACGAAGTCGAGCATCAGTTTGAGGTCTTTCAGGTCAATGAGCAACAGGTTGTTGTCGTCGGCGATGCGGAACACGGCGTTCAGGACGCCGGCCTGGACCTCGGTAAGTTCCATGAGGCGGGCGAGCAGTTGCGGCCCCATGGCCGAAACGGTGGCCCGCATCGGGAATCCCTGTTCGCCGAAGACGTCGAAGAAGCGGGTAGGGCACCCGGCGAATTGCGGGTCCTCGATGCCGAACTCCGGCATGCGTTTCTGGATGAAGCCGCTGATCTTTCCGGCTTGGCTGATGCCGCTCAGGTCGCCCTTCATGTCGGCCATGAAGCAAGGCACGCCGGCCTGCGAAAAGGTCTCGGCAATCACCTGCAACGTGACCGTCTTACCGGTACCCGTGGCGCCGGCGATGAGGCCATGCCGATTGGCCATCTGTCCGATCAAATTGATGTTTCCATTCTCGCTGTGCGCGATGTAAAGTTGTCCGTCCTTAAGCATATTCTATTGTATTTTTAATATTTCCTTCCGTCATTCCCGGTCTGACCGGGAATCTTTCGCTGCGCTCTGGTATTTGCTCCAGAACCGTCTCGCTGCGCTCGACCCCTCCCATGCTGCGCATGGGCCCCTCCCTCTTACAGTGCCGAGGGTGGCATGGGTTCTGGAGCAAATACCACCCGCTCCGCTGAGATTCTTGCTATGAGTTTGTGCGTCAGTTGCGGGTGGGATGTTGATTTGAGGACCCTAAGCACCCGCGCTTGATAGCGGGAGGGGCCCACAAAGTGGGAGGGAGACGCGAAGCGTCGGTCCGAAAAGCAACTCCCAGAGCAACTAAGCACAAACTTTTTTATTCAATGAACTTCAGGCAGCCGCCGTCGGCCGAGACGTCAAGGGTGACTTCGCGGCCGAGGTAGAGGCTGTAGTTGGGGTGTTCGTGGCCGCAGTCGAAGCCGAAGAGCACGGGCTTGTCGAGCGGAGCCATGTATTCGTTTACGAGGTCGAGGGCTTTACGCTGCCACTCGTCTTCGCCGGAGGTATCTGTAAACTGGCCGATGATAACGGCTTTGGCACGGTCGAAGGTACCGCCTTGTTGCAGGGTCAGCAGCATCCGGTCGAGGTTGTACATCCGTTCATCCACGTCTTCAATGAAGAGGATGCTATTCTCGCGGAGACGGTTCTGCCAGGGCGTGCCGAGGCAGGAGACGATCAGGCTGAGGTTGCCGCCGACGAGCCGGCCACGGGCGCTGCCCGTGTGGTTGAAGGCGTGCGGCGCGGTGCGGTAGCTGTGGATTTCGCCGAAAAGGGCCTTACGCAGTGATTCTTCGCTGACAGCCGAGCCTTCGCCCACGGTCGAGGGCATTGCGCCGAGGATTGATTCGATCCCCATGTGCTGCAATACGGCGTGGAAGACTGTGATGTCGCTGAAGCCTACCAGCCATTTCGGATGCTCCAGAAAAAGGCGGGTGTCCAGCGCCCGGATGGTGCGCATGGAGCCGTAGCCGCCGCGGAAGGAAATCAGCGCCTTGACTTCAGGATCACACAACATCTCGGCGATGTCGGCTGCGCGGTCTTCGTCGGTACCGGCAAATTCGCCGGGCGCGCTGTCATACAGATGCTTGCCAAGCTTTACGTGCAGCCCCCACGACTCCAGCATCTCTTTCCAATACAGGGTCTGGCGGCTTTTTTCGCTGAGCGACGAGGCCATGGCGACCACGGCGACGGTGTCACCTTTCTTGAGATATTCGGGACGGATATACTGTTTCATGCGCTATAGATCAAAACATTTTATCATCAATCATCAAAGATAATCATTTTTATGGTAAATTTACACATTAAACCCGACAGTCCGATGAAAAAGAAGCTCTCGAAAATCCTTGCGCCTGTGCTGGTTTTTCTGGCGGTCCTGATCTACTATGTGGTCATCAACATCCCCTCCAGGCCCGATCACAATCCCGAGATCGATCCCACCCCGGGAACGGTGACGCCTGCCGCTGCGCCGGTCGCCCTGTCCGACTTGATGGAGATCCCTGCCTTGACCACGAGTGGCCGGATCGTACAGCATGGTGCCTTTGTCACGTCCTACAATACCGAGACCCTAATCCCCGACTGGGTGGCGTATGAACTGACTGCCGAAGAGACTGGTGGTACCAACACGCGTGAAGGAATTGAATTCCGGATGGACCCCGACCTGCGCGGTTGTACGCAGGCCATGCGGGAAGACTATTCCGGATCCGGATGGACCAAAGGGCATCTGATACCGGCGGCCGATGCGGCCTTCAGCGACAAGACGATGGCTGAGACGTTCTATTTCACGAACATCTGTCCGCAGGACGAGACGCTGAATGCCGGCGACTGGCAGTATCTCGAAAAGAAAGTGCGGCAATGGGCCAACCGCTATGGCAGTGTCTGGGTGGTTACGGGGCCCATCGTGGGTGAAAACCGCTACGGCACCATCGGCGACCGCGACGTCGTTGTACCCGATTCTTTCTACAAGGCCCTGCTGATCCGGAAGAAAAACGGCTCCTACAGCGCCATCGCCTTCATCATGGACAACGATGACGAACGTTACTATCTGCGCGACTGTTACCTGAGTGTCAACGAGCTCGAATCCCTCACAGGCTTCGACTTCTTCCCAGCGCTCGACGATACCATCGAAGAGAAAGTGGAAAACACCGTCCGCCTCTCCGACTGGGGCATTAGAAAGTAACGGATTATT
>JAFZAF010000009.1 GCA_017548335.1 Bacteroidales bacterium | reverse complement strand
GGAAGTCGAGATCTCCATCCGAAAGGCCGAACTCCGCCAGAAGCAGTTCGAACACCTGCCCGCAGCAGCAGTCTCCATCGGCCATGACATGAACTGGGGACGCAGCGTCGACATGCAGGAACTGGTCATCATCCGCAACAAGCTGACCCAGGCGTCTGGCGCCTCCGTCCATCTTTCCTTTCCCCTTTTCGACGGATTCTCCCGGCACTATGCCCGGATCGCCGCTCGAAAATCGGCCGAGACGGCTGTCCTTGACGCTGAAGCCATGCGACGCACTCTGACCCTCGACATCACCCGGGCATGGCTGGAACTGATGCTCGCACGGCAACTCCATATCTGCGCCAGGGAAAGGCGCGAAGCCATCGTCATCCAGCGGGAACGGACGGCACAGCTCGTGGAGGCCGGAAGCCAGCCCAAGAGCGCCCTCCATGAAATGGACGCACAAGTGGCTTCGGAAAAGGCCACAGAGGTAGAAGCCGCCTGCCGGGTCCGGACGGCTCGGGTGACACTGGGAAGACTGATGAACCTGGCACCGGACGATACCCTTGTCACCCAGGCATTGCCTGGCGACGAAACGTTCGAAAGAAGTGTTCCACCCCTCTCCCGGACCCGCGTGGAAGACTGGCTCTGGCAGGACCCCCGTATCCGGAGCGCCCGGAAAAGCATCGAAGAAATGGCCTGTCGGCATACGGCCGCCCGGGGAGCCTTCCTGCCCAGCCTCAAACTTACAGCCGGCTACGGAACCTATTACAGCAGTGCCGCTGAAGACTCTTTCCGGACCCAGCTCGACGAAAACCGCAATCCTTCCCTCTCCTTTCAACTGGTCATTCCGGTATTCGACGCCCTGCAACGCGTGTCGCAGGCCCGGAAAAGCCGCCTGTCCCTGGAAATGGCCCGGCTCCATGCGGAAACCGTCAAGACGGAGGTTGAAGCTGAGATCCGGAGTGCCGCCATCGAGGCTGAAAACAGCTGCCAGAAATACCTTTCCGCCGAAGAAACCCTGCAGGCCATGCAGGAACTGCTGAAAGTAACGGAAGCCAAATACAATCTGGGCGCCGCATCGGCCCTCGATTACATCGTAGCCCGCAACCATCACGCCCAAGCCGTTTCTGACTTCCTGCAGGCGAAATGGCAGTTTATCTTCCAACTCAAGCTGCTGGAGCAATTCGAGCCATGAAAATCCGGTGGAAAACCAAGAAGGGGAAATGGCTGTTGGCAGCGGCGGCCTTCCTGCTGCTATGGCTGCTGCTCCCTGCCAGGAAACACCGGATGGAGGTCATTGTCGAACGACCGGACCGGCGGGACCTGACAGAACTGATTCCCGCCTCCGGCACCATTCGCCCCGTCGTGGAAGTACGGATCACCCCCGATGTTTCCGGTGAAGTGGTGGAACTCTTTGTCCGGGAAGGAGATGCCGTAAAAGCCGGTGACCTCCTTCTCAAGATCCGGCAAGACCTCTATCTTTCCCAAGTGGAACAGGCCGGCGCCTCGCTGGGCAGCTTGCGGGCCCAATGTGCCCGACAGCGCGCCGAAGTCCGCCAGGCGCGCCTCAACCACGAACGCGACCGGAAACTCTACGAATTGAATGCGGTCTCCGCAGCCGAATACCAAGCCTCCAAGACCGAGCTCGAAGTGGCGGAGAGCGGCCTGCGTGCCGCAGAATTCGCCATCCGCAGCGGAGAAGCACAGTTGAAAGAGGCCCGGGAGAACCTGCTCAAAACCACGCTCTACGCCCCCATCAGCGGAACCGTCTCCCGCATCGGGGTTGAAAAAGGCGAACGGGTGGTCGGAACCAGCCAGATGGCCGGTACCGAGCTCCTCCGCATCGCAGACTTCAGCCGGATGGAAGTCGGTGTTGAAGTAGGAGAAAGCGACATCGTGCGGATCGAATCTGGTGACAGCGTCCAGGTGGAAGTGGACGCATATCCGGGACGGTCCTTCCGGGGATGGGTGACCCAAATCGCAAATTCTGCCAAAAATCTGGACGAACGCTTCAATCAAGTTACTAACTTTGCAGTCCGGATCGAGTTGCTGCCCGATTCCGTGAAGTTCCTTCCCGGCATGTCCGCTGCCGTTTCCATCGTCACGGACGAAAGACGGAACTGTTTGACCCTGCCCGTGGAAAGCCTCTTCACCCGCAACAAGGAGACTTTCGTCTGGACCGTCGGCCCCGGAAACACCGCCGAAGCCCGAAAAGTCGTTACGGGCATCCAGCAACGGGACCGGATTGAAATCCGGTCGGGACTTTCCGATGAAGACCTGGTGGTCACGGGACCTCCCGGAACCGTTACAAAAGCGCTTACGGAAGGGCAGCGGCTGCGCGTATCCGAGAGAAAAAGTAAAACGTCATGAATGAAAAGATCCTGATGATCGAGACCAGCACGGAGTGCTGTTCGGTAGCCCTCTCCGAAGGAGCGCAGATCGTGGCCGCCCGCGTCAACGAAACCCCCAGGCAGCACGCCTCCCAACTGGCCCCCTACATCCAGGAGGTCCTGCAGGAAGGCGGCATGAGCGCCGCAGATCTCGACGCCGTCGCCGTCAGTGAGGGCCCCGGGTCCTATACCGGCCTGCGCGTTGGCGTATCGACGGCGAAAGGATTGTGCTTCGGCGCCGGGAAACCCCTGCTCGGCATCGACACCCTCCGGATTCTCGCCGCCCAGGCAGAGGGCGACTTCGACCAGGTCGTCGCCATGATCGACGCCCGCCGCATGGAAGTCTATGCCGCCCCCTTCGACCGCTTCGGAAACAAGTTGGGCGAAACGAAGGCCTTGATTCTGAATGCCGACAGCTTCCTGCAGGCATTGGAGACAGGAACCGTCTTGTTCCTCGGCACGGGCGTCGAAAAGTTCCAGGCCATCTGTCCGCATCCCAACGCCCGGTTCCGGACTTGTTTCCCGCTGGCCACCGCCATGCTGCAACCAGCCCGGGAGGCCCTGCAAAAAAAAGAGTTCAAAGACGTTGCGTACTTTGAACCCTTCTATCTGAAAGACTTCGTCGCCGGCATCAGCCGGAAATCCGTCTTATAGCAGTTTCCGGATCTGCTGCTCCAGGTCGTCGCGCTCAAAGAGGTCGCGGGCCGCGATGTCCCCGGCACGGTCGAACACGAACATCGTGGGAATGTGGTCCACATTATAGGCTGCCAGGGCCGGCGACTGGGTGCCGAATCCATCGTTCACGCTGATCCACGGAAGCCGCTGGTTCCGGACTACCGAAGCCCAGGTCGGCTTGTCAGCATCCAGGCTGACCTGATAGACCTCCAGCCCCTGCGCGTGATACTTCGCATACAGTTCCGCCAGATCCACGTTGAAGACCTTGTGTTCGTCCTGCTCCACGCTCCAGAAAGAGAGGATGATGACCTGCCCTTTCAGGTCGGACAAGGTACGGTCCTTCCCTTCCACGTCGGGCATGATCAGGTCGGGGAAGCTGATGACTTCCAGATCACCGAAGCGGGCGGAAAGCGCCAGGTCCTTGTCACGGGCATCCAACACTTCTTGAATCGCCTTCAGGTATTCCGTCTTGGGATAGACCTGGGAAAGAGAATCCAGTACCGTCTGGTAAAAAACAATGTCGCTCTCCTGGCCGAATACGGGGAGATTGTCGGTGAAGCGCCGGAACAGGGTGATGGCCGAGGTGATGGAGCCGGGATGGCTGACGATCTGTTTGATGGCCTCCCGCTTGTAATCGACGTACACCTTGCTCATCGCCCGGTTGGCCGCCTGGATTTCCGCCTCCGGACTGTCGTCCGTCAGCGAAGCGGCGAATGCGTTGATCTGTGCGGCGGCGGTGGAGAACGCTGCGTTGGCCTGTTGGTAAAGCACCGATTCCTCAGAGCCTTCTACCGTAAAAGGTCCTTCGGCCGGAACGGTCAGGGTAACCTGATCGGAAGGAAGCAGGACCAGCGAGGCAACCGGCTTCTCGTCCAGCGACAGGTAATAGATATACGGAGCATTGCCGGTCAGCTTGATCCGATAGTTGAAATGCCCGTCATGGTCGGTCCGGATCGTATCGATCGTAACCATCCGGTTATAGTTGAACTTCTGCAGGACGACGGCCTTCTCGCCGGCGCCTTCAAGGGTCGCGTAGATCCGCGCGACCGGGGCCTGCCGGCAAGCCGTCAGGAGCAGCATGGCACAGACCCAGATAATCCATTTTTTCATTGTCCTGTCAAACGGTTTGCTGGTTGAAGGCATTCGCAATGGCTCCGGCGATTTCGGCGAAACGCTCCGGGGAAAGCTGCTTCTTTTCCTTACGGAAATCCAGGTCTCCCTCCGTCTGGAGCGGAACCAGATGGATGTGCGTGTGAGGCACTTCCATTCCGAGAACGGCTACACCCACCCGCTTGCAGGGGATGGCCTCGCGGATGGCTTTCGCCACGCGGGCGGCGAACTGCCAAAGGCCGGCATAGGTTTCTTCGTCGAGATCGAACAGGTAATCGACTTCTTTCTTGGGAATCACGAGGGTATGGCCCTCGGCCAGCGGATTGATGTCGAGGAAGGCGTAATAATGCGCGTCTTCCGCTACTTTCCAAGACGGGATTTCCCCGGCGGCGATACGGCTGAAAATGGAGGCCATGGCTAGATCGAGATTTCCAGGATTTCGAACTTGATGACGCCCGAAGGGACGGTGACGTCGACGACCTCGCCCTTGCGGTGGCCCATCAGGGCCTTGCCGATCGGCGTAGTCATGGCCAGCTTGCCTTCCAGGATGTTCGCTTCACTCTCGCCCACGAAAGTATAGGAAACCACGGCCTTCGTGACCAGGTTCTTCAGCTTGACGCGGGTGAGCATCTGCACGGTATCGGTATTGATCTTCGATTCGTCGATCACTTTGGCGTTGGCGATCAGGTCCTGCATCTTGCTGATCTTGAGTTCGAGCATGCCCTGAGCCTCACGCGCGGCGTCGTATTCTGCGTTTTCGGAAAGGTCGCCCTTGTCGCGGGCTTCCGCAATGGCTCTCGAAATGACAGGACGCTCAGCAATCATCGCGGCAAGTTCTTCCCGCAGCTTGTCAAGGCCTTCCTGCGTTACATAGTGTGCTTCTCCCATAGTATAAAAGTTAAAAAGAAAAGAATCCCACCCGGTGTGGGACCCTTTCATTGTCCAATATTTTCCGCAAATATACGAATTATTTATTTATGCAACAAGTATCTCGTCTGCCTTTTGCCGGTCCAGCGCCAGCTGCCGCTTCAGCAGGTCGAGCGAATCGAAGCGGCGTTCGTC
>JAFZAF010000081.1 GCA_017548335.1 Bacteroidales bacterium | reverse complement strand
GGCAGGCCCGACGGGTTGTGCACGTCCACGACGGCGCCCTGGGTAGTATAGACTTTATACGATACGTTCGGCACCGTGGTCACCACGTCCATGTCGAACTCGCGGAACAGGCGTTCCTGCACGATTTCCATGTGGAGCAGGCCGAGGAAGCCGCAGCGGAAGCCGAAGCCCAGCGCCAGCGAGCTTTCCGGCTCGAAGACAAGGGAAGCGTCGTTGAGCTGGAACTTCTCGAGCGAGGCGCGCAGGTCTTCGTACTGGTCGGCCGTGACAGGGAACATACCGGCATAAAGCATCGGTTTTACATCCTCGAAGCCGGCAATCGCCTCGTGACACGGATTGGCGACATGGGTAATCGTGTCGCCCACTTTCACCTCCACGGCCGTCTTGATGCCGGAGATGATATAACCCACCGAGCCGCAGGGAATCTCACCCGTCGGAACGAGTTTCATCTTGAGCACACCCACCTCGTCGGCGGTGTACTCCTTGCCTGTATTCACAAATTTCACGCGGTCGCCCGTCCGGATGGAGCCGTTCTCCACCTTGAAGTAGGCGATGATGCCGCGGAACGAATTGAATACCGAGTCAAAAATCAGGGCCTGCAGCGGTGCTTCAGGATTGCCTTTCGGCGCGGGAATCCGGTCGACGATGGCGTCAAGGATGGCATCGACGCCCTCTCCGGTACGGGCCGAGGCCAGCAGCACGTCGTCGGGATCGCAGCCCAGCAGATCCACTACCTGGTCGCGCACCACGTCGACCATGGCCGCTTCCATGTCGATCTTGTTGAGCACGGGAACAATCTCCAGGTCGTGCTCGATGGCCAGATACAGGTTCGAGATGGTCTGCGCCTGGATTCCCTGCGTGGCATCGACCACCAGCAACGCCCCTTCGCACGAGGCGATGGCGCGCGAGACCTCGTAGGAGAAGTCCACGTGGCCCGGCGTGTCGATCAGGTTGAGGATGTATTTCTCGCCGCCCCGGCTGTACTCCATCTGGATGGCGTGGCTCTTGATGGTGATGCCCTTCTCGCGCTCCAGGTCCATCGAGTCGAGCACCTGGTTCTCCATGTCGCGCTGGTCGAGCGTATGCGTACGTTCCAGCATCCGGTCGGCGAGGGTGCTCTTGCCATGGTCGATGTGGGCGATGATGCAGAAATTCCGGATGTTTTTCATGCTGCAAAGATAGGGAAGTTTTGTAAATTTGTCTTATGAAAACACTTGCCCTTTTTCTCTCCATTGCCCTGTCCGGTTTCTCTTTTGGCCACGAACCGGGGCCGAAAGGAACGGAATGGCAGTCGCCGCAGGAACTCTCGCTCAACAAGGAACTGCCGCACGCCTGGTTCTTCTCGTTCGAAGACGTCGAATCGGCCCGCAAGGTTCTTCCGGAAAACAGTTCCCGGTGGATGAGCCTCGACGGCCTATGGCGTTTCTGCTGGGCGCCAGACCCGGACCACCGCCCGGCTGATTTCTATCGGGCAGATTTCGACGACAGCGGCTGGGACAACATTCCCGTTCCCGCCAACTGGAACATTGTCGGCATCGGGAAAGATGGCAGTCAGCGCTATGGTACGCCCATCTATGTCAATGTGAACGTACCCTGGTGGAAGGAGATCAAGCCCGACGACTGGCGGTTGGGCGTAATGCGCACCCCGCCCGAGGACTGGACGATGTTCAAGGTCCGTAACGAAGTCGGCTCCTACCGCCGTAGCTTTGAAGTATCCGCCGGCTGGAAGGACCAGCGCATTTTCATCGACTTCGACGGGGTGGATTCCTTCTTCTACTTGTGGATCAACGGCCAATATATCGGTTTTTCGAAGAACTCGCGCAATCTGGCGCAGTTCGACATTACGGAGTATGTCATGGAAGGGATGAATACCGTGGCTGTGGAGGTTTACCGCAACAGCGATGCATCGAATCTGGAGGCGCAGGATATGTTCCGCCTGCCGGGCATTTTCCGCTCGGTGGCGCTGGAGGCGCGGCCAAAGGTCTTTGTACGTGATATCCGCGTCACGCCTTCCCTGACGGACTTGCACGTAGAGGCTGAGATCGTCGGCGGCGAGGCCGGACAGAGCCTTACCTATCATCTTTTCGAAAACACCTTATACGCCGACGACAATGTGCCGGTGGCCGATTACAACGGCCAGGCCCCTGTCTGTGACCTCGCGTATCCTGAGGCCAAACTCTGGTCGGCTGAGGCGCCGCAGCGCTACACGTTGGTCGGCGAATTGAAAGACGCCGGCGGTGCAACGCTGGATATCTTCTCCACCATCGTGGGTTTCCGCGAGATTGCCATCCGCGACACGCCCGCCGACGAGGACGAATTCGGCCTGGCCGGCCGTTATTTCTATCTAAACGGCAAGCCGGTGAAACTGCGCGGTGTCAACCGCCACGAGACCGAGCCCTCGATGGGACACGCCGTTACTCGCGAAATTATGGAGCAGGACATCCGCCTCATGAAACAGGCCGGCATCAACCATGTCCGCAACTCCCACTATCCCGACGCTCCCTACTGGTACTGGCTTTGCGACAAATATGGTATCTACCTGATGGACGAGGCCAACATTGAAAGCCACCATTATCACTACGGCACCGCCTCCCTTTCGCATCCCGTGGAATGGCGCGACGCGCACGTGGCCCGTTTCTGCGAGATGATTGCCGCCAATTACAACCATCCCAGCATCCTGATCTGGAGCATGGGCAATGAAGCCGGACCCGGCAAGAATTTCGAATATACCTATGCGGCCGGACGGGCCATCGACCCGGTGCGGCCCATCCAGTACGAGCGTAACAACGACATTTCGGACATCGGCTGCCGCCAATATCCTTCCGTCGCCTGGGTGCAGAACGTCGCCACGGGAACGGCCGACGTGAAATATCCGTACCATATCAATGAGTTTGCCCATTCGATGGGCAACGCCCTGGGCAACTTCGCCCAGTACTGGCAGTCAATGGACTCC
>JAFZAF010000080.1 GCA_017548335.1 Bacteroidales bacterium | reverse complement strand
GCGAACTGGCAGAGGCGTTTGGCGGTGCATTCGACGTTCGCCCCGCTGTCGCAGACGCCGACGATCCTGCCGTTCATGGTCGGGATTATCGGGCAGAAGGTCGGGCGGCTGACTCCCTTGAGGCGGCCGACGCGCATAGTGGCGGCGGCGACGAGCGCGCCGGTCGAGCCGGTCGAGACCAGGGCGGCGATGTCGTCGCGGTCGCGCAGCAGGATGATGGCCTTCATCATCGAACTGTTGCGCTTGAGGCGGATCACGTCGGTCGGCTTTTCGTCACAGCCGATGACTTCCGGGGCGTGGATGATTTCGAGCCGGGTGGCGTCGTAGGTCTTTCCGGCCAGTTCGGCTTTTAACAGGGCTTCGTCGCCGGTGAGGAGGAGATGGAGGTCGGGATTGGCGGCGAGGGCGGCCAGGGCGCCGGTTACCGGCGCCTGCGGCGAGTGGTCGCCGCCGAAGCAGTCGACGAGGATTTTGATCATGACAGTTTCTTGACATAGGAGCGGCGGCGTTTGGCCGGGACGGCCTTGAAACGGCGCCACATATTCTGGATGGCGTAATTGTCCTCGAGATTGAGGTTGGTCTCGGCGTATTCGACCTCTGTGTCTCGCAGCATGTGGAGGATGGCCGAGGCGAAGGCTACGGAAACGCCGCGGTTGAGCCAGGACGGCTCCACGCCGATCAGGCACAGGTCGATGATCTTTGGACGGCGGATGCAGCGCAGGAGCCGCAGCAGGACCCGGGGTGTGAAGCGGCCGCGCGTGCCGGCCAGGGCGGGAGCCAGGGCGGGAATCGCGAAGCCGAAACAGACCATTTTGTCGTTCTCGTCGAGGATGACGGCCGTGTATTTCGGGTTGATGACCAGCCGGAAGTTGTCGATCATCAGTTTTTTCATCCCGTCGGTGAAGGGGACGGTGCCGTAGAGGCCTTCATACGACTTGTCGAGCAGTTCGAAGATGCCGTCGGCATAGCGGCGGATGAAATCGCGCGCGCTGGACGACGGCCCGAAGTGGAGCTTGTAGCGGCGGAAGATGAAATCGGTGAGTTTGTCGAGGTCTTCTTCGTCTTCCTGTGGGTCCGGGGCGTAGAGCCGCGACTCGGTCCAGTCGACCTCCTTTGTGAAGCCCAACTGTTCGATGTGGCTGGCATAATAGGCGGCGTTGTATTGCTCTTCGAAGGTCTGGGGCTGGTCGAAGCCTTCGATCAGCAGGCCTTCGCGTTCGAGGTCGGAGAAACTCAGGGGACCGCAGAGCGTGTCCATCCCTTTCTCCTTCGCCCAGCGTTCCACGGCGTCGAAGAGGGCCTTCGATACTTCCGGATCGTCGATGGCGTCGAAGCGGGTGAATCGTGCGCGCTTCTCTCCGTTCTTTTCGTTGGCGGCCTTCTGGATGATGCCCTGGATGCGGCCGGCGATGCGGCCGTCCTTGTAGGCATTCAGGCAGATCCAGTCGCAGCAGTCGCTATAGACGAAGCCCGGCTTGAACATCTTGCGCTCGTCGGCATAAAGCGGCGGGACGAAACAGGGATTGTCCGCATACAGGTCGAGCGGGAAGTTGAGAAACTCCCGCTGCTGGCGGCAGGTTTTGACTTCTTGGATCTCGATCATGGCTTAGCGGTGAATGGCGTGGAAACAGACAGAGACACCGTTGGGACCGGCATGGCTGCCGGCGGTCGGGTTGCAGACCACATATTCGATGGCGAGGTCTTCACCGAAACGCGCTTTCAGCGCCTGGCCCAGGTCACGGGCCAGTTCGGGCGCGTCGGTGTGACCCACGTAGAAGCGGTATCCCTTAATGTCGTCGCCCAGTTCAGCCACGCGGCCGACCAGATGCTCCATCGCCTTGACGCGGCCTTTCACGGAACCGCAGGAGACCATCTTGCCTTCGGCCGACATGTAGATGATCGGGCGGATGCCGATGAGCGTGCCCATCGTGGCCGCCAGGCCGCTCACGCGGCCGCTGCGGCGGAAGAACTTCAGGTCGTCGGCGAAGAAGTACATGGCGTAATGGTCGACTTCCGTCTTCGCCCATTCCAGCACTTCGTCGAGGGTCTTGCCGGCCATGAGCAAGTCGCCGACGGCGCGGACGATTGCGTAGCTGACGGTGGTGATGCCTTTCGTGTCGATCTCTTCGAAACGGCGGCCGGGATACTTGGCCTTGAGTTCGGCCACGGCTTCGTCCATGGCGTTGAAGGTGACGGTCATGGCCCGGGAGAAATGGACGTAGAGGATATCGTTGCCGGCGGCCAGTTCCGGCTCGAAATATTCGAGGTAGCGCTCCTTGGAAATGGCGCTGGTGGTGGGCAGCACGCCGCTGCGCAGCATGTCGTAGAAGCGGCGGGCGTCGAATTCTTGAAAGTCAACGTAGGGATAGATGGTTTTCGCATCCACGCTGTAGGGCATGCTGATGAGCTTGTAGCCATATTCAGCGGCCACGGCGGGTGTGATGTCGGTGTCGGTGTCAGTATAAAGCGTTAACATAACAAAAGGATATAATCGTAAACAGGTTGCCCGCCGTCGATGCGGGTGAATTC
>JAFZAF010000079.1 GCA_017548335.1 Bacteroidales bacterium | reverse complement strand
CTTCCCAACTGATCTTGTGCAGCGGGTCCGGATAGGTCGTGCCGTCGCCATAATTGTACACGTCGCCGAAGGCGCCGTACTGGAGGCCGTTGTCGACGGAATAGGTGGCGCAGGGAAGCACGCCGAAACTCCAGCCGGTCTTCACTTCCTTCTCTTGGGAAAAGGCCGGGAGCGTCACGGCGAGGAGCAGGGCGGAAATCAATAGTTTTTTCATTATTTCTTGGGTTTTAGTTTCAAATCTACGCAAATATACGAAAAAAAACGCTATTCTTCCTTATCTTCCTCCTCTTCCTTAAAGCTGTCCAGCAACTCCTTATATCCCGGAATGGCCAGGCCGGATGCCTTGTGGATGTCCTTCCGGTCGCCGGCGAAGGTCAGCACCCGGCCGTCCGGCGTCACCGTGGCGAACGCCTGTTTCGGAGAAATCCGCTGGTCGCCGACCTTGCCGCTATAGGTATACGAATAGTCATAATAGGCGGTCTTCAGCGTGTCGTCGCCCATCATTTCCTTCATGGCATTCAGTTCATTGAAAATCTTGGTGTCGCGCTGGAGCGCCTGGAACACCTTGGTGGCATTCCTGGGCTTGCCTTCGCGGATGAATTTCTCCATCCGTGCCGTATTCTGGTCGAGCCGGATATCATAGATGCTGATGCGGCGCTGGAATTCCGTGGCAAAGGTGGTCGAATCCAGCTTCTGGAGATGGTCTACCGTGATTTTGTACGGCTGGTCGATGCCCTTCATCATCTCTGCCACGATTGCATCGGCAATCGGATCGGCCGGTTTCTGGCCGCATGCGCAAAGGGCCAGGGCCGTCAAGGCAAACAAATAAACCTTTTTCATAATCCTCTATCTTGTCAAAAAGTAAAACTTCGGGTTTCCAGGGTTTCGTTCCCGCACATATCGTTCACCCGGATGCGGATCTCGTGGTTTCCCCGCCCGATCCGGTCTTCCTTGAGCTCCAGCGAGACGATATCGCGGCGAAGCATCGAGAGATACCACTGGCCATCAATCTCCACACGGGCGGAAGCCACGCCGGAGGCATTGTCCCTCACCCGGATGCGGATGGAACTTCCATTAACGATGTTCCCCTTGTTCCCAAGGAACTGGACAGTAGGGGCTACGGTATCCAGGGCCACGCAATAGGTGCCGAAGCGTACCTGCACGCCGGCATGCGTAAGTGTCTCTCCGTAATTCGCCATATAGACCTTCTCTTCGAGTCCGTCCGGAACAGAGGCATCGATCTCCAGCTGGCCCGGCATCTGGAGCGGGATGTCCGGAGAGCCGATTTGCCATACATCGGAGACAATGCCGCGCGCAGGGTCTGCATCCGCCACTTTTTTCCAAGTGAAAGGGATGTTGTCGTAGAGGGCACCAGCCGGAAGGAAATAGGCCATCCCCTCCTCTACAACCCCGTTCTGGGTGTACCAGAGCCAGGGCGTACGATTCAGCGTAGTGTCGGGGGCAGGAGGCTCGAAACCGTCGTCGCGACGTACCCGGAAGCGAAGCGATGCCCGATTACCGTGCTCGTCGATGGCTTCCAGACGCACGGTATGGACGGCATCGTCGTCCAGGATAATCAGGCCGTCGTTGTGGCAGGTAATCCGGTCGGAAAGCAGATTGTTCGGATCGACCCGGCTCTTGATCAGGTCGCGTCCGCCACGGTAGCTCTCCCGGTATTCGATCAGCGATTTGATATAGCGTCCCTTTTCGGTCGACATGTCGCCCACTTTAAAGGCGAACAGCAGCGTATCGTCGAGCGTAACGCGGTATTCTTCCACAGCCAGTTTGCCGGTCGTCCCTTCTTGCCGGTCGGTGGCGTCGATCGCCACATAACTGCGGTGCGGCAGCCGGAGGGTGTCACGGACGGCCGTCGGATTCGTAAGATTATGGATCCGCCAGCTCCGGCTCACAGGAAGCGTGTCAAGGGCATAGAAGCATACCCGGTGGAATTGGGGCGAAGTTTTGTCGACAGGCTTATAGACGCCCCGGGAGAGATAGTTCAGCGGCAGGTCCTTTTCCGTATCACGGATCTCCATGTGGAGATGCGGCCCGGCCGATGAGCCCGTATTGCCCACCTGGCCGACAATGTCGCCCTGCCGGACCGGGAAATCATCCGGTCCGAAGGTCAGGTTGACGCTGAAACTTTCACGCGCATACTGCTCGGCTTCCACGCGACGAGCTACGTCATCCCTGAAACGAAGCATGTGCCCGTACACCGAAGTCGTCCCGTCGGGATGGGTAATGTAGAGTCCGTTGCCGTAGCCCCAGGGCGAAACGCTCACGCGGGAGATATACCCGCTCTTGATGGCGTGGATCGGATCGCCGACCTTGCCGCCAACGCGCCAGTCCAGCCCGCTGTGGAAATGGTCGTGCCGCAGTTCACCGTACGTTCCGGAAAAAGACATGGGCACATCGAGCGGCCGTACGGCCTGCTCCTGTGCCCACGCGATCATGCACCAAACCAGTGCGACAGTCAGTGCCGTAAACCGCTTCATGACTTGGGGGTGAAGCTAGATGAATTCCGCCAACCCTCCACGATTTCTTTTTCTTTGCGGTCCAGCCGTTTCGGCACATAGACTTGCACATAGATCAGATAGTCGCCGGTACCATAGCCGTTGACTTCGGGAATACCCTTCCCGCGCAATTTGAGGATCTTGCCGGGCTGCGTGCCGGGATCGACCTTGATCTTGAGTTTGCTGTCGATATACGGAATCTCCACCGAACAGCCGAGGATGGCGTCGGGAATCGAAAGATTCAGGGTATAGACCAGGTCATTGCCATCACGCTGCAGGCCACCTTCCTTCGGGGCTTCCTCTTCGATGACCACAAGCAGGTTGCCGGCCACGCCGCCATTGCGGGCTGCGTTGCCCTTGCCCTGGATGGTGAGCTGCATGCCTTCCTGCACACCGGCTGGAATCTTGAAAGAGATTTCCTCCGCGCTCTTGACCAGGCCGGTGCCGCTGCATTTGCGGCAAGGATTGGTGATCTTCCGGCCTTCGCCGCCGCAATACGGGCAAGGCGAAGAAGTCTGCATCTGCCCCAGGAAGGTATTAGCGACCTTGGTCACCATACCTGTACCATGGCAGTGGTCACATGTCTTGATATCCGCTTCCGAAACAGCGCCCCGGCCCTGACAGTCGGGACAGGTCACCATCTTGTTGATCTTCACCGTTTTCTCGACGCCTTTGACGACTTCGGCCAGGCTCAGTTTCACTTTGATACGGATGTCCGACCCGCGGGTCGTGCGGCGGGCGCTGCTGCGCGAGCTGCCGCCGAAGGCGCTGCCGAACGCACTCCCGAAACCGCCGCCGAAAGCTCCGCCGAAAATGTCGCCGAACTGCGAGAAGATGTCTTCCATCGAGAAGCCGCCACCGCTGAAGCCGCCCTGCCCGCTCATGCCGGCATGGCCGTACTGGTCGTAACGCGCCCGTTTCTGCGGGTCGCTCAGGACATCATAAGCCTCTGCAGCCTCCTTGAACTTTTCTTCCGCCTCCTTGTCACCCGGATTTTTGTCCGGATGATACTGGATGGCCTTCTTCCGGTATGCTTTCTTGATGTCCTCGGCCGAAGCGCTCTTGTCAACGCCGAGGACCTCGTAATAATCTCGTTTCTCTGCCATCGTACTATTTCCTCCTTAAATACCGACGACCACCTTGGCATAGCGGATCACGTTTCCGTTCAAGGTATAACCCTCCTGTGTCACGTCGATCACGGTATTCTTCTTTTCGGGATCTTCCACCGGGAACTGCGCCACGGCCTCGTGGAAGTCCGTATCGAACGTGGCACCCAATGCTTCGATGCGTTCGACACCCCGCTGGTTGAGATAGGCCATCAGTTTGTTGTAGATCAGTTCCGTCCCTTCGATGGCTGCTTCGGAACCCTCCGACTCACGAAGGACCTTCAGCGCGCGCTGGCAGTCGTCCAGCACGGGCAGGAAGCCTTTCAGGATGTCTTTGCCCGCATTGTCAATCAGTTCCAGGCGCTCCTTGGCGGTACGGCGGCGATAATTGTCCCATTCGGCCTGCAGTCGCAGATACTGGTCTTTCGCCTCGGCTGCGTCGCTACGAAGCTTTTCGGCAGCATCATCCGCCTCCCGCAGGGAGGCTTCCAGCTGCCGGATCTTCTCGGCCTGCTCGGCGATCTTCCGTTTCTTGCGGTCTTTTTCTTTTTCTTCCTTATGGGGAACTTCCGGCGTCTCTTCCGTCATCCCGGTTTCTTCTTCTATGATTTCTTTATCGTTTTCCATGGCTGATGTATCTATAAGGTCAATAACCGGACACAAAGATAAACAAAATGTCTGCCATCACGAAATGGCAGACATTTTGGCAGGGAAGGTAGCGCTACCGGGATTCGAACCCGGATTTCAGCCTTGAGAGGGCCGCGAACTAAACCCTTATTCGATAGCGCCATGCGGGTTTGGGATTGCAAATGTAAGGCAAAGTCTTGAATCCTCCAAAAAAATCAGGAGTTTTTTCTTGCCCGCTCCCGGATCTCCGTGGAGGAAATCGGGTTCTGGGGGGCGTCGGAAAAAAGGGTTACGCCCTTACATGCAGGACTGGCGTTCAGGCGTTCGATGACCGGGGCGGCGTCGTAGCCGGGCCGGGGATAGACCCAAATCGCAAAATCCCGCAGGATTTCGCTGCCTTTGTGCCAGCGCTCCAGCGAGCCGATGTTGTCACCGCCCATGACCAGCACGAATTCCTTGTCCGGTTCCTGTTCCTGAAGAAAATGCAGCGTGTCGATGGTGTACCAGGGCTCGGGGAGATGGAACTCCACATCAGAGACCGTTACCGCCAGGCCGGCGTCGGCCACGGCCTCCCGGGCCCGGTCCAGCCGCATCTGGGCATTGTCCACCAGCCCCTGGCCCTTCTTGAAGGGGCTTTGGGGCGAAACCACCAGCCGGACCTCAGCGGCCGCAGTATGGTCGAGGAGATAGCGCAGGATGGCAAGATGCCCCTCATGGATCGGATTGAACGAACCGAAGAGGAGCGCCACTGCCGGGCGTTTCTTTCTGCGTCGGAATAAGCACATCGTCCTACTGGGCGAGGAACGCACCCACCACCCGGTCAGCCTCTGCCAGGCAGGTTGCGAGGTCGTCGTTGAGCAAGATGTAATCGAATTTGGGCTGGTACATCATCTCCACGCGGGCTTTGCGGACCCGCTCGTCGATGAACTCCGGCGAGTCGGTGCCGCGCTTTTCGAGCCGGCGGCGGATCTCCTTGATGGAAGGCGCCTTGACGAAGATCGAGAGGGCATCTGCGCCGAAATACTTCTTGAGGTTCACGCCGCCCTTGACGTCCACGTCGAAAAGGATGACCTTGTCCTGTGCCCAGAGACGGTCGACCTCCGACTTGAGGGTGCCGTAGAATACGCCCTTGTATACTTCCTCGTGCTCGATGAAGGCGTCGGCGGCAATCCGGCGACGGAATTCTTCCTCAGAGATGAAGTAATAGGCCTCTCCGTCCTTTTCCGTTCCGCGCGGGGCACGGGTCGTGGCCGAGACCGAGAACGCGAAGCAGTCGAACGATTCCAGCAGGTGGTTGACCACCGTCGTTTTTCCGGATCCGGACGGAGCCGATATGATGACAACTTTTCCCATCTTTATTTGTATTTGTGAATAGCAAATTTAACGATTCTTAGCGAATTTCCACTATATTTGCAGATGAAATGATTGCTTTGCAATCCGCTTTGATTTTTCTAATTTCTCAATACTATGGTTTCTTACAAAGAATTAGGCCTCGTCAACACCCGCGCGATGTTCGCCAAGGCCGTGAAAGGCGGCTATGCCATCCCGGCATTCAACTTCAACAATATGGAACAGCTCCAGGCCATCATCAAGGCCTCCGCTGAGACCAAGTCCCCGGTCATCCTCCAGATTTCCAAGGGAGCCCGCAACTACGCGAACCAGACGCTACTCCGCTACATGGCGGAAGGTGCCGTACAGTATGCAAAGGAACTGGGCTGGCGTCGTCCCCAGATTGTCCTCCACCTCGACCATGGCGACAGCTACGAACTCTGCAAGAGCTGCATCCAGATGGGCTTCTCGTCGGTGATGATCGACGGCAGTTCCCTGCCCTACGACGAAAACGTGGCCCTCACCAAGAAAGTGGTCCGCTACGCACACCGCTACGACGTAACCGTGGAAGCTGAACTCGGCGTCCTCGCCGGTGTCGAAGACGAAGTCTCCGCCGAAGAGTCCCACTACACCAAACCCGAAGAAGTCATTGACTTCGTCACCAAGACCGGCTGCGACTCCCTCGCCATCTCCATCGGCACCTCGCACGGCGCCTACAAGTTCAAACCCGAACAGTGCACCCGTGACCCGAAGACCGGCAAGCTCGTTCCGCCGCCGCTCGCCTTCGACGTGCTCAAGGAAATCGAGAAGAAGCTCCCCGGCTTCCCCATCGTTCTCCACGGCTCCTCCTCCGTTCCGCAGGAATACGTCGATATCATCAACTCGCACGGCGGCAAACTCCCCGATGCAGTGGGCATCCCGGAGGAGCAGCTCCGCAAAGCTTCGAAGAGCGCCGTCTGCAAGATCAACATCGATTCAGACTCCCGTCTGGCGATGACCGCCGCCATCCGCAAGGTCTTCGTCGACAAGCCCGGCGAGTTCGACCCGCGCAAATACCTGGGCCCGGCCCGCGACGAGATGGTCAAGCTCTACAAGCACAAGATCATCAACGTACTCGGCTCCGACGGACACGCGAAATAAACGTGCCGTGAAACGGATCCTCCTGACCCTGATGGCCGCCGCAGCTTGCTGCAGCGGCCTTTTTGCCCAAGACATCGATGCGCTGTTGAGCGGGATGTCGCGGCGCGAGAAGATTGCGCAGCTCATCATCGAGGCCATCGAGTCGACGGAAGCGCCCGGCGTACGCCAGGCCCAGGAGCGGCTCATCCGGGAAGGCCTCGGCGGACTCATCGTGATGGACGACGGTCTCGTAGACAACATCCAGCTGGTCAATGAACTCCAGGCGCTTGCCAAAATCCCGATGCTCGTTTCCATCGACGGAGAATGGGGCGCTGCCATGCGCTACTACGAATTTGCGGCTTTCCCCCGCGCGATGCAGCTCGGCGCCCTCGGCGACGAGGCTCTTGTCGAACAGGCAGGCCGCGCCATTGGCGAAGAACTGCGGGAACTGAAGATCTTCGTCAACTACGCCCCCGACGTCGATGTCAACAACAATCCGAAGAATCCCGTGATCAACACTCGTTCCTTCGGGGAGAACCGCGAGAACGTCGCCCGTCTGGGCGCCGCCTTTGTCCGCGGGATGCAGGGCGCCGGTGTATGGGGCTCTGCCAAACATTTCCCGGGCCACGGCGACACCGATATCGATTCGCACAACAGCCTGCCCGTACTGGCCTTCGACCGTTCCCGGCTTGATTCCCTGGAACTCTATCCCTTCCGCAGGCTCATCGAGGAGGGTGTCGCGATGGTAATGGTCGGACACCTCAGCATCCCCGCCCTCGACAACACGGGCACGCCGGCCTCGATTTCCAAGCCGATCATCACCGGCCTGCTGCGCAATGAACTGGACTTCCCCGGCATCATCATCACCGACGCGCTTCAGATGCAAGGCGTGGCCGAAGGCAACGCCAATGCTGCCACCCTGGCCTACAAAGCGGGCGCAGACATCCTGCTCATGCCGCAAGATTCCAAACAGACCCTCGACGAACTCGACGCGGCGTTCCGCAGCGAGGAGCTCGACGAGGCCGACCTCGACGCCCGCGTCCGCCGGGTGCTGGAACTCAAGCGGCGGAGCGGACTGCTCGATCCCGGCTACTCCCCGTTCGTCGATACCGCTACACTGCTGGAAAAAGCCCATCGTCCGCAGACGGAAGAACTAATCCAGACACTGTGCGACCGGTCGATGACCGTCGTCAAAGGCAAGCTTCGCCATCCGCTCCGCCTGCGCCGGCACATGGCCTTCACCACCCGACCGCGCGTGGCTTATGTGGCTTTCAACGCAGTCTCTCCGGAAAGCGCGGCATTTGAAGCCGAATTGACAAAGGCCGGACGCATCACCCGCTTCGACCTGCCGTTCGACGCCACGCTGGAACAGATCGACAGCGTCGGAGCACTCCTCCTCGGATACCGCGACGTCATCGTGGGATTCCACTCCGGAAAGCCCAAGCCGAGGACCGGTGGACCACAGCGCTTCGCGACGGTGGACCCCGACAAGTTCGCCCGGATCGCCTCCTGGAGCAAGCGCCATCGCCTGCACGGTTTCTATCTCGGAAACCCCTACGACTTAAACGAATTAAACGGATATAAACGTTTCAAAACGTTTATCATCGGCTATTCCGATACCCGTTTCAACAACATCGCCGCCGCCCGCGCCCTCACCCGGCGCCGCAGCGCCCGCGGCTCCCTTCCCGTGGGAGCCGGCGGCCTGCCGGCCGGCTACCACAGCAACGTCCTATGAAACGCACGGCCTCTATCGACATTTTCCGCGCGCTGACCATGTTGATGATGCTTTTCGTCAACGACTTCGCCGGCATGAGCGGACTCCCCCACTGGCTGCACCACGCGAAAACGACCGAAGACATGCTGGGTTTTTCCGATCTGGTCTTTCCAGCCTTCCTTTTCTGCGTAGGGCTCTCCATTCCCCTGGCCATCGGCAGGCGCTTCAGCAAAGGTGACTCCCAACTCGGCGTACTCGGCCATATCTTGCTGCGCACCCTCGCCTTGCTGGTAATGGGCATCTTTGCTATGAATTACCGCGGTGTGGAAGGATGGCTCTCCCGCCCCGTATTCACCCTGCTGGCCGTGGCCGGGTTCTTCCTCGTCTGGAACGCCTATCCCCGTCGCGACGACGGACGCTCCCCGATATGGGTGCGGCTGCTGCAAGGTTTAGGCGTGATCCTGCTAGTGGGCCTGGTCATCTACAAGGACCTGCATGGAATGCCTTTCCGTCACGGCTGGTGGGGCATCCTCGGACTTATCGGCTGGGCTTATCTGCCCTGCGCCCTGGCCTACCTCTTCCTGCGGGGAGATTTCAAGAAAGTGACTGGATTCTGGCTGGTGACGCTCCTGCTCTGCGTGCTTAACGCTTCCCGGGCCATCCCCAGAGAGTTTTCGAGCCGGGCCATCATGCTGGGCTTCTGGCCAGGCGGCTGGACACATCCCGCCATCTGCGCCACGGGTATGATCGCATCCATGCTGATGCTCCGGTACCAGTCCAAGCCGCGGAGGCTCTACATCCTGTTCGGAACACTGGCACTGGCCTTTTTGCTGCTGGGGCTCGTCAGCCACCGCTTCTGGATCATCTCGAAAAACCTGGCGACGCCGACCTGGGCTTTCTACTGCCTGGCCATCTTCGTCGTCCTTCTGGCGATGCTTCACTGGATAGCTGATGAAAAAGGACTCACAGCCTGGGCAAACCCCATTTCGCCGGCCGGAACAGCCACGCTTACCTGCTACACCATCCCGACCATCTGGGAGGTCGTCCAGGAGCTTACAGGCTTTGAGTGGCCTGCCGTGCTCTCTGACGGCCTGCCCGGCCTGCTCAAGGCTTTTGCCTTCGCTTTCGTTATCATCGGCCTTACCTGGGTCTTTGGAAAACTGCACTTGAAACTCAAAGTATGAAACCTTTTCTTTCCCTATCCATTGCTTGCTGCCTTCTGGCACTGACCGCATCTTGTACATTCAACATGCAAAATACCGACGCAACTATGAAACAACGCATCAACACCGACAATGCACCGGCCGCCATCGGCCCCTACAGCCAAGCTATTGACAGCGGAACCGGCCTCATTTTCGTCTCCGGACAACTCCCGATCGACCCTGCCACGGGCGCATTCCCCGAAGGAGGCGTGCAGGAACAGACCCGCCAGTCGCTCACCAATGCGAAAGCCATCCTCGAGGCCGCCGGCCTGGGCCTGGCCAATGTCGTGAAGACCACCGTCTTCCTCGCCGACATGGGCGATTTTGCCGCGATGAACGAGATTTACGCACAGTTTTTCAGCGAGCCGTTCCCTGCCCGCAGCGCTGTCGCCGTCAAGACCCTCCCGAAGGGCGCCCTCGTTGAGATCGAGTGTATCGCCGCCCGGTGAAAACGCGATTCTAATTAGAAGGAGCCCACGCTTTTTTTACGTCTTCCCACGCATAATAAGGACCGTCGGGAAGGCCCAGAAGCGTGGTCTCCCGCTCGTTGATGAAGCACTTTACCAGCACATTTCCCGCTTTGTTCCTGTAGAAAGCCATTTGGAAATTGCCGGCGAAGGGTGTATACAGCCAGCCGGGCCAGTTGAAGGCTTCGTCACTGGTAAGACGCTCTCCGATGCCTTTCACACCGATCTTGGAGCAGAAAGCCAGCAGCTGATAGTCGTGGCCGAAACGCAAGTCAGCGACGTAATCCCCTTTCTCGATGACTTCGTCAGCCTTATCAATGAAGTCGGCCACTAAGTTGCCCACTTCCGGAACGGCCATGCGACGGTCACCGAGTTCCGCACTGTTGCACTGGCGGAGGAAAAGGTTCAACGAAATCATTCTGGAATAGAACTTCAAGTCTTCCACGTTGAAGAGATTGATCACGGACTGGTCCTGATCGAAAGATCCGCTGATGGAGGCAAAGGAGATCGTGCCATTCAACAGGTCGGCAATGGAACAGCCCATTGCTTCACGCGCAGCAGCCTCATCGGTGAATACGTGCTGCGCAAAGTAAGCCGTATCGGCCTTGGAGGCATTCGTATAATCCATGAGGATCTTGTAGGCTGCCATCGTCACATCCTGCGGATCCACGCTGCTGCAATAATCCATGAACTTTTCTCCGGTATCCCAACCGATATCCAGCTTGGAATCCTGCGACAGGAGTTCTCCCGTGAAAGCCGCCATGCTTACAATGCAGCGCGGAGACGTGCTGGATACGGCACGGACCCGCCGGCTGCCGCTGCAGAACACCTTCTTGTACTTGTTGTACATGCGATGGGCAATCTGCCTGTGTTCCCTGGCCCCTCGTGGCGTAAGACGGCCGTTCATGTCGTTGTGCAAGCTATAGATCGTCTGGATCCGCTGGTAAGCCTGCTCCCCCTCCTCGCTCAGGACCCCCGCTTCATGGGCTTTGTTGAACTTCTCCACCACCTGACCATACGCGTCACCCCAGTCGCTGCGCGACCCATGACGGCCGTAGTGGCTGATATAGAATGGTTTGTACCCAGCAGGAACCGGCGTTTCCCCGGTGTTGAAATACTCATAGGGACTGGTGTTCACCCCGAAGCGGTACAGATTGTCATCAATGCTCTCCGGCAGGTCGACCACCTGTTCACGGGGGCCGCAAGCCACAACCAACGCAGCCAGCGAGATAATCAGAAGAAAGCGATTCATATTCATAATTGATTTGTACAAAGATAACAATTAATCGGAATGCTTGGTATCTTTGTGTTTTCAACTGAAAAAGCGATACTAAACCTATGACGAAACAACCCTCCAAGCTCTTGCATACCGAAGACTGGCTGTCAGTCTGGATCGGTTTCATCCTCATCGCGGTCGGACTGGTGGCCGTACTGACCGGCGCTTTCGATTTTTCCGCACTCAAATTCAAGACCTGGACCTGGGGCGAAACCCTGAGCGGAGCCGCTGCTTCGAAAGTGGTTCCGTTGGGGCAGCAACTGGCATCCGGGGATTTTTGGCTGAAACTCCTGCTTACGCTCGGCGT
>JAFZAF010000078.1 GCA_017548335.1 Bacteroidales bacterium | reverse complement strand
TCCTTCAACCACTCGGACAACTCACCGGATCAAAAAAGCATGGCCGGCGTGAGCCGCCATGCTCCTGGTCTGGATGACTGGACTTGAACCAGCGACCTCCTGGTCCCTAACCAGGTGCGCTACCAACTGCGCCACATCCAGAAGTGGACCGCAAATGTAGATATTTTTCTTTTTGCGTCCAAAAAAAACTATGGAATCTTTCCGGACGTCAGTGTCATACGGCGGAAACCTTTCCGGCCAGGCGGAAGAAGAGTCCCGGGAACCATTTATAGGCGAAGCAGGAGATCATTTCTTTTCCGCCGACGCGGACCTGGCGCTTGCCGCAGAGGATGCCGCGGACGCATTTGCGGGCGCAGGTGTCGGCGTCCATGCCGCCGGCCTGACCGGGATCCATCTTGCCGTGGGCGGAGCCGTCGGCCTCGAGGGCGCTCAAGCTGATGGGCGTGTTGATACGGCCGGGAAAGAGCAGGGTTACTTTCATGCCGGTCTCGAGCTGCAGGGCTTCAAAGAAGCCTTTAAGGGCATGTTTAGCGGCGCAGTAGGCTGAGCGCTGCGGGAAACCAAAGAGGCCGGAGATGGAGGAGGTGGCGGCAATGTGCGTGTCGTGGTCCCACTTGCCGGCGGCGTAGAGGGCCTTGGTGAGATGGACGGGGGCGAAAAAGTCTACTTCCATGACCTGGCGGTCCACTGTTTCGGCGGTTTCGACGGCCAGGGAGCGCTGTGAGATGCCGGCGTTGAGGACCAGGTAGTCCAGCTTGCCTTCAACCGTCGGGACAAAGGCGTCGATAGCGGCATAGTCTGTCGTGTCGGCTTCGACGAGACGGACGTTTCCGGCGCCGAGCCGAAGACATTCCTGCTGGACGGCTTCCAGCCGCTGCCGGTTGCGTGCCAGCAGGATCAGCGAGGCTCCCAGCCGGGCGAATTCCCGGGCCAGGGCGGCGCCTATGCCGGAACTGGCACCGGTAATCAAGACGGTTTTTCCTTTGAGTGTATCCATGTTGCGTGTCTTATCGGAATGCAGGTTGTCCATCTGCCGCATCACAGCGGATCAACAGCAGGGCATCGGCGAACTCGCCGGGTGCGTCAGCCTGGCGGGTATGCCGGAAGGATCCGTTCCGCACTTGTTCGACGCTTCCTTCGTACACCCATCCGTGGATGCCGGGATTGAGCCATTCGCCTGTCAACGTGTCTTGCAGGTGATACTGGCCTTCCGGCTCGATGCAGTTTCCGGGTTCGTAGCGGTAGATATGGTAGCGGCCGGCCGGGAGGTCGGCCTTACTATATGTGACCTTCGCGCCGGCACGGGTGGCTTTCCAGGCACCCGTGCCAAGGTATGAGTGCTCATCTCCGCGAAGGGGCTCCCAGCCCGCCTCCATCCTGTCCGGTGTTTCAATCAGGTAGCGGCCGGGGAGGGAAAGGCCAAGATACTCCGCGATAGCCTGCAGGGTCCGCTTGCCGAAGTCGCGGATGTTGTCGTTGTCGGCCCAGAGGCCTTCGCGGTCAAACGAGTAGCAGTTATAGGTCGTTTCGATGGTCAGGGCGATTGTCTGTTCTCCGAAATGCTCCCAGAACCAGCCCTCCACATAGCGGGATGCCATATCAGAAAAATTCATGTCTTCGGGGCGGAGACAGGGATTGAAACTGCAGACCAGTCCGGTGAAAGTCCATAGTTTGCGAAAGAAGGATGGTGTCGTGGAACTGCCGCGATGCATCCAGAACGTGGCAGATTCGGAAAGCTGAGAATGGCTGTTGAGGGCAATATCGAAAGGTCGTTCCGCCGTCAGGTTCTCAAGCGTCTGCTTGATCGTGCGCACTTCCACGACGGTACTGTCTTCGCTACGGCCGAAATTGATCTCCTGGTTGACGCCAAGGGCGTTGGAGCGGGAGAGACCGTCCGCCACGCCATCGGGATTGGCAAAGGGGAGGATATAGGCGTCGATCTGCTGCCGGAGCGACCGGCCTTCCGGGGTGTCGCTGCTGAGATAGTCCACAAGTCCGTCCACCAGATACGATGCGGGAGATTCGGAGGGATGGATTCTGCCATGGATCCAGATCCGGGACTTCCGGTCGGCCGGGACGCTGGCATCGGTGATGTGCAGCAGTTGAAGCGGCCTTCCTTCATAACTGAATCCGATGGTGTCGAGCGTCACGTCCGGGCAGGTTGTCCACTGCTTCAGACGTTTTTGCAGATAACTATAAGTGTAGGGAGCATAGAGCGCCACGAAGACGGTGTCGCGGTCGAAACGCTTGTCGAGGAAGCCCCCCGGCGATTCGGCCAGCGGAAGGTGGTCCCAACGGACCCCGTCGTAGGAGTAGGAAGTCCTCGCAACACCGTTGTCCGGTGTCGTCAGGTAAATCTGTTTTCCCTTGACGCCAGTCATCCGGAAACAATACCAGTTCGCGCTGGGGGAAAGGGCGGTGTCGATGGGGTTTTCCGGATCGAATTTTCCGGAGATGAGATAGGAGAGGTGGGGGACTTTTTCGCCCGGAGCCACACGGACGCGTTTGGCACCGATCCGCTTCACCTGGCCGAGCGATCCAGACTCGAAGTCAGCATCGAAGTGGACCTGGTTCGCCGGAGCGAAGTTGCACTGTTGAAAGAGAAGGGCGGGGAACAGGAGACAAAAGAGGAAGGCGCGTTTCATAGCGTAAAGTTACTGAAAAAATGCGTATCTTTACTGAATGAAACGATTCGCTTTGCTTTTGCTGGCCCTGCTGCTTGCCGGGCCGTTCGCCTTCGCTCAGGAAGAGCGCCGGGTGATGACGATGGAAGAAGCCGTGCTGGGGCGCGGCTTGATGATCCAGGCTCCGATGTGGCACTGGACCGGCGACAAGTCGGTGGTCGCGTTGGACGAGCCGACACCGGGAAGGATGCAGGGACCGCCTCCGGGCTTCCAGCGGCCGTCCCGTTTTGCCTATACCAAGGGTAACAACCTGTATTATACGGATAAATCCGGCGTGGAGCACGCCATCACGGCGTATAACCATCCTGGCATCGTGTGCGGGCAGACGGTCAGCCGCAACGAATTCGGCATCAACGGAGGGATCTTCGTTTCGCCCGACAGCACCAAGATTGCTTTTTATCGCAAAGACGAGCGTGCGGTGACGCTCTTCCCCCTGCTTGACATCACCACCCGCACCGGCACCTTGCGGGAGATCCGCTACCCGATGAACGGCATGGCCTCCGAGCATATTTCGCTGGGCGTCTACGACATCGCCGCCGGGACGACCGTCTGGATGGATGTCACCGACTTCGATGAGGAGCGCTACCTGACCAACATCACCTGGGGGCCGGCCAGCGACCGCATCTATATTCAAGTCCTGGACCGCCCGCAAAAGCATGTCCATCTCAATGTCTATGACGCGGCGGACGGAAAATGCCTCGGCACGCTGCTGACCGAAGAGAACAGCCGCTGGGTGGAGCCGCAGGAACCGCTGGTCTTCCTCGAATCCGATCCCGACCAGTTCCTCTATTTCACCGACAACCGGGACGGCTACAAGAACTATTATCTCTGCTCCGCCAGCGGGAAGTTCGCGCCGAAACGCCTCACCGACGTGGACGCCGACTGCTCGTATGTGGCCCAGCGCGGCCGGTATGTCTATTATTATTCGGCCGAAGTGTCGCCCATTGAAAATCATCTGTTCCGCGTGGACCTGAAGACCGGGAAGAAGCTACGCCTCACCCGGGAGGAAGGCTGGCACAACTGCCAGATCTCGCCCGACGGCAAGTATTTCATGGACACCTGGTCGTCGCTCGACGTACCGCGCGTCATGGGCTGGGGGACCACCGACGGCAAGAAGTTCACCGAGCTGTATCGCGCCGCCGGCCAGAATCCGCTGCTGACCAGCTGCAAGATTGAGATGGGAACGGTCAAAAGTGCCGACGGAAAGTACGACAACCACTATGGCCTCGTTTATCCGATCGACTTCGATCCTGCGAAGAAATATCCCGTGATTCTCTATGTGTACGGAGGCCCGCATACGCAGTTGATCCGCGACGTGTATCAGGGTGGAATGTCCCGTTGGGACATCTATATGGCCCAGCACGGCTATGTCGTCTTCACGATGGACAACCGCGGTACGCCGAACCATGGTGCCGAATTTGAGAAGGCCATTCACCGGCAGTGCGGCCAGGTGGAAATGGCCGACCAGATGGAAGGGATGAAATGGCTGATGTCCCACGACTGGGTGGACCGCGACCGCATCGGCGTGCATGGCTGGAGCTATGGCGGATTCATGACCATTTCGCTGGCCGTCAACTATCCCGACGTCTTCAAGGTGGCGGTGGCCGGCGGTCCTGTCATCGACTGGAAATGGTATGAGGTGATGTACGGCGAGCGCTATATGGATACCGAAGCTGTGAATCCAGAAGGTTTTGCCAAGACCTCGCTGATTCCCCGTGCCAAGGACTTGAAAGCCAAACTGCTCATCTGTCAGGGTGCCATCGACGACACGGTGGTCTGGGAGCACAGCCTGAGCTTCGTGGAGAGCTGCATCAAGAACAACGTGCAAGTCGACTACTTCCCGTATCCGACCCACCCGCACAATGTCCGTGGCGTGGACCGCGTTCACCTGATGGACAAGATCACGATGTATTTCAACGATTATCTGTAAAAGAAAAGCGGCCGATCCGGGCCGCTTTTCTTTTCGTCATGCCCGGTTTCGACCGGGCATCTCTTAGAACAGGCCGAAGAGACGGGCGTCGATTTTGTCCGTGATCGAAGCGAAGTCCTCGGGGTTGTTCTGGAAGTCGAGGTTGTCGGCGTCGATCGTCAGGACCTCGCCTTTGTATTCCTTGTAGATGAATTCATCGTAACGCTTGTTCAGGCCGCCGAGATATTCGAGGCTCATGGACTGCTCGTAGTCGCGGCCGCGCTTCTGGATCTGCGCCACCAGATGCGGGATGGAACATTTCAGGTAAATGAGCAGGTCGGGCAGCTTGACCATCTGCATCATCACGTTGAACAGGTCCATGTATGCATCGAAATCGCGCTGTGAAAGGTTGCCCATCGCCACGTTGTTGGCCACGAACACATAGACGCCCTCGAAGATGGTGCGGTCCTGGATGATGGTCTTGGGACTCCGGGCAATCTCCATCACGTCCTTGAAACGCTGGGTGAGGAAATACACTTCTAGATTGAATGACCAGCGGGGGATGTCCTTGTAGTAGTCCTCCAGGAAGGGGTTGTGGGTCACGGCCTCGAATTTCGGGGTCCATCCGTAATGTTCAGCGAGCATGCGGGTGAGCGTGGTCTTGCCGCTGCCGATGTTGCCGGCGATTCCGATGTGCATCTGGATAATGATTTATCAGGTTGATTTGCGAAGTTACACAAATTTTTTCGTAAATTTGAAGATTCTGAAACAATCTAACCAATCATATCTGCAATGAGAGACGCCATCTATGCATTCCCCGATCCGGCCAACGAGCCGGTGAAAACGTATTTAAAAGGTTCACCCGAGCGCGAAGCCCTCGAAAAAGAGCTCAAGCGCCAAAGTTCCATCGAGATTGAAATTCCCCTGATCATCGGCGGGAAAGAGGTGCGCACCGGCAACACCGGCAAAGTGGTGATGCCGCATGACCACCATCATGTCCTGGCTACCTACCACAAGGCCGGTCCGGCCGAGGTCCGTATGGCCATCGACGCCGCCATGGCAGCCCACAAGCAATGGTCTGAAACCGACTGGACCGTACGCGCATCGATCCTGATGAAGGCAGCCGAACTCATCTCCACGAAGTACCGCGCCCTGATGAACGCAGCCACGATGCTCGGCCAGAGCAAGAACTTTTACCAGGCTGAGATCGATTCCACGTGCGAACTCATCGATTTCCTGCGCTACAACGCCCACTTTGCCTCCGAGATCTACGGCTTCCAGCCCAAGAGCGCCAAGGGGCAGATCAATACGGTCGAGTACCGCGCCCTCGAAGGCTTCGTCTTCGCGCTGACGCCGTTCAACTTCACCTCCATCGCATCGAACCTCAACATGTCGCCTGTGCTGATGGGCAACGTCACCGTATGGAAGCCTTCCACCACGGCCATCCTCTCGAACTACTACCTGATGCAGATCTACAAGGAAGCCGGCCTGCCCGACGGTGTGGTGAATTTCATCCCCGGCAAGGGCTCGGTCATCGGTGCGGAAATCTTCGCCTCGGAGCACCTGGCCGGTGTCCATTTCACCGGATCTTCGGCCACGTTCAACACGCTCTGGAAGCAGGTGGGCGACAATATCGATCATTACCGGACCTATCCGCGCCTCGTGGGCGAGACGGGCGGCAAGGACTTCATCTTCGTCACCCCGACCGCCGTGGCCGAGGACGTCGCCACCGCCGCCTTCTGCGGCGCTTTCGAATTCCAGGGCCAGAAGTGCTCCGCCGCTTCGCGCATGTACATCCCGAAGTCCCTCTGGCCGAAGGTGCTGGAAGGCATGAAGGCCTTCGCAGCGGAAGCGAAGATGGGCGACGTATGCGATCCCGACAACTTCATCAACGCCGTCATCGACGAGGTATCGTTCGACAACATCGCCGCCAACATCGCCTACGCGAAGAACAGCCCGGACGCAGAAATCGTCATCGGCGGCGGCTGCGACAAGAGCAAAGGCTACTTTGTGGAGCCGACCGTCATTGTGACCACCGACCCGCATTTCAAGACCATCGAAGAGGAGATCTTCGGTCCCGTCCTTACGGTCTACGTCTACGAGGATGCCGAGATGGACAAGGCCGTCGAGCTCTGCGACACCACCTCGCCGTACGGCCTGACCGGCGCCGTATTCGGACAAGACCGCATGATGGTCCAGGCCGTGGCCGACAAGCTGCGCTATGCGGCCGGCAACTTCTACATCAACGACAAGCCTACAGGCGCCGTGGTCGGCCTGCAGCCGTTCGGCGGTTCCCGCAAGTCGGGCACGAACGACAAGGCCGGCGGTGAGTTCAACCTCATCCGCTGGGCCATTCCGCGCGCCATCAAGGAGACGCTCGTCCCCGCCCGCGGGTACAAGTATCCGTATATGAAATAAAAGATGCCCGGTCGACCCCCGGTCGTAGCCGAGGGTGGCGCCGGGCATGGCGAAAAGAAAGCGGCCTGCGGGCCGCTTTCTTTTTATTTGAATGCCTGCTCCGAGAGGCCGGGGCCGCCGAGGGCTAGGTCCTTGAAGTAGTCGGGGACTGGACGGCCCAGCAATGCATCGACGTAGAGCTTGGCGATGTACTGCGACAGCATAAAGCCGTGGCCGCGCATGCCTACGAAGAGGCCAAGGCTCGGGTCGATGATGTACCGCGGCTCCGTGTAGTAGCCGCTCCAAGTGGCCTGGAAACTCATGCCTTTCAGTTGCGGGATCCACTCCGTGAACACTTCCGAAGCAATCTCCAGGAATTCCTGCGTATTGACCTTCAGGTTCTTGGCCGCGTCAGTAGCGTCCTGTGCCGGGGAGGCGCAGCCGATGATCTGGCCAGTCTCCGCCAACTGCTGACCATAGACGGCTGAGAAGCCCTTGTAGTGGCGCCGGTCGATGAGCATGTCGAGCGAATCGCCGTCCTTGCCGATCAGGGGCAGGCGCTTGGTGATGAAGGCCTGGTGGCGGATTGGATAGAGGCCTGTCTCGATGCCGAGCTGCCGGGCGAACTTTTCGGCACCAGCGCCCATGGCATTGACGAAGACATCTGTCTCATAGCGGACATAATGACCGTCGCGGGTGCGGACGGTGATGCGGTAACGGCCACCGTTTTTCTCGACGTTGATCACGGCGGTGTCTTCGAACACCTGGCCGCCGGCCCGGATGCCGAGCTGGCGTACGGTATCGATCGTCTTGCCCGGCGTCGCCTGCCAGCAGTCGAGTGAAATCAGCGCATGGCTGTAGAGGTTAAGGTCGGGATTGATGTACGGAGAAATCTCCTTGGCGAAGTCTTTCTTGTCCACCATGTAGGCGTTCGACCAGGCGCGGGAAGCGTCGAGTGAGCGGTAGGTGGCGTCGTCGTGGACGAAGTTAACGTACCGCGTCATCTTCAGGTCGATGTTGCGCAACCCCTGGACTTCACGGAAAATTTCCAGGTTATGCGTGGCGATGTCGGCCAAGGCCGGAAGCGAGAAGGCCGGACGGCCGCCGGCGATGCAACGCCAGGAGCTGCCGTGTTCGTTGTTGACCAGAACCGGCTTGAAACCGGCTTCGGCCAGATAGCGGAACAAGGCGGTACCTGCCATGCCGCCGCCGGCCACGAAGGCGCCGACACGGCGGATTTCCACATCGGTGCATTTCGGATTGGTGATGAGTTCGATGCTCCGATCCGGGTTGGTTACGTTGCCGATCTCGACGAGATTGGCCATCGGGCCGCGGGGCGTGAAGTCGCCGGTAATCTCAATGCCGTAGGCCCGCAGCGCCTGTTTGGCGCGCGGCAGGCAGCGCGTGCCCCGGCACGGTCCCATGCCGAGACGGGAGATGTGCTTGAGCTCTTGGGCGGTAATGCTGGTGCGGCCCTTGAGGAGGGCGAGCAGGTCGCGAAGGCGCACGTCTTCGCAATGGCAGATATAGGTAAAGTCGTCGTTGAGTTCGGTCGGCGTCAATTCAAGCGGCTCAGGATAGTTCTCTTTGACGATGAAGCCGTGTGCCTCGAGCAGGGCCTCGTCGCTGTCGCCAGCGTAGAGCTTTTCAGCCTTGACCACAGCTACATGGGTCTTGTTGGGTTTGCGGATGACGCGCTCGATGACGCCTTCGCCGACTTTCTTGCCGTTGTCGTCCACCAGGAAGACTTCCGCACCGGCTTCGACATGGAATTCGATGGGGAGGAAGAGTTGCCGGCGGTCGGGTCGGTAACCGAAGAGAGCCAGACCCGGGCAGTGGGCCACGCATTCCATGCAACCGATGCACTTGTCGAAGTCGATGGTCGGAGTAACCGACGTGGAGCTCTTGGTGATGGCGCCCTGCTTGCAGGCAAAGGAGCAAGGGTTGCAGGCGAACCCATAGAGGCAGTCGGCAATCACGAAACCGCCCTTGCGCATCCGCTCCGCCGAGGGTTTGAGCGGCTTTTCGAGCAGGCGGTGCGGGCGTTGCTGGGAGTCGATGTATTCTTTGGAGACGGTCAGGTAGGCATTGTAATCGATCCGGCGGCCGAGCGCCTGCTGGATTTCAAAGGCGCACTGGCGTCCGCGGAGCACGGCGGAAGTTCCTTCGCCGATCCGCACGGCGTCGCCGACACCGTGGCAGGCGAGGCCGAATACCTCATTGCCCTTGCGCAGCAACTGGTTGTCGGGCAGCAGGCCGGTGCAGATGTTGATGCAGTCGATGCCGTCGATCCGGACCTCGGTGCCCGGAATCGGCTTGAAGTTTTCGCACTTGGCGATGATGGCGCCCGTCACGCCGGTCCAGTCCTCATTCGGAATGGCTTCGACCAGTGTATAGGAAGTCATGATCGGCACGCCGAGCCGGCGGAGGCGGTTGGCCTGGACGGGGAAACCGCCTTCGTTGGGCATCGCCTCAATGATGGCCTTGACCTTGGCGCCGGCCTGCATGGCCTGGTAAGAAGTGAGGTAGCCGATGTTGCCGGCCCCGACTGTGAGCACGTTCTTGCCCAGCAGGGTGAATTCCTTGTTCATCATCCGCTGGAAGACGGCTGCCGTGTACACACCCGGCAGGTCGTCGTTCTTGAAGGCAGGCATGAAGGGAAGGGCGCCCGCCGCGACGACGAGCTGTTCGGCGTCAACGTAGAAGATTTCCTGGGTGGCGACGTTTTTCACGGCAAGCCGTTTCCCTTCCAGGATATCCCACACCACGCAATTGAGCAGAATGCCTTCGTGAGAGTCGCCGGCGAGGGTCTTGGCGATGTCGAAGCCGCGCATTCCGCCGAATTTCTGCTCTTTCTCAAAGAAGAAGAACTGATGGGTCTGCATCTGGAACTGGCCGCCGATGGCGTCGTTGTTGTCGAGCACGAGGTTGTCGATGCCGGCCTTGTTGAGTTCTTCCCGGACGGCCAGTCCTGCAGGGCCTGCGCCGATAATGGCCACGGCCGTACGATAGACTTTCTTCTTACCGTCCTGCCGGGTGGTGGCGCTGTCGACCAGGGAGAAACTCTCCTTGCCGACACGGCGGACTTCCCGGATTCCGTCGATCTTGGTGATGCAGATGCGGCGGATGTGGCCGTCGACCAGCATTTCACACGCACCGCACTTGCCGATACCGCACTCCATGGTACGCTTGCGGTCTTTCAGGCTGTGGTGGTGAACGGGAAATCCGGCCTGGTGCAGGGCGGCGGCGATGGTCTGGCCTTTCTGGCCGCGAACTTTCTGGCCTTCAAAGATAAACTCGTGGAGATCCTCCTCGGGGATGTCCAGAATCGGGTGGGATACTATCTTATACATGGTGTATTATTGGCAAATCTCAACAAAGTTAAAAAAAATAACGCTACCTTTGTACGGTTAGAAAGTTTTTTACGATGAATTATATCAAAACTGACATTGAAGGCCCGCTGATCATAGAACCGCGCGTGTTCGGCGACCATCGCGGTTACTTCTTCGAGTCGTTCTCCCTCCGTGATTTCGTAGCCCATGTCGGCCCCGTGGACTTTGTGCAGGATAATGAATCCTATTCCGCAAAGCGGGGTGTGCTGCGCGGCCTTCATTTCCAGAAGGGCGAAGCCGCCCAGGCGAAACTTCTGCGCGTAGTCCGCGGCAGCGTACTCGATGTGGCCGTGGATATCCGTCCCGGCTCGCCGACCTACGGCAAGTATGTCTCTACGGTCTTGAGCGGAGAAAACAAGCGTCAGTTTTTCATCCCGCGCGGTTTTGCGCACGGCTTTCTCGTCCTGGAAGACGACACCATCTTCCAATACAAATGCGACAATTTCTATGCGCCTGAGGCCGAAGGTTCCTATCGTTGGAACGATCCGACCCTGGCCATCGACTGGGGCATCTCTCCCGACGAAGTCATCCTGTCGGAAAAAGACAGCCGGGCTCCGTTTTTCGAGCAGAAAAGCGAATAAACTTCTCTACATCCGGCGTTTTTTTCGTGGCGCTTCCTATATTGATTGCCAGCGATTTAAGCAAAATCGGTTGCGTAAAAATACGCAACCGATTTCTTGTAAAGACCTGAAAATCAGTTAGGGAAGCGCCACGGTCGATTATCGGGTCGACAGCCGTTGGAGGCAGTCGCGGAGGGACGTCTCCCAGTGGGGTGTTGCGACGCCGAAGTCGTGGCGGATTTTTACTTTGGAGAGGACGGACCAGGCGGGGCGGGCGGCCGGGGTGGGGTATTGGTCGGTGGTCAGGGGATTGACGCGGCACGCCAGTCCGGCTTCCTGCATGATGAGGGCGGCGAATTCGGCCCAGGAACACGAGCCTTCGTCGGTATAATGGTAAATCTCGCCACGGCGGTCGCCGATTTGGGGCAGCAGGTCGAGGATTGCCTGCGCCAGGTCACGTGCGTAGGTGGGGGTGCCGAATTGGTCGGCGACCACGCCGATTTCCGGTTTTTCAGATCCCAGCCGGAGCATTGTCTTGACGAAATTCTTTCCGAAGGGGGAATACAGCCAGGCGGTACGGATAATCACGCCGCGGCAGCCGATGCGGCGGACGGCGTCTTCGCAGGCACGCTTGCTTTCGCCGTAGACCGAAAGCGGGTGACGACGGGAAGACTCCTCATAGGGAATGCCGCTTTTCCGCTTGCCGTCAAAGACGTAGTCCGTGGAAATCTGGACCAGGGCGGCGTTGTGCCGCCGGGCAGTACGCGCCAGATTGGCGGGGCCGTCCACATTGACGGCCCGGCAGAGAGCGACGTCACTTTCAGCACGGTTTACGTCGGTGTAGGCGGCACAGTTGATGATGATTCCGATGTGGTTTTCCGCGACAAAGCGGTCGACAGTTTTGCTGTCGCAGATGTCAAGTCTGCGGACAGGCCCTTCTTCTCGCATGTCGGTAAACAGGAAACCGGGCTTTCCGGCCGTCAGTAACTGCAGCTCCGTGCCCAATTGCCCGAAGGCACCCGTAATCAGGACATGATCCATAAGAAAAATATTTTCACAAAGGTAAGAATAAATAGTATCTTTCGTATCTTTGTAAGTTAAAATGACACAAACCGCGAAAATGGATTACAATACGCAGAGAGAGAAACTGGTGCTGCCCGAATACGGCCGGCACGTTCAGAAGATGATCGAGCAGGTGAAGGCCATCGAGGACAAGGAAAAACGCAGCGAACAGATGCGTGCGGTGGTGCAGGTGATGGGCATCCTCAATCCGCAGATCCGCGAACTGAGCGACTACAAACACAAACTGTGGGACCACGCCCAGGTGATCGGCGGGTTCGAACTGGACATCGACGCACCGTATCCGGCGCCGACGCCCCAGCAGTTTGAAACCCGTCCCGACATCATTACCTTGCCGGATAAGCCGGTCAAAGCAGCCTGCTATGGCCGCAATATCGAGAATATCATCGATTTGATCGCCGCACGGGAGGATGACGAGATGAAGAAAGAGATGATCCGTTCGCTGGCTCTCTATATGCGCCAGCAATATCTGATCTGGAACAAGGACAATGTGGCCGAAGAAACCATCTTCGCCGACATCGAGCGCCTGTCCGACGGCCGGCTCAAGGTGCCTGCCGACGTGCATCTCGGCGCCATCTCCCAGAGTGCCAATTACTCGCGGCCGGGCATCAGCGTGGGCGGAAACAACGGGGCCGGTTTCAGCGGAGGAAACGGCAACAAGAAGAACCGCAACTGGAAACGGAAGAAATAACCGATGGCAAAAGAGAAGAAAAACAAGGAAAAATCCCGGGCGAAATCCCGGCCGCAGCCGACTGCGAAAAAGAAGCCGGCTGCCGCCTCGAGGCCGAAACGGAACGACGCCCCGCGGAAGCCGATCCTGTCGGAGGAAAACCGCAGGATCGTGCGGATCGTCCTGGGCGTCCTGTTCGGCATTTTGACGCTCTATACCCTGGTCGCACTCCTGTCGTACGTCTTCACTTGGACATCCGACCAGAGCCTTCGCTTCGATTCGCAAATGTTCTCCATGGACACGGTGGCGGAGAATGCGGGGGGAAAGATCGGCTATCTGTGGGCAAATCTCCTGATCTCGAAATTGTTCGGGTTCGGAGCCTTTGCGATTCCCGTTTTTCTGGGTTTCCTGACGGTCTATTGCTTCCGCATCAAGAAAGTCAATCTGCTCCGGGTGTTCCTGCTTTGTGCCTTCGGCGCCATCATCTTCTCGGTGCTGCTGGCCTACATCTTCAGCTTCACTTCGCTCGATTCGATGCTCGGCAACGGAGCCGGCGGTTCCTACGGACACTATGCCAACAGCTGGATGTGCGACAAGTTGGGCAAGGCCGGAATGGCGGGCGTGCTGCTGGTCGTCCTCTTCCTGTATGCTTGCCTGTTGACCCCGAAGGTGGCCTTCTGGTTCGACGATCTGCTCTATGGCATCTCGCACCGGGAACCGGAGGAGGAAGAAGAAGAGGAAACGCTGGAGCCGGAAGAAGGCGAAACCGGAGAAGCCGGTTCGTATCCAGGCCTGGTGGTGGAGGGAGCCGAAGAAGCGGATACCGATCCGACCGACGACTGGCTTGAATACACTGATTCGGAATCGGCAGGCCAGCCTGCAGCTGAGCCGGAACCGGCTTCTGATCCCGGGACTGAAACCAAACCGGAAGTGATCCAGCCGTTGGTCACGCAACCCGAAGTGACGCTGACGATCGAAAAGAGCGAGAACGACATCATCGCCGGCCTGTCCGACGAGGAATGGCGCGAACGCTACGATCCCCGTCTCGACCTTCCCAAGTTCAAGTTGCCGCCCATGTCGATCCTCAAGGACTACAAGGATATGTGGTACGAGGTCTCGCGGCAGGAACTCGAGAATAACAAGCAGCGCATCGTCAATGCGCTCAACAGCTACAAGATCCGGGTCAAGGGCATCACGGCCAAGATGGGCCCGACCGTCACGCTCTACAAGATCCAGCTCGACGACGGCATCAAGGTCGCTCAGGTGCGCAACCTGGAAGAGGACATTGCCATTTCACTGGGTGCCAAGGGCGTCCGTGTCGTGACCCTGCTCGACTCCGTGGGCATCGAAGTGGCCAACGTCAAGCCGAGCGTCGTCGCCCTCAAATCGGTGCTCGGTTGCCAGCAGTATCAGGAAGCTTCGCAGAAGATGGAACTTCCCATGGCCATCGGCATCACCGTGACCAACGAGCCTTTCTTCATCGATCTGGCCAAGATGCCGCACTTGCTGGTGGCCGGTGCGACCGGACAGGGTAAATCCGTGGGACTCAACGTGATGATCACCTCGCTGCTGTATGCCAAGCATCCGGCTGAGATGAAACTCGTGCTGGTGGATCCGAAGAAAGTGGAGTTCTCCCTCTACGAGAAGCTGGAGAAGCATTACCTGGCCATGCTGCCCGATGCCGACGAAGCCATCATCACCGATACCAAGAAGGTAGCCAATACCCTCAATTCGCTCTGCATCGAGATGGACGCCCGCTACGACCTGCTCAAGAAGGCCGACGTGCGCCAACTCAAGGAATACAACGAGAAGTTCCTGAACCGGCAGCTCAACCCGAACAACGGCCACAAATTCCTGCCGTATATCGTGGTAATCATCGACGAGTTCGGCGATCTGCTCATGACGGCCGGCCGCGAGATTGAGAATCCGATCGCCCGCCTGGCGCAGAAAGCCCGTGCCGTGGGTATCCATCTGATCATCGCCACGCAGCGCCCGACGGTCAACATCATTACGGGTTCGATCAAGGCCAACTTCAACTCGCGCGTCGCGTTCAAGGTCAACACCGGTACCGACTCAAAAGTCATCATCGACGCGCCGGGCGCCAACCGTCTTATCGGCCGCGGCGACATGCTGGTGGTCTATCCGGGCCATGACCTGACCCGCGTCCAGTGCGCGCTGGTCGATACGCCCGAGATCATCAACCTGGTGAAATTCATCAGCGACCAGCGGGGCTATGCGGGGCCGTTCGAACTGCCGGAGTATGTGGATCCCAACGACGAGGATGCCGGCGTGGGCGATGTGGATCTCCACCGTCGCGACCAGCTCTTCGAGGAATGTGCCCGGATGGTGGTCCAATACCAGCAGGGTTCGACCTCGATGCTGCAGCGTAAACTCAATGTGGGCTATGCCCGTGCGGGCCGCATCATGGACCAGCTGGAGGCCGCCGGGATCGTCGGTCCGCAGGAGGGAAGCAAGGCGCGTTCCGTTTTAGTGACCGATTTGGACACTTTGGACCGAATTTTGGAATCACTCAATCATATCTAAAATCTGAGTGTCATGAAACGGGTGATTCTTCTGCTTTCGATCCTGCTCTGCACCGCAGCCGGTGCCCAGCAGCGTTTTTCCTGCAGTTTCAAGATGGTCGACAATGTGACCGGCAAGACCGTGGCCGAAGGGAAAGGTTTTGTGCAGGATGATTGCTATCGTCTGGAGACCGACTGGATGAAGGTCTATTGCAACGGCAAGGACCGCTGGATCTATTCTCCGGGCAGTGACGAACTGGTGATCGAAAACAACGACGTCTCGTTCCTGAAAGACATCTCCGTGAGCAAGGCGGCCGACGGAACGGCCCTGGTGACTTACGATACCTATACGATCACCCTGACCGGCATCAAGGAAGTGGCCGAAGCCTGGTCGGCGACCTTCTTCATCATCGACCCTGAAAGCTTCGGAGAAGATACGATTATAACAGACCTGCGGAAGTAAATACTTCGACGATCGAGGGATATGTGCCTTCCAGATATGCTGGGAGGCACTCTTTTTCTACCCACCGGGCTTCGGTGATGTCTTCTTCACGCTGGGGGAGCAGGGGCTCTTCGCGCTCGTCCAGCATCTGGTACCAATAGGTATGCTTGAGGATTTTCTCGCCGTGCAGTTTATAGGTGTGGTGGGTGACGCAGATGCGCTCGCCGAGTGTCAGGTTGTGAAGTCCGGTTTCTTCTTCCACTTCACGGATTGCGCAGGTCTCGATGTCCTCGCCGGGCTCCTGCTTGCCCTTGGGCAGGTCCCACAGGTTGCGGCGGCGGATGAGCAGGTATTGTCCCTCCCGGTTGCGGACCAGGCCGCCGCCGGCGGGAATCTCCCGGAAATGGGAGCAGAATTCCGAAAAATCGGCATCATCCACGGTGATGCGTTCCCGTTCGAAGTAAACGTTCTGCATTTTTTGCTATCTTTGTTTGTTAGCGCATGCAAAAGTAGTGTTTCCTGCGGAATTTATCAACGGTTTGCGTGAAAGTCTGGGCCCGGATCGGGCAGACCGGATTGTGGCTGCCTTGTCTGAGGAGCCGGAAGTGTCGGTGCGCGTCAATCCGTTCAAGATGACGCTCGCGGCGCTGCGCGACCATTTTGGTCCGCTGGCCGGCGATGCGGTGCCCTGGGCGCCCGGTGAGGGATTCTACCTGAACGGGCGGCCTTCCTTTACGCTCGATCCGTTGTTCCACGCTGGAGCGTACTATGTGCAGGAGGCTTCTTCGATGTATGCGGCCGTCCTGTTTGAACAGGCGCTTTCGCAACTCGGCCGGCGGACGGGCCTGCAAGTGCTTGACCTTTGCGCCGCGCCCGGTGGCAAGACCACGCAATTGCTCTCGCACCTGGATGATACATCGGTACTGGTGGCCAATGAAGTGGTGCCGGCCCGAGCGACCGTCCTGGCTGAAAACGTAGCCCGATGGGGCTGTTCCAACGTGGCTGTCACCCAGTCGGACCCGTCGGCTTTCCGGGACTTGCGGGCCTTTTTCGACGTGGTGGTGACGGATGTGCCTTGTTCGGGCGAGGGGATGTTCCGCAAAGACGAACGGGCCGTGGCAGAGTGGTCGCCGGAAACCGTGCGGCTTTGTGCGGCCCGGCAGCGACGGATCCTGGGCGACGTCTGGCCGGCATTGGCACCGGGCGGATTCCTTATCTATTCGACTTGTACATTCAATCGTCAGGAAGACGAAGACAATGTGGCGTGGATCTGCTCCGAACTGGGCGGATCCTGCAAGGGCATGCGCCACTTTTATCCGGGTGAAGACCGCGGTGAAGGCTTTTTTGCCGCGCTGATCCAGAAAACATGAAGCCATGAAGCAACTGGTACGAAAAGAACGGGTCAAGCAAGCGACCGAGCCGTTGGCAAAAGTGCTTCCGCTGCTGGAAAAGCAGTTGCGGGTGATTGCATCGGGAACCTCCGTGGCTGTCCGTAAGGGGAAAGACCTGATTCCCGAGGCGGATTTCGCCTTGACGAACTGTCGGACGCCGCTGGAAGGGCTCTTTTATGAGACCATCGCCTTGTCTCGCGAGGAAGCCTTGCGCTTCCTGTCTAAAGAGCCGCTCGTACTGCCCGATGCACCCCGTGGTTTTTTGCTTCTGACTTATGAGGGGCTGGGCCTGGGTTTCGTCAAGAATCTCGGCTCCCGCACCAACAACCTGCTGCCGAACGGCCGCCGTATCCGACAAACCCTTTCCTTATGATATCGTTCCGTTATCTGCTCTTTCTGGCAGCGGCTTTTTTGCTGTTGCTTCCGGCTCCGGAGTCGGCCGCCCAGCCCGGACGCAAGGCCGAAACTCCTTCCCCCGCTTCTTCCGTGGAGTACTATCTGCCTGTGCAGGGCACGCAGTACCGTCCGGATATCCTGCCACCGCAGGCATTTCTGGGTTTCGAACTCGATGAACGCATGGTCGACTGGGGCGATGTCACCCGCTATGTGGACTATCTGGCGGAGAAGTCTGACCGGGTGTCCGTGAAGCGTTTCGGCTACACGTTCGAGCGCCGGCAGTTCCTCCAGGTCTGCATCACCTCGCCGC
>JAFZAF010000077.1 GCA_017548335.1 Bacteroidales bacterium | reverse complement strand
TTGTTGCGGATGATGACCAGTTCCTGCATGTCGACGCTGCGTCCCCAGTTCATGTCATGGCCGATGGAGACTGCTGCTGCGGGCAGGTGTTCGAACTGCTTCTGGCGGAGTTCGGCCTTTCGGATGGAGATCTCGACTTCCTGCCGGCGAATGCCTGTATTGTGCTCCAATCCGTAGCGGATGCAGCGTTCCAGGGTCCAGGAATCCTGGGCTGGAAGCGGGAAGGCGAGGCTTCCCAGCAAGATGAACAGGAGGGTTTTTCTCATGATTTCAAAGGGTCTCTCCGTAGAGAGACCCGATGTCGTGATCAGGAAGCGGTCGGTTTGTCTCGCTTCAGGAGGAAGAGCGTTCCAAAGAAGCGGGCGATGACGCCCAGGACGTAGCCGATCGTGTAGAGGGCATCTTGTGCTTTCTTGTCCACGCCACCCCATACCAGGGCGGCCTCGTTGATTTCCAGTTTACGCATGGCGAGTCCTCCTTTAAGAAAGATCTTTTCCGAGGAAGCCATCCTTGACTCCCCTCATGAAATTGGGCAGGTAATCGGCGATGGTGTCAATCAGGTTGCGGATTTTCTCAAAGAGGGTGGCGAAGACGCCGCTTCCTCCGCCCCGCAACTGGAGTTCGGAAGAATGCAGTTCTCTCAAACCCCGTCCATACATCAATGTTTCTTCCATAGGTATGTTTGTTTTTCGTGGCTCCCGTCCTTGCAGGTGTCCGGGATTGACCTTGTCCGTGCGCACGGATTTTCTTCAAAGTTTGACGATTTTGTCGGCAATGGCCGCATTGTCGGCATTGTGGGTGATCATCATGACGGTTCCTCCTTCGTCCCGGAACTGCTCAATCCGCCGGAGCAGGCAGTTGCGGGCACTTTCATCGAGCGAGGAGGTCGCTTCGTCGAGGATAAGGACCGATGGCTGGTGGTAGAGCGCCCGGGCCAGGGCGATTCGCTGGCGCTGTCCGCCTGAGAGCAGGCCGCCCCGTTCTCCAATCCGGGTGAGCAGGCCCATCGGCAGTTCCCGGACCATGGGACTGAGTTCCAGTTCGTCCAATAACCTCGTGATGCGACCGATGTCTGGGTTGACATCCAGGCATGCGATATTGTCGAGAATCGAGGCGTTCAGCAATTGCGGTTCCTGGGGTACGATCGAGACGAATCGGCGCCAGGCTTCCAGGGAATAGAGCCGGATATCGTTGGATCCGAGCCGGATGACGCCTTTCTGCACGGAGTAATCGCGCATCAGCAGTGCCGCAAGCGAACTCTTGCCGCATCCGCTCGGCCCCTGGATGGCCGTGATGCGTCCCGCTTCCAGCGTGAGCGAAAAGTCCCGGAGCAGTTCCGGACTGCCGGGGTAGGAGAACGTGATCCGGTCGAAAACCAGGTCGACGCCTGTTTCCGGCTCAAAATGTCCGATTCCCGTTTCTTCCGGCGTGAGAAGCGTGATGTCGCAGAGCCGTTCGAAAGCGATGCGGGCTTCGGAAAAGGTGTTGCCAATCCCGACCAGTTCTTCCAGTGGCGCCGAGAACCAGGCGGTCAGGGAGTAGAACGACATGAGGGCGCCGATGGTCAGCGAACCGGAAAAGATATAGAGCGAGCCGACGGTCAGGAGTGTAAGGGTCAGGAGCTTGGCTATTCCGTCGGAGGCAGAGGCGAAGAAGTCGGCCCAGCGGCCGCCCCGAAACAGTTGCCGGGCCAGGAGCCGGTATTCTTTCTCGATGCTGCGGAGCAAGCGCTGTCCGCCGCCGAAATAGCGGATGACCCGGACGGCCGTGATGCCTTCGACCGTCCTTTCCTCAAAGACGGCGGACTGTTCGATAATGTCCCGGTTTACCCTTTTGTTCACCCGGTCGGCGGCCAGATAGAGGACCAGATAGATCGGAATGAATGTCAGCATGAATAGGGAAAGCCGCCAATGCGTGGTGAACATCAGGGTAAACGAGACGAGCAGGATAAAGGAACTGGTCAGCAGGGTTGAGACGCCCTCGACCAGGAAATGGCGGACCTTGGCGGCATCGCCGATCCGCGCATGCAGTTCGCCGCTTCCCCGCCTGGAGAAGAAGGAAGCTGGCAGGCGGAACAAGTGCCGCAGATAGGAAAGGACCAGATGGCTGTCGAGCAGGATGCTCAGGCGCAGCGAATAGAGAATCCGGCCGTATCCCACCAGCAGCGTGCAGACCATCACGGACAGCATCAGCAGGCCGGTCTTCAGCAGTTCACTGCGGTCGTTTTCCGGCAGGATGCCGTCGATGATGTGTTGCAGGAAGAGGGCGGTGCAGAGGCCGGCGACGATGTAGATGACCGAACCGGCCAACATGAGCGCAAAGTCCCGGAAGGAGAGAAGCCGCAGGCATTGGAACAGGGATCGTTGCGAAGGTACTTTCCGCTCCGTCTGCTGCGTGCCGTCCGACTGGGGCTTCAGGGTGACCAGATAGCCTGTCCATTCTTTGCGAAGTTGTTCCGTCGGAATCTGGACGTGCTTGCCCAGCCCGGGGTCCATGATGCGCGCCCGGTGTACGTTGAGGGATTCCAACACGATGAAATGCAAGTCTCCCTGCCGGTTGACGATGTGCAGGATGACAGGTTCCGACAGTCCGTACAGGCTTTCCAGTCGCTTGTCGTCCGACTTATAGCCGACAGCGTGGAATCCGATGGCCCGGCAGGCATCCAGGATGCCCTTGATGCTGGTGCCGGCCTGCGAGGTACCCGATGCCTCCCGAATGACGGTCAGCGGAACGTCTTCCCCATAGTACCGTGCGATGGAAGCGATGCACGCTGCCGCGCAGTCGGAAAGGTCGTGTTGTCGTATGGCTGTTTTCATGGTGTTTCGTTTAAAGAGGGAGCTCTCCTGCACGCGTCTTCTCGCCCGTCAAGACTGTCTCTCACTCGCTCCCCCGTGTACTATAGGAAAAAAATGACCGACAGGACGGACAGGGCGAGGGTTGCCGTCAGCAGAAGTGCGTAGAGAAAGCCAGATAGAAAAGGAATGGGCAGAAGAAGGTCCACTGCCACGTCCGTGTCGGTCAGCTTTCGTATCCGGGTGTCGTGTGCCATTTGCTCGGGTTTTGTTTCCGAAAGCAAAGATGGGCACGAAGTCCGGGATTCAGCGGACAGAAAAGCAAAATCTGCAGGCGGCCTGTAAAAAAAGAAAATTTAAATTTTTCCCTGCTGGAACAGCTCTTTGAAATGGGGGAAGACTTCTTTGGAAAGATCGAGCAGGGCAGGGTAGAAGCGCGATTCCTCCAGTTTCTCTTTCGGGATGAAATCCAGCAGGTTATTGGCGGAATCCACGAAATAGACCAGCACGGAGATCAGCAGGGCGAAGAGGCAGAACGTCACGACGATGCCGAGCAGTTTGTTGAGCCAGTTCAACAGGGAAATCTTGATTATTTTTTCGAGCATCTTGCCCAAAAGGCTCAAAACCAAAGCAACTGCAAAAAAAATCAGGATGAAGGAAACGGCTTTTGCCCAGAATTCCGGGATTTTGACCCGCTCAAGGATCCATTCTGCGACGGGGGTGGCGAATTTCAGCGAAAGGGTGATGCCGAAATAGACGACCGCAAAGGCGACCACCTGCTTGATCAGGCCGTTCTTGATGCCGAAGTAAAGGACCGGCAGGAAGCAGCAGACGATAATGATGTCGATAACTCCCATGTCAAAATACGTTTGCGTTCCCAAAATTAGTGAATTATCGTATCTTTGCAAATTCAAATTGAACAACGACTAGTACGATATGCGTTTTGCCGAGTATAAGAAGCTGGACCTCGTGGCAGTCAACCAGGAGATCCGGGAAAAGTGGGAGAAAGAGGATACTTTCCGCAATGTCCTGAAAAAGAGTGCAGGGGCTCCGAAATTCATCTTTTTCGAGGGTCCGCCGTCCGCCAACGGCATGCCGGGCATCCACCATGTGATGGCCCGTTCCATCAAGGATGCCGTCTGCCGTTACAAGACGCAGACCGGCTGCTTTGTGGAACGCAAGGCCGGTTGGGATACGCACGGCCTCCCGGTCGAACTGGGCGTCGAGAAGAAGCTCGGCATCACCAAGGCGGATATCGGCAGCAAGATTTCCGTGGCAGAATACAATGCCACCTGCCGCAAGGAGGTGATGAAGTATACGAAAGAATGGGCGTCACTGACCGAACGCATCGGTTACTGGGTGGACATGGATGATCCGTATATCACCTACGACAACCGTTATATCGAGACCCTTTGGTATCTGCTGAAGAAAATCTATGACAAGGGCCTTCTCTACAAAGGCTTCACCATCCAGCCGTACTCACCGACCGACGGCACGGGACTCAGCTCACACGAGCTCAACCAGCCGGGCTGCTACAAGGACGTCACTGATACGACGGCGACGGCCCAGTTCGCCATCGTGCGTGATGCCGCCTCGGAAGGACTCTTCGTGGAAGGCCTGCCGCTCTATGCGTTGGCCTGGACCACGACACCGTGGACGCTCCCGTCCAATACGGCGCTTTGCGTGGGCCCGAACATCGACTATGTGCGCGTGCAGTCGTTCAATCCGTATACCGGTGAGCCGGCCGTTTACCTGCTGGC
>JAFZAF010000076.1 GCA_017548335.1 Bacteroidales bacterium | reverse complement strand
GCCGAGAAGGCCTGCTCGCGGAAGGCTTGGTAATCCAGCGGGTCATCTTTCAGCACGAAGTTCCGCATCTGATTGATGTAAAGCTGGTTGATCCAGTTGATGGCGTTTTCGCAGGAAGGCTTTTGCGCGGCGGGCAGCGATTCCTTTACAGCATCGAGCGTGGAGTATTCGGCATATTCGATCTTCGGATTGGCGGCGCCGAACTGGTTGCGGAGCTGCTTCTCGTAGTATTTGTGGTCTTTGCCCTGTCCGATGACGAACGAGGCGGCTTCGGTGAGGGTGATGGTGTTCGGCACCACGATGACTTCGTGCTGTTCGCCGTCGCTCGCATTCGGTGTGGCGAACCAGATGCGGACAGACAGTTTTTCGGTGCCGCCCGGCACTTCGACGGTCCATGACACTTCGTCTTGCGCGCCGGCGAGCAGCGAGCGTTTCTGGCTGCCCATTCCTTTGAGCTTCAGCTTCTTGCCCTGGTCGTCGAGAATCTCGACATAGGCCGTGCCTTTGAGCTCCTTGTCGCTCAGGTTCACAATCTTGCTCTTGAGCACCAGGCGGTCGCCCTGCGTGGCGAAGAGCGGCACGGAAGGCATTACCATCAGTGTCTTCTGGACGATGAACTGGGCTTCGTCGCCGCCCACGAACATTCGTTTGTCGTGCGCCATGACCAGCACGCGGAAAGTGGTCAGCAGGTCGCTGGTCGTATACTTGATGGTGGTCAGGCCGCCCTTTTCGGCCCGGATGTGCGGATAGAAGGCAATCATCTCGCTGAAGTTGGTGCGGCCCTCGAATTCAGGCGCCTCTCCGCCATCCTCTTCCGCGGCCTCCTCGGCCATGCTGTCAGAGACTTCTTTCCGCATCGGCGCTTCGGCCATCATCATGTCCTCAACGACGACGCCCTTCGCCATCCCCGCCATCATCCGGTTCATCGTCACCCCGTACCACTGGTCCAGTGATGAACGGATGTTGGGGCGCGATACCGCAGGATATTCGCTGAGCGGATAGAAACTGAATGAATTGGGACCGAGGCGGTCGGTGGTGATGTCATAGATCGATACCAGCAGTTCGGAGCCCTCCGGCGCACGGAGGGTCATCGTCTCTTCGGTGCCGGGCGTTGTCTTGTCGCGGAAGGTCTCCACGGCCACGTCGAGCCGTACGTCGCCCGGACGCGTATAGTCATAGACATGATCGATCTCGTTTCCGCCCCGGACGCCGTAGAGCGACAGTTTCACCGCGCTGCGCCAGGCCGGATCGTAAGGAATCCGCCACTTGCGCATTTCGTTCTGGAGGTGGACGCTCTCGTGATACAGCACCTTGTCGTTGTCGAAGATCTCAAGTTCGAGGTACAGGTCGTCTTCGGTCGTACCCAGCACGAACTCCAGCTCGCCCTGGGTCTTCACCGGATAATAGAAGTAGCGGCTCTTGAAGGGCAGGGCCCGGTCGTTGGTGCTCATGACGATCACCGTACGCTCGGTGGTGATTTCGCGGCCGCGATATTCCGAGCGGGCGTTTACCGTATAATCGCCGGACGGCAGGCTGCCGAAATCGAAGGCCACGGGCACATTGCTCGTAAAGTTGCCGGCGGCAACCTGTTTTCCGTCCTTGTCCGTGACGGTGTAGGTTCCCGGGAAACTGTGCGGCGTGCCGTTGAGCGTGGTGCCTTCGATCGTGACGGCTTTCACATTGTCCTTGTCCACGATGAGTTTGCCGTCGAACGCCTGTCCATCGGGCAGCAGGATGTTCATGTCGAGCGGAATGTCGCCCACGGGTACGTGGATCCGCGCTTCGTGGACCTCGCCCTGAGGATCGGCGGCCCGCACCAGGATGTCATAGGTGGCCCGGTAGAGGTCTTTCATGTCTTCCGGCCGATATCCGTGATAGACTGGCCGCTCGGCCCGGAATGCGATCTCGAATCCGCCCGCGTTGTCGGAGTAAGTGACACCGTCGCCGACCGTTTCATACCAGGAAGTCCACCCTCCCTTCTCATAGGCGCAAAAGCAGGTGCGCCGGATCTCGTATTCGATTTCGCCGCCCGCCACGGAGAAGCCGGCGAAGCTCTGGAGCGAACCCTTCTGCTTGACCACGTCGCCGAAACAGAGCACCTCTTCCACAGGGGAGAGCGATACATTGAAATTGGGCCGCTTGTATTCTTCCACGCGGATATTCTTCAGGTGACGGTAGCCTTCCCGGATGTAGTAGCGGCCGTTCTTGCTGCCTTCCGGCAGCGTGAAGAAGCCGCTCGCCGAGCCCATGTCGTTGGTCAGGAGCTTCACTTGCGCTACGGTGTCGGGCGAGGAACTGTGGTGGAGGGTGAGTTCCACGCTGTGGTTGGGCAGCACTTCGCCTTTCGTCTGGGAAGCCTTGTAGCAGATGACCTTGAAGTAGATGGTATCCGTGGGCTTGTAGAGCATCCGGTCGGTGAAGAGCACGGTTTGTTCGTACTGATAGTCGTCGGAGGACGTATAGCGGGCATAATAGTCGTTCAGGCCGGCCACCATCGGTGCATAGATGTCGTCGTCGGCCTCGATCCGGACCAGGTAGCTGTTCTTGTCGTCGGTAACGGCCTTGCCTGTCTCCACGGGGGCGAAGCCCAGGCCGGCATAGCCGCCCGTCAGGTGCGGCTTCAGTTTCAGGATGCTCGACGACTGCTTGTCGTACAGGTTCTTGTAGACCGAGAACGTGCCTTTCTCAAACGGCTTGCCGGTCGTGTAATCGGCGGCATAAATCTCGGCCTGTCCGCCGCGGACGCGGAGGGCGCCCGCCACATTGCTGACATTGACGCTTTCATAGCAGTCCGATACGCCGTCGGTCGAGAAGCGGACTACATAGATGCCCGGCGTGGGGAAATCTACTTTCGCGATGCGCGTTTCCCCGATATTGTAATCGCAACGGAAATCTGTCACCTCCGAAGTGGACAGCAGGGTGGCGTGCTTTGCCAGCATATTCGACGTGGCGTCCCGATTGCCGGGCATGAAAAGCACGTTGTCGTCCATCCGGTATACTTCAACTTTGACATGATTGACGTTGCGGGTGTTGACGGAATACTCCACATCTTTCGCAGGTGCCATCGTGCGATGCGACGACGTGCTGAGGGAGCGGCTGTCCATGCCGTCGATCAGACTCTGGATCGACTTGCGGTAGCTTCCGACATACTTATGCTTCAGCAGATCCTGCGCCTCCTGGCGGACTTTCAGGTAATCTTCGCCCGTAACGACTTTGTACGAGCGGCGGTCCACCGCCTCCTTGTGGTTGCGGAGTTGCTTGTAGAGCAGCATCATCACCCGCGGATGGTCTTTGTACTTGACGATGTAAGACGAAAGGCTGTCGGTCAGCACGCGGTTGCTGAGTTTGGAATAAGTGGGATAGTAGGCATTGGCCTCCTTCCAGTTGTATTCGCGCAACTTTTCGTACAGTGCTTCGGATACCGCGAGCTGTTCCAGCTCGTCACCGGCTTTGATGGTTTTTTCTTCCAGTTCGCGGAGATAGCCGGCCGCTGTCTGCGGCTTGCCCTCCTTCTCAGCCTTCTGGACCTTCGACCAGAGGCGCGAATAATTGTTCTGAGCGTTCATGGTAAAGACAAAAGCGGTCAGCATCGCGACCGCGCAAAGCAAACGTTTCATCGCAATCTTGGTTTTGCCAGTTAAAGTTAACGAAAAATATACCAATTTTGCCTATCTTTGCTTGATTTACCGAAAAAATGGAATTCGAGGTACTTGCCAAAGATGGCGCCACCAGCGCCCGGACCGGCCGGATCACCACCGACCACGGAACCATCGACACGCCGATCTTCATGCCGGTCGGAACTGTCGGGTCGGTAAAAGGCGTCTATCACAAGGACCTGCGGGAAGATGTCCACGCCCAGATCATCCTGGGCAACACCTATCATCTTTATCTGCGCCCCGGACTCGACATCCTGCGCCAAGCCGGCGGCCTGCACGCCTTCACGTCGTGGGACCGCCCCATCCTGACCGACAGCGGCGGATTCCAGGTCTTTTCGCTCGCGCAGAGCCGGAAACTGACCGAAGACGGATGCATCTTCCAGTCGCACATCGACGGCTCACGCCACGTGTTCACGCCCGAGAACAACGTGGACACCCAGCGCATCATCGGCGCCGACATCGTGATGGCCCTCGATGAATGCTGCCCGGGCGACGCGGACTACAAATACGCGGAAAAATCACTGGGCCTTACCCAGCGCTGGCTGGAGCGCTGCGTCCGCCGCTTCGACGGGACGGAGCCCCTCTACGGCTACCGCCAGGCTTTCTTCCCCATCGTCCAAGGATGTGTCTATCCGGACCTGCGCCTGCGGGCTGCCGAACACGCCGTCGCCCTGGACCGCGAAGGCTACGCCATCGGCGGCCTGGCCGTCGGCGAACCCACCGAGAAAATGTACGAGATGCTGGAGCTCCTGCATCCCGCCCTGCCCCAGGACAAGCCCCGCTACCTGATGGGTGTCGGTACGCCGGCCAATCTGCTGGAGGGCATTGCCCGCGGCGTGGACATGTTCGACTGCGTCATGCCCACGCGCAACGGGCGCAACGCGATGCTCTTCACGAGCGAAGGTGTTATCCACATCCGGAACCGCAAATGGGCGGACGACTTCTCGCCGCTCGACCCGAATGGAACATCTTTTGTTGACCGCACCTACACCAAGGCTTACCTGCGGCACCTGTTCATCGCCGGCGAGATGCTGGCCGCCCAGATCGCCAGCCAGCACAACCTGGCCTTCTACCTGCACCTGGTCGCCCAGGCGCGCGAGCATATCGCCGCCGGCGACTTCGGCCCCTGGAAAGAAAGAATGGTCCGCAAACTCGACAACAAGCTCTGACGCCATGAAGACCCCGCACGTCAAGATCCTCGACCGCTACATCATCCGGAAGTTCCTCGGAACCTTCCTCTTCACGATTCTCCTCGCCGTGCTGATCGTGGTGATCTTCGACATCAGCGAAAAGATTTCCAAGTTCGTGGACAAGAACGTTCCGCTCAAGGAGATCGTGTTCGACTACTATGCGGGCTTCATCCCCTGGATCATCAATAGTTTCAGCCCGCTGTTCGTGTTCATCTCCGCCATTTTCTTCACCTCGAAGCTGGCGCAGAACAGCGAGATCGTGGCCATGCTCTCGGGCGGCGTCAGCTTCCGTCGCCTCATGGCGCCCTACATGTTCTCGGCCGGCGTGATCGCCGCCCTGTCGCTGGTGCTCGGCTTATTCGTCATCCCGTCGGTCAACCAGCGACGACTCGACTTCGAGAACAAATACATCAAGACACAGGCCATCGCGGCCGATAACATGCGCAACATCCACTACCAGATATCCCCGGGCGAATTCGTGTACGTAGAGCAGTTCAGCCGCTGGGCCAACACGGCCTACCGCTTCACCCTCGAGCGCATCGAAGACCACAAGGTTGTCACGAAGCTCTCGGCCGAATCGGCCGCCTGGGATTCCACGATGGGCGGATGGAAACTCAAGAACTACTATATCCGTGATTTCTACGGAGAATCGGAGATGGTCCGCACCGGCCGCCAGATCGACACGGTGATCAACCTGACGATCGATGACTTTTACCGGCGGAAGAATTCCGTGGAGTCACTTTCCAATAGTGATTTGAACGACCTGATCAACGTGCAGCGCATGCGCGGTGACGCTTTGATCAAGCGCTCCCTCATCGAGAAGAACAGCCGCATCGCGATGCCTTTCTCCGCTTTCGTGCTGACCATCATCGCCGTCTCGTTGTCTTCGCGAAAGAAGCGGGGCGGACTGGGCTTGAACATCGGCATCGGACTGGCGCTGAGTTTCTCCTATATTCTTTTCCAGCGCTTCAGCCAGATGTTTGTGCTGAAAGACATCATCCCCTCGCCTGCGCTCGCCCTCTGGATTCCGAACATCTTGTTCGCCATCGTGGCGGCCATCCTCTACAAACTCGCTCCGAAATAAAAATCCTATAACCTATGACCCCCAAAACGAATCTCAAAATCAGACTGATCGTGATGAACTTCCTGATCTTCGCGGTCTGGGGCGCCTATCTGTGTTCGCTGGGCATCTACCTCGGCCGCGTGGGCATGGGCGCGAAAATCGGTCAGTTCTTCGCCATCCAGGGCATCGTTTCCCTCTTCATGCCGGCGCTCATGGGCATCGTCGCCGACCGCTGGGTCCCTGCCCAGAAACTGCTCGGCATCTGCCACGGCATCTCCGCCATCTTCATGGCCATCGCCGGCTTCATGGGCCTCAAATACGGCAACGACATCACCTTCGGGCAGATCTTCCCCTGGTATGCCATGGCCGTGGCCTTCTTCATGCCGACCATCGCCCTGGGCAACTCCGTTTCCTACAACGCCCTCACCAAGGCGGGCATGGACACGGTCAAGGATTTCCCGCCTATCCGCGTCTTCGGAACCATCGGTTTCATCCTCTCCATGTGGATCGTGAACTTCACCGGTTTCAAGAACGACTATAACCAGCTCTTCGTTTCGGCTGCCTGGGGCATCGTCCTGGCCGTCTACGCCTTCACCCTGCCGAATTGCCCGGTCAGCAGGAACAAGAAATCTTCCTCGCTGGTGGACGCTTTCGGCCTGCGTGCCTTCACGCTGTTCAAGGATGCGAAGATGTGCATCTTCTTCATCTTCTCCTTCCTGCTGGGCATGTGCCTGCAGGTGACCAACGGCTTCGCGACGCCTTACCTCGACGCTTTCGGCCAGCTGCCGCAGTACGCTGACGCCTTCGCTGTAAAGAACAACGTGTTCCTCTCCTCCATTTCCCAGGTGTCCGAGACGCTGTGCATCCTGCTGATTCCTTTCTGCCTCCGCAAATTCGGAATCAAGAAAGTGATGCTCATCTCTTTCTTCGCCTGGTTCCTGCGCTTCGGTTTCCTGGGCGCCGGCAACCCCACGGGCTGGGGCCTCGTGCTCTTCATCCTCTCGATGGTCGTCTACGGCGTGGCTTTCGACTTCTTCAACATCAGCGGCTCGCTCTTCGTGGACCAGAACACCGACGAGAGCATCCGCTCCAGCGCCCAGGGCGTCTTCATGATGATGACCAACGGTCTTGGTGCCACGATCGGTTCGCTCTGCGCCCAGGAAGTGGTCAACCACTTCACGGCCGGCAAGGAAGGCGCAGCGCTGATGTCCGGCTGGACCTCTGCCTGGTATGCTTTCGCCCTCTTCGCCTTCGTCCTGGCCATCCTCTTCGCCATCGTCTTCAAGTACAAACACGAACCGGCGAAATAAGCGCTTGCCTGCTGTTTTTACGCAGCCCGACCGGCCCCGCGTCGTTGCGGAGTCGAGTCCGATCCAGCGTTGCATCCAGAGCTTGGCCAATTTCACGATGGTCATCAAGGGCAATGCCCCGCAACTGCAGTTCGACGTGTATGCGGGCGAACGCTTTATGAAACACATCTCGCCCGGCTCTTCCGTTCCTCGCAACCGCTCGCACAACGCCGTGTTCGATTCCGTGCTGTATGTCAAGCTCGATCCGACCCGTGCGATGAACGCCTGGTTCACCAACCCGTGGGACGCCGCGCAGCACCTGGGCCATTATAGCGTGCGCCAATTCATCTACTATGTGTTCTATGCCGGCAACATCGCCCAGTGCCTGACCTGCGACTATGACGACGTACCTGATTTCTACCGGTATTTCACGGAAGAAGAGTTGTTTGGAATGTGGTGGGTCAGCGACGTGTCCACGTTCGACTCGATGGCCAACACCTTGGAGAATGGCTGCCGACCTGCGCTTCGGCCATGACTCCGGCCTGCAGCCTCTGTTGAGCTACCTCCGCATCAAAGGCTACGAAGAACTGATTTCAATGGCCGATGCCCCTGCGAAAGGCTGGTACAGCTTCGAGCAGATGCCGATGGCCTCCAACCTCCAGCTGATCTTCTACCGCAACAAGAAAGGCGACGTCCTGGTCAAACTGCTCCGCAACGAGCAGGAAACCACTATCCCCGCCCTCAAGCCCTGGAAAGGTCCCTACTACCGCTGGAAAGACTTGCGGGCTTACTTCGTGAGCTTGCCGTAGCCGGCGCGTTGGAGTCCTGAGTCAGCGAAACGGCGATTGAATTCGTCTTCAGAGAGCGATGCCCAGTCGGCATCGCTCATCCTTTCCATTTCTTTCCGGTGGGTTTCGAATTCCGGCAGCGGGGTGAGCGGCTTGTCCCAGGGACAGGCGCGCATGCATTCTTCGCAGCCGAAGCGCCAGCCGCGACGCTGTTCCAGGGAAGACAGGTCTTCCGGCAGCGGCTCATGCGATTCGATGGTCAGATACGAGAGACATCTGCGGGCGTCGAGGTCGAAGGGAGCCCGGAGCGCGCCCGACGGGCAGGCGTGGAGGCAGGCGCCGCAGGCGCCGCAGTCCGTGGCTGCGAGCGAGGCGTGAGGCGCGAACCGGTCGGCGGGAATGTTGCAGACGATTACGCCGATGATTGTGCGCAGGCCATATTCCGGGGAGATGAAGAAATTGTTCTGTCCGATGAAACCCAATCCGGCTTCTACCGCCCAGAACCGTTCCAGCACGGGTGCGCTGTCCACAAACGGCCGGCCGTCGAACGTGGGGAACTGCGCTTTCAGGTCCTGCATCACGGCGAACAGCCGGTCTTTGACGACCTTGTGGTAATCCACGCCCTGGGCAAAACCGGCTACGCCGCCCGACGCCTGTCCGTAAGGGGCCAGGAAACACAGCACGCTCTCGGCGCCCGGTACCAGCAGGGCCGGATCGAATCGTTTCTCCAGATTCCGGGCCAGATAACCCATCTCACCGTTGCGTCCTTCGGCCAGATAGCGTTCGAAAGCCCGGCGCCTGCTTTCGGAAACAGTTTTCACCGCAGCGGCTCCAAAATCCAAGAAACCGTATGCACGTTCGTTGATTTTTATTAAATTTGTGGACAATTTGAAAGAAAAACAGCAGAAATACGATGAAAAGGATTCTTGTAGTCGGCGCTGGCGGACAAATCGGTACCGAGCTTGTCCCGTATCTCCAGCATATTTATGGCGAAGATAATGTAATTGCCGCAGATTTGAAAGACGAACTGGTCGAAAAACTGGGACGGGGCGCCATCGCCGAGAAACTCGACGCGCTCGACGCCAAGCGTTTCGACGAACTGGTGGTGAAATACAAGGTCGACGCCATCTACAACCTGGTGGCCCTGCTCAGCGCCAAGGGCGAGCACATGCCCGGCGTGGCCTGGCACCTCAACATCACGGCCCTGATCAACGCGCTCAACATTGCCCAGGCGCATCACTGCTCCATCTTCACGCCGAGTTCCATCGGCGCATTCGGCCCCAACACGCCCCACGACAACACGCCGCAGGACACCATCATGCGGCCGAACACCATTTACGGCATCTGTAAGGTCACGGGTGAACTGCTGGGCGACTATCACTGGCAGCGTTTCGGCGTGGACGCCCGCAGCGTCCGCTTCCCGGGCATCATCTCCAACGGCGCCCTGCCGGGCGGCGGTACCACCGACTATGCCGTGGAAGTCTTCTACGAAATCCTCAAACCGGGACACCACTACACCTGCGAGGTGCCGGAAGACAGCTACATGGATATGATGTACATGCCCGACGCCCTGCGCGCCGCCGTGGAAGTGATGGAAGCCGACCCGGCCAAGCTCGTCCACCGCAACAGCTTCAACATCGCCGCCATGAGTTTCTGCCCGCGCGAACTGTTCGAGGTCATCAAGAAGCGGATTCCCGATGCCACGTTCGACTACAACGTCGATCCGGTGAAGGCCGCCATCGCGGACTCCTGGCCCAACAAGATGGACGACACCTGCGCCCGCGAAGAATGGGGCTGGAAGCCGGAATGGGACATCGACGCAATGGTCGACGACATGCTAAAGGTGATTGGCGAAAAACAGAAGAACGCCGCAAGGATGTGAGAGCGTCAGCGTGAACGCATCGGATAGCGCCTCATTGAGCGTAGCCTTCCAGAGCGTATCGAAACAGACGGCATCGGTCGGGTATTTCAGCCCGGCCGATGTTATTTTCAGGGTATTGTCGAACGCGAAGATCGAAATCTGCTGCCCCGGCATGGACGGCAGCGTGGTCGTATCGAAGATCGCTTCGAAGCGGCCGAAGTCTGTCAGCATCGTCACCGGGCAAGACGCCTCGCGGGCATAATCGAGTAGCAGTGACACATTGCCCAGTGTGTGGTCTTCCCGCTTGCCCGTCGCCCCCAGGATCGTGATGCTTGCAGGCGCGAGCGTCAGCGCCAGATGGAAGGCTTTGGTCAAGTCGTTGTCGTCCTGTTCGCTGATTCGGAGAATCCGGTCGGCATAGCGCTCCAGAAGCGCCGGGGAGAGCGAATCGAGGTCGCCCACGATCCGGTCGGGCTCCAGCCCGAAATCGACCAGCGCCTCCGCCGCCGAGTCGCAGCAGATGCGCAAATCGGCCTCGCGAAGCGCCCGGAGCGGCGCTTCCGCCCGCGGGAAATCACCAGCGGCCAAGATAACGATATGATTTTGTTCGCTCATTCTTTCTCTTTGCCACAAAATGGTTCTTCAGTACCTGATCGCCATCCTGTGGCCGGATAATCAACGGTTATGCCCGATTTATGGCCACAGAATGACTCTGAAAGCTTTCACTCTCATTCTATGTCTTATCATTTCCAAAGTTATTAATTCTTAGCTAAGAATCAAACAGGCGCACAGGAATCGGTCACAAAAACGGGCAAAACTGTGCCCCAACGGATGAAAAACACCGGTCGGGGCACAATAGAACGGTTTTTTGTTCCGAGAGGATGAGATGCCCGGTCGTTGCATTTGAAGCCCCTTCACGGAGTTTTTGCGGGGAGGTTTGCGGGGATAGCCGTAGCGGATGTGAAGGGGCTTCAAATGCAGCTGCCGGGCATGACGATGGGGCGGAGCCGGGCATGACGGCGGGATGATCATTCGAAGCGGTAGCTTTCAGGTTCGCGGAAGCCGAGGAGGAAGGCCCCGATGTCCATGCGTTTCTTGCCGGCGAGCTGGAGGTTGAGGATGCGCAGGGCATTCTTGCCGCAGCGGACTTCCAGCCAGGTCTTGTGGTCGGTGGTGATGGCGCCGACGGGTCGCGGGTCGTCGTCTTCGCAAGGGACGACGTAACTTTCGTAGATCTTGACGTTCAATACGGTGCCGTCTTCTTTGACCAGCGTGGTCCATGCGGCGGGATAGGGACTCAGGCCGCGGATGAGCAGGTGTGCGGCACGGGCGCTCCGGCTCCAGTCGAGGTGGCAGTTGTCGCGGGTCAGTTTCGGGGCGGGATAGAGGGTCTTGTGCAGGCCGGAGGTCTGTTCGTAGGGCTTCGTCCGATGGTTCTCGATGGCGTCGACGGTCTTGAATACCAGGTCGGCACCCATCGCCATGAGCTTGTCGTGCAGGTCGCCGGCGTTTTCATACGGCTCGATCGGACATGACTCCTGGAAGAGGATCTTGCCCGTGTCGATCTGCTCATCGAGCAGGAAGGTGGTGACGCCGGTGAATTTTTCACCGCGGATGATGGCCCAGTTGATGGGCGCTGCACCGCGGTATTGCGGCAGCAGCGAGGCGTGGAGGTTGAAGGTGCCGAGCTTCGGCATCTGCCAGACCTCCTTGGGCAGCATCCGGAAGGCAACGACCACGAATAGATTGGCCTTCAAGGCGGCGAGCTGCTCCAGGAACACGGGATCCTTGAGTTTTTCAGGCTGCAGGACGGGGATGCCGTGGGCCACGGCGTATTTCTTGACGGCGCTTTCGTTCATCGTCAGGCCGCGTCCACTGGGCTTGTCGACCGCCGTGACGACACCGACCACCTCGTAGCCGCCCTGGATCAGTTTGTCGAGTGGTGCGACCGCGAATTCCGGGGTACCCATATAGACGATGCGGATCTTGCCGCCGCCTTTGCGGAAGAGGTTCACGAAACGGTGCCAGCGTTTGGCGATCCATTTGCCGATCCGCTGGAAGAAAGCCTTGTAGGTGTCGAGGTTGAAGAGCGATGAGTCTTGCGTGGACTTGCGGGTGAGCAGGATCGCGATCGGCAGCAGGATGGCCGTGGAGATGAGCGCCCCCTCCCAAGGGGTCAGCTTTCCGCTCTTGGCGGCGAGGTTCCGGCCGATCATGTCGATGATGTAGTAGATCAGGTAGAGGAAGATCGAGATGATGACGGGCGTGCCGAAACCGCCTTTGCGGATGATGGCGCCAAGCGGGGCGCCGATGAAGAAGAAGATGAGGCAGGAGAGGGCAAGGGTGAACTTGATGATGGACTCCACGTCGATACGGCGGATCATGCCGACATTGTAGGAGGTTTCCCGTTCGAAGTTCTTGATCTGCTCTTCACCCACCTCCGCCTTGCCGGCGGCGCTGCGGAGCACTTGTTTCCGGAGCAAAGGCGTCAGGGTCGTGAGCGAACTGTCGAGATTGAAGTCCCCGTTGAATACTTTATTCTTGCCCAGCAGGGTGTCGATCTGGTAGAGATAGTTCATGCCCATCGTGCTGGCGAAACGGGGTACCTGCTTGTGGACCGTCGCGTCCAACTCGCGGTTTATGGAGTCGCGGTCGTTCTGCAGCCGTTTCAGGCCGAGCGATTTGAGCTCGTCGCCGAAATTGTCTTTCTCCGACCGCTGGAAGCGGTAGTTGTCGAGCTGGATGATGAGTTGCTGCTCGTCAAAACGGAGCCGGCTCAGTTCGAGGGTCGTGTCGCGGAAGTTCATCGTGTTGGTCTCCGTGTAGGAGCAGCCGTGGTAGAGATTGAAGATCAGGTTCTCTTTGTCGGGGGTAATCTCGATGCGGCCGCTGTCGGCGACTGTCATGCTGGTATTGCCGGCGTTCGCGGTATGGTCGTAGATGATCAGGTCGTACATCATCTCCGTCTCCTCGTTCCGGTCGGCCACGCGGAGGATGTAGCCGTCGATGCCGTCGTAGAAGATGCCGGTCGGAATCTTGATCTGGTCGCGGGTCCGCGTGATATCCTGCTTGAGGGTATAGACCTTGTTGAAGGCATAGGGGACCAGGCGGTCGGCCGTAAAGAAGGCGCCGACCGTGATGAGGATGGAGAGAATCATGATCGGCATCATGATGCGCATCAGCGAGATGCCGGCTGCCTTCATGGCCAGCAGCTCGTTGCGCTCGCCCAATCCGCCGAGCGTCATGATCGAGGCCAGCAGCGTGGCCAGCGGTATTTCGTTCGGAAGCAGCGTACACGAGGCCCATCCCCAGAATTCAAAGATGACGCCGAGGCTCAGGCCTTTACCCGCCAGTTCGTTGATGTACTGCCAGATGAACTGCAGCGACAGGGCGAACACCACGATGAAGAAGACCACCAGGAAGGGGCCCAGGAACTTCTTGATCAGGTAAAGGTCGAGTTTTTTCATCCGGAACTATTTCGTGGCGGCGGCGGTCATCTTTTCGAGCGCGTCCTTGAGCCCCGCAAGATTCTTGCCACCGGCGGTGGCCAGGCCCGGCTGTCCGCCGCCGCCGCCCTGGATGAAGCGGGCGGCTTCCTTGATGTCGGCCTGGGCATTCTTGCCGGCCTTCACCAGGTCGGCGGAGTACATCAGCAGCAATTGCGGCTTGCCGCCGGCTTCGTAGGCGGCGGCCATGGCGAGGTTCGTCCCTTCGTTCTGCAGCAGGAAGGCTGCGTTGCGGAGCATCTGCGGATCGAAGTTGCTGTCGATCACGATGAGCCGCCGGCCGTTCTCTACGCGGGCCTTGCTCAGCAGGTCCTGCTTCAGGAGCACGGTCCGTTCCCGGATGATCTCCTCCATCTTCTTCTTGTATTCGCCGTTCTCGTCGATCATCTTGCGGATGGCGCCGGTCAGGTCGGGCACGTTGTTGAAGAAGGCTTTGGCAGCGCGCAGGGAGTTCTCCATGACGTCGACCACCATCTCGGCTTCCAGACCCGTGACGGCTTCGATGCGGCGGATGCCGGCGGCCACGGCCGACTCGCCCGTGATCTTGAAGAAACCGATGGTACCGGTGGCGCGGGTGTGGCAGCCGCCGCATAGCTCGACGCTGTCGCCGAAGCGGACCACGCGGACCCGATCGCCGTATTTCTCGCCGAAGAGGGCCATGGCGCCTTCGGCGCGGGCTTCTTCCATCGTGGCGTCGCGTTTCTCGCAGAGCGGGAAGTTTTCACGGATGAGTGCGTTGACGCGGCGTTCCACCAGGTCGATTTTGTCGTCGCCGAGGCGCTCGAAGTGGGAGAAGTCGAAGCGGAAGTACTGGTCGCCGACGAACGAGCCTTTCTGTTCGACGTGCGTGCCCAGGATTTCCCGGAGGGCTTGGTGGAGCAGGTGGGTGCAGGTGTGGTTGTTGGCGATTTTCTGCCGGCGGGCAGCGTCCACGGTGAGCCGGAAGGTCCCGTCGGTTTCGGCAGGGATGCGCTCGGCGAGGTGGATGGTCAGGTTGTTCTCCTTGACGGTGTTGAGGATGCGGATGGTTTCGCCGCCGGGCGTGGTGATCGTTCCGCTGTCACCGACTTCGCCGCCCATCTCCCCGTAGAACGGGGTGCGGTCGAACACGAGTTGGATGAACTCCTTGTTCTTGGCCTTGACAGTACGGTATTTCATCAGCCGGGCTTCGGTTTCGGTAGTGTCGTAGCCCAGGAAAGTACATTCGGTGAAAGCTTGCAGTTCTACCCAGTCGCCGTTTTCGACGGCCGTGGCGTTGCGGGCCCGCTCCTTCTGCTTGCCGAGTTCCACGGCAAAACCGTCCATGTCGACGGTGAAGCCGTTTTCGGCGGCGATCAGTTCGGTCAGGTCGATCGGGAAGCCGTAGGTGTCGTAGAGGGTGAAGGCGTCGACACCGGCGATGACCTTGCTTTCGCGGCTCTTCTCCATGATGTTGTCCATGAGCCGGATGCCCTTGTCGAGCGTGCGGAGGAAGGCTTCTTCCTCTTCCTTGATGACTTTTTCCACGAGTTGCTGCTGGGCCGCGAGTTCGGGATAGGCTTCGCCCATGTCAGCGATTAGCTGCGGTACCAGGCGACAAAGGAAGGGCTCTTTCAGGCCGAGGAAGGTATAGCCATAACGGACGGCCCGGCGCAGGATGCGTCGGATCACGTAGCCGGCCTTCACATTGCTGGGGAGCTGGCCGTCGGTGATGGAGAAGCTGATGGCCCGGATGTGGTCTGCAATCACGCGCATGGCCACGCCCACCTGGCTCTCCGGCTCGTAGGCCATGCCGCTCAGGCGGGAGATGGCACCGATCATGCCGGTAAACACGTCGGTGTCGTAGTTGCTCTTCTTGCCCTGGATGGCCATGCAGAGACGTTCCAGTCCCATGCCGGTATCAACGTGCCGTTCCGGGAGCGGTTCCAGCGAACCGTTGGCCTTGCGGTTGAACTGCATGAAGACCAGGTTCCAGATCTCAATCACCAGATGGTGACCCTGGTTGACCATCTTTTCCCCGGGTACGGCGGCGCGTTCCGCCTCGTCACGCAGGTCGATGTGGATTTCGCTGCAGGGACCGCAAGGACCGGTGTCGCCCATTTCCCAGAAGTTGTCGTGCTTGTTGCCGGGGAGGATGCGGTCATCCGGAAGATACTGGCGCCAGTAGCTGCGGGCTTCGTCGTCGGCCGCCAGGCCGTCGGGCGCATAGCCTTCAAAGACGGTGGCATAGAGGCGGTCTTTCGGGAGTTTATACACCTCGGTGAGCAGTTCCCAGGCCCAGTCGATGGCCTCTTTCTTGAAATAGTCGCCGAAGCTCCAGTTGCCGAGCATCTCGAACATCGTATGATGATAAGTGTCGTGACCGACTTCTTCCAGGTCGTTGTGCTTGCCGCTGACCCGAAGGCACTTCTGGCTGTCCGCCACCCGCTTGGCCGCTGCCGGGGCATTGCCGAGGAAAATATCCTTGAACTGGTTCATGCCGGCGTTGGTAAACATCAGGGTGGGGTCGTTCTTGACCACCATCGGAGCGGACGGCACGATCGTGTGCCCTTTGCTTGCGAAGAAGTCCGTGAAGGTCTTCCGAATCTCTTTGACTGTCATGGAGCGTATGAATAGTAATTTGGCACAAAAATAGTGTTTTTTCCGGGTATTTTTCCGTAATTTTGCAAAGATATATCTACGGATTCTGGTTGATGCCGGGCGAGAAAAAATATATTTTCAACGAACAGACCCAATCGTACGAGATTGACCGCCGGTCGGCCCGGGCAGCCCTCTACAAGACTGGCGCCGTGCTGCTGGCGGGGCTTGCGTGCTTCCTGCTCTATTTCTATCTCGGCACGCAGGTTTCGGGCTTCGACACGCCCAAGGCCCGGCTGCTGGAGCGGCGCAATGAGATCCTGGCGGAGCAGGTAGCCCTGCTGGACGGCCGGATCCTGGAGCAGGAGGAAGCATTGCTCGACCTGTCGCTGCGCGACAATCTGGTCTATCGGCCGGTCTTTGGTATGGCGGAGATTCCCCGCGAGGAGCGCGAAGCGGGACTGGGCGGAGAAAACCGCTACGCAGCCTTACTCGGTCTGGACCACCAGGCCGTCATGACCGAAACGGCGCTCCGGGTGGACAGGCTCACGCGCAAAGCGTATGTCCAGTCGCTTTCCTTCGATGCGGTAAAGGTTTTTTCAAGCCGTGCAGGCGACATGGCTTCCTGCATTCCGTCCATCTATCCGGTCAATCCCCGCACCGTGCAGCTGACCAGCCCCTTCGGCGCCCGCTTCCACCCCATCCGCCAGGCCATCGTCTTCCATGAAGGTGTCGACCTGGCCGGTCCGGCCGGGCAGCCCGTTTATGCCACGGGCGACGGCGTGGTGGAATCGGCCGAATTCAATTTCTCGGGCTATGGCAACGTCATCGTGATCGACCACGGCTTCGGCTACAAGACCCGCTACGCCCATCTCCAGGAAATCCGGGTGGCGGAGGGACAAGTGGTGATCCGCGGCGACCGCATCGGGACCCTGGGCAGCAGCGGCCTGTCGACCGGCCCCCATCTGCACTACGAAGTGCTGTACCGGGGCGAACACGTCAATCCGTGGAACTTCCTGAATCCGGATGTATCGCCGGAAGAATATAGCAAGATGGTGCGCAATGGCTAAATACGTATACGATAGCGAAACGGGAACCTTCCAGCCGAAACGGACGAGCTTGAAGGAAGTGTTGCTGCGCATCCTCACTTATCTGGCGGCAACCCTGCTGGCGGCGGCCGTGTTCTACCTGGTCTTCGCCCTGGCGTTCAGCACGGACAGGGAGAAGTTGCTGGAACGGGAGAGCCGCCTGCTGGAAGCAGAGCATGCGGAGTTGTCCGGCCGGCTCGACCTGCTCGAAGAGGCCATCGGTCACCTGCAGGAGCGCGACCGCGACATCTACCACGACTTGTTCAGCGCCGAGCCGCCCAACTATCTTCTCGTGACCCAGGATACCCTGGCCCGTACCGCCGAAGAATTGGAGGAACTGCCCGAAAGCGACCTGGTCTGGGATGTCTATGCCCTGGTCAAGCGGATGGAATCGTCCGCTTCCCAGGTCAGTCGCCAGCTTACCGAAATCGATACGGCCTTCTCCGGCGGCGGCATCGTGCCGACCGCGATCCCTTCCATCGTGCCGCTCCGTTCCTTCTCTCCCGTCCAGACCGGCGCGTCGGTCGGGAAGAAAGTCAACCCCTTCTACAAGACGATCCGCGATCATACGGGCATCGATCTGATGGCGCCTTCCGGCACGCCGGTGCGCTGCACCGCCGACGGACAGGTCCTGGAGGTGATACGGAGTGAAAAAGGGATGGGCAACGAGGTGACGGTAACCCACAAGGGTGGTTTCCGGACGGTCTATGCGCATCTCGACAACATCCGGGTCTCCCCCGGCCAGTCGCTCCGGCAGGGCGCGCTGATCGGGACTGTGGGACAGAGCGGTTCGTGTTTTGCGCCGTGCCTGCACTATGAAGTGCGCCGCGACGGGGTTCCGCAGGATCCTGTCAATTATTTCTTTGCCGAACTCACGCCGACGACCTATCGCGACATGATGATCGTGGCCCTGACGACAGGACAGTCCATGGATTGACAATACATCATCGATATGGCAGAAAAATTATATTACAAGATCGGCGAGGTAGCCGGGTTGCTCGGGGAGGAAGTCTCCACAATCCGCTTCTGGTCGGACACCTTTCCCCGCTACATCAAGCCGGAACGCAATGCGAAGGGGAACCGGCTCTATCATCCGGAAGACCTGGAGAACATCCGGCTCATCCATTATCTCACGCGTGTCGAGGGCCTGACGCTCGACGGCGTAGCCCGCAAACTGGCGGAGAACCGCGACGGGCTGGATCACAAGCGCAAGATTGTCGAGAAACTCTACGCCATCCGCTCCCAGTTGTCCGACCTCTACGAAAGCATCTGAGCATGAAGGCAAAGGAAATCGCAGCCGTCCTGGAGGCGTTTGCGCCCCTCCAATCGCAGGAAGCCTGGGACAACGCCGGATTCTGCATCGGAAGCCCGGAAGCGGAAGTGCACGCCGTGCTGGTGGGTTTCGACTGCACGCCGGCCTTGTTGCAGGAAGCTGTTGCCCGCGGCGCCGACATGGTGGTGACCCATCATCCGCTGATCTTCGGCGGTCTCAAGCGCATCGATCCGGACGATCCGGTCGGAGCCGCCGTTTTTCTGGCTGTCCGCCATGGGATCGTCGTCTATGCTGCCCATACGAATGCCGACAAGGCGGAAGGCGGGGTCAACGCGCTGATGGCCCAACGGCTCGGCCTGGTGGAACCCGAACCGCTCGACGAGCATTCGCTGGGCTTCATCGGCGTACTGCCCGAACCGATGAGCGGCAAGGCGTTCTGCGCGTGGGTCAAGGAGCGCTTTTCGCTCCGCGTGCTGCGCTGCTCCGCACCGGTGGAAGAAGTGTGGCGCGTGGCCACCAGTTGCGGCGCTGGTTCTTCCTTTGCGGAAACCGCTTTCCAGCGCGGCGCCCAGGCTTTCGTGACAGGCGACGTCTCGTACCATCATTTCTTCGTTCCCGAGGGTCGGATGATCGTCGATATCGGGCATTGGGAGAGCGAGGTGGAGATTGTCTCGAAGTTCGTTTCGGTACTTCGGAAAAAAATGCCTACCTTTGCAGTTTACACGGCAACGCAAGAAAACAACAATCCGATATACTATTACTAGCAAGAGCAAGCTATGGCTACAAAAAAGAAGGTAAACAAGATCGTCACTCCGATTGACCAGCGGGAAACCTTTGTTTCGCTGCAGAAAAACATGGCCGACACCGATTCGATCGCGATGGAGCAGAAGCTCCATACGCTGTACCGGATCCAGCAGACCGACACGAAGATCGACAAGATCTACCTGCTCCGCGGCGAACTGCCGCTGGAGGTCCAGGACCTGGAGGACGAGATTGCAGGGCTCCAGACCCGCATCGCCAACGCCAAGGCCGAGATCAAGGACATCGAAAAGGCCTCCGCAGAGCACAAGCACGTCATCGAGGAGAGCAAGCACCTGATTGCCAAATATGACGCCCAGCGCGACAACGTTAAGAACAATCGTGAGTACGAGTCCATCACCAAGGAGATCGAATACCAGGATCTGGAGCAGCAGGTGGCTGCCAAGAAGATCCGCGAGAACGAAGTGCTGATTTCCGAGAAGAAACAGGTCATCGAGGAAGCTCAGCAGACCCTGGCGCTCCGCGAAGGCGACCTGGTCGAGAAGAAGAAAGAACTCGAGACCATCGTCGAGGAGACGGCCAAGGAAGAAGAGGCCCTGCTCAAGGAGCGTGAAGAACTCGTCGGCCAGATCGATGAACGCATGATGGTGGCTTACACCAAAGTGCGGGCGAATGCCCACAACAAGTTGGCCGTGGTCACCGTGACCCGCGACGCCTGCGGCGGCTGCTTCAACAAGATTCCGCCCCAGCGCCGCCTGGATATTGAGGAAAGCAAGAAGATCATCGTCTGCGAGTATTGCGGACGTATTCTGGTGAGCTCCGCTTTCGAAAAGGAAAACTAAGCGCGAACCGCGATGGCCAAGAGCGACAAACGACCGCAACGCGTGAACCTGGAGGTGATTGCCGAAGATTTCGGCGGTCGCAAGCCCCCGCAGGCCATCGACATCGAAGAGGCGGTCCTCGGCGCGCTGCTGCTGGAACCGGAGGTCGTGCCCGACGTCCTGGACCAGCTGCAGGCCGACTGCTTCTACAAGGATATCCACAAGAAGATTTTCGAGGCGATTACCACACTTTCGAGCCGCAACGACCCGGTCGACATCTTCTCGGTGTCGGACGAGCTTTCCAAACGCGGTGAACTCGATGAAGTGGGCGGCATGGCCTATCTGAGCCAGCTCTCCACCAAGATCGGTGCGGCGGCTCACGTGGAATATCATACCAAGGTCCTGCTGCAGAAATTCTTGCAGCGGGAACTGATCTCCATCTCCTACGAGGTGCAGAAAGCAGCCTTTGACGACTCGCTGCCGGTCGACGACCTCATCGATTCAGCCGAAGAGAAAGTCTTCACGCTGGCGCAACGCAACGTCCGCAACGAAACCCGGCCGATCCTCTCGGTCATCAACCGGGCGGTCGAGCAGATCGAAATCAACCAGAAGCGGGAGGATGGCCTGAGCGGCGTCCCGTCGGGCTACACCGGAATAGACCGCGTAACCTTCGGTTGGCAGGCCGCCGACCTGATCATCCTGGCTGCACGTCCCTCTGTCGGTAAGACGGCTTTCGTGCTGACCATGGCCCGCAACATGGTGGTGGACCATCATATCCCCGTGGCGTTCTTCTCGCTCGAGATGCCCGACACCCAGCTCGTGACCCGTATCATGGTCAGCGAGACAGGCCTTCCGTCCGAAAAGCTCCGCGGCGCCAAGAAAATGACGCAGGCCGAGTGGGCTCAGCTGCACAGCAGCCTGAACAACCTCTCCCGCGCTCCGCTGTGGATCGACGACACACCGTCGCTCTCCATCTATGAATTCCGCTCCAAGGCGCGCCGTCTGGTCAACAAGCAGCACGTCAAGCTCATCATCATCGACTATCTCCAGCTGATGACCGGCCCGCCCGAGCTCAAGGGCATGCGCGAGCAGGAGGTGGCTGCCATCTCCCGCTCCCTGAAAGCCATCGCCAAGGAACTCAACGTGCCGATCATCGCCCTCTCGCAGCTCAACCGTTCGGTCGAGACCCGCGGCGGCAACAAGCGGCCGCAGTTGAGCGACCTCCGCGAGTCGGGCGCCATCGAACAGGACGCCGACATTGTGATGTTCATCCACCGTCCTGAATTCGTGGGCGTGCAGGATGAAGGCGGCTTCCCCGGCGAGACCGACCTGATCATCGCCAAGCACCGCAACGGCGAGGTCTGCGACGTCAAGATGCGCTTCCTGTCGTCCGAGGTCAAATTCGTGGACTACAATGACCGTCCCTACCGGGAGCCGCAGGCGCCCTCCTACAAAGACGTGCAGTCCAAGATGAACATGTTCAGTCCGAACGAAGAATTCGACGTGTAAAAACAGAGACACATGGCAAAGGAACGCATCGAACACGAAGGTCGGGTAATTGCCGTGGACAAGGATTACATCTCGGTCGAGATCGTGAACAAGTCGGCCTGCGCCGCCTGCCACGCCAAAGCGGTGTGCGGCGCTTCCGACGAAGCGGTCAAGGTGGTCGAGATCGCCCAGGATTTCACGACGCTGGCCGATGACTATCAGGTGGGCGAGACCGTCAACGTGGTCATGAGCTCCGCGATGGGCACCCAGGCCATCTGGATTGCCTATGTCGTACCGCTCATCGTGCTGATGGCTTCGATCCTGGTCTTCTCCCTGTGCGGCGCGGGCGAACTCCTCATGGGGCTCGGCTCGCTCGGTGTGGTCGCCCTTTATTATCTGGGCGTGTACCTGCTGAGAAACAGAATTTCCAAAATTTTTATTTTTTCTATAGAAAAACAACCTAAATGACTGGAACTATTCTTTTTACAATTGCCTGTCTGGTAGCCCTCGGGCTGCTGTTCGCAGTTGTGCTCTACTTCGTGGCTCAGAAGTTCAAGGTTGAGGAAGACCCGCGGATCGCTACCGTGGAGTCGATTCTCCCCGGAGCGAACTGCGGCGGATGCGGACACGCAGGCTGCCACGCATTCGCGGAAAATGTAGTGAAGGCTCCGAGCATGGAAGGTTTCTTCTGCCCGGTGGGCGGCAATCCGGTGATGACCAAGGTCGCCGAAGCGCTCGGCCGTGCCGTGGAAGAGAAGGCCCCGATGGTGGCGGTGGTACGCTGTGGCGGAACGACCGCCTGCCGTCCCCGCACCAATGAGTACGACGGCTATGCTTCCTGCAAGGTGATGGCCAGCCTTTATGTCGGCGACACGGGTTGCAAGTACGGCTGCCTGGGCAAGGGAGACTGCGAAGCCGCCTGCCAGTTCGGCGCCATCCATGTCAATCCCGCCACTGGCATCGCCGAGGTGGACGAAGAAAAGTGCACCGCGTGCGGTGCCTGTGTCAAGGCCTGCCCGAAGAACCTCATCGAGCTCCGCGCCAAGGGCTTCAAGAACCGCCGCGTCTTCGTTTCCTGCATCAACCGGGACAAGGGTGCGGTGACCCGCAAGGCCTGCAGCGCAGGTTGCATCGGCTGCGGCAAGTGCGCGAAGACCTGTCCGTTCGACGCCATTACGGTGGAGAACAATGTGGCTTACATCGACTTCACGAAGTGCAAGATGTGCCGCAAGTGTGTCGAGGTTTGCCCGACGCATGCCATCCACGAAGTCAATTTCCCTCCGAAACCCAAAATCGAACCCAAGCCCAATGAAGAAAACGTTTAGAATCGGCGGTGTCCATCCCCACGACAACAAGATCTCCGCAGAAGCTGCGATCGAGATCTTTCCTGCGATCGAGACCGCCTATGTCTCGATGGCACAGCATCTGGGCGCGCCGGCTACCCCGATCGTGGCGGTCGGCGACAAGGTGAAGGTAGGCCAGGTGATCGCCGAGCCCGCCGGTTTCATCTCCGGCTATGTCCATTCTCCCGTTTCCGGTACCGTGAAGTCGGTCGCTCCGCGCGCCGACATCGCCGGCAACCTGGTCCCGCACGTCGAAATCACGGTTGAAGGAGACGAATGGATGGAAGGCATCGACACGAGCGATACGCTGGTCAAGGAGATTCCCTATACCCCTGAGGAAATTATCGAAAAGGTCAAGAGGGCCGGCGTGGTCGGCCTCGGCGGCGCCTCGTTCCCGACCCACGTGAAACTCGCTCCGCCGAAGGACAAGAAGGCGGAATGCCTGATCCTCAACGGAACCGAGTGCGAACCGTACCTGACGAGCGACGACCGCATCATGCGGGAGCGTCCGCAGGAAATCCTCATCGGCGGCGCCATCATGATGAAAGCCCTCGGCGTGACCCGCGGCTACGTGGGCATCGAGGAGAATAAGCCCGCCGCCATCGCTTCGATGACGGAAGCGGCCAAAGCCTTCCCGCAGATCGAAGTCATCACGCTGAAGAAGCGCTATCCGCAGGGTGGTGAAAAACAGTTGATCGACGCGGTCATCCGCCGCCAGGTCCCTTCGGGCGGCCTGCCGATTGAGACCGGCGCCGTGGTGCAGAACGTCGGCACCTCGCTGGCAGTCTATGAAGCGGTCCAGAAGAACAAGCCGCTCATCGACAACGTCATCACGGTCACGGGCAGCTGCCTCCCCGTCCAGCACAACTACAAGGTCCGCATCGGTACGCCGATGTCGAAGATCCTGGAAGTGGCGGGCGGCCTGCCGGAGAAAGCCGCCAAGGTGATCAGCGGCGGCCCGATGATGGGACGCGCCATCGCCAATCTCGACGCGGCCACCGTCAAGGCCAACGGCGCCATCCTGGTCCTCACCGAGGAGGAGACGCGCCGCCGGCCCGAATCTGCCTGCATCCGCTGTTCCAAGTGCGCATCGGCCTGTCCGATGGGCCTCGAGCCCTGGCTGCTCAACAAGCTCAGCCGGGCCGGCGGACGCCACGAAGAACTCGAGAAAGAACGCGTCTTCGACTGCATCGAGTGCGGCTGCTGCAGCTTCACCTGCCCGGCCGGCATCCCGCTCCTCGACCTGATCCGCATCAGCAAGGCGGAAGTCATGAAGATCATGCGTAGCAGACCTAAAAAATAAGACGACTGATGAATAAACTTATCGTATCTCCTTCTCCTCACGCACATGGCCGGGAAAGCACGCAGTCGATCATGCGCGACGTGCTCATCGCCCTGACGCCGGCCATGCTGGTGTCGATCCTCGCCAGCGGCTGGTCGGTACTTGCCCTGATTTGCGTCAGCGTCGTGGCCTGTGTCCTGCTGGAATTCCTGATCCAGAAATATTGGCTCAAGGTCCCCGTGACGGTCACCGACCTGTCGGCTGCCGTGACGGGCTGCCTGCTGGCCCTCAACCTTCCGCCGAACGCTCCGTGGTGGATCGCCCTCATCGGCGCCATCGTGGCGATCGGCGTGGCCAAGATGACTTTCGGCGGCCTGGGCCAGAATATCTTCAACCCCGCCTTGGTCGGCCGCGTGTTCCTGCTTGTCTCCTTCCCGGTCATCATGACTTCATGGGATGACGGCGGCTCGATGTTCGGCCTTGTGGACGCTTTCTCCGGCGCCACCCCGCTGGGTGCCGTCAAGGAAGGCCTCAAGAACGGCATGACCCTTTCCCAGATCACGGCCGACGACCTGACATTCAGCCAGCAGTTCTTCTTCAATGCGGGCGGTTCTGCCGGTGAGCTTTCGGCCATCGCACTGATCCTGGGCTTCATCTACCTGCTCTGCCGCCGCGTGATCAAGGCGACCATCCCGGTCACCATCCTCTGCACGGTCTTCGTGGTTTCGGGCATCTTCTGGCTCGCCAACCCCGAGAAGTTCACCAACCCGGTGTTCAACATCTTCTCGGGCGGCCTGCTGCTGGGCGCCATCTTCATGGCCACCGACTACGTCACTTCGCCGATGACCACCAAGGGCCAGATCATCTTCGGTATCGGCATCGGCCTGATCACGGTGTTCGTCCGTTACTTCGGCTCGTATCCGGAGGGCGTGTCGTTCGCCATCCTGATCATGAACTGCGCCGTGCCTCTGCTTAACAAATATTGCAAACCGCGCCGGTTTGGGGAGGTCAAGAAATAATGGCAGCGAAATCTACATTCGGCAACATGGTGCTGGTGCTGTCCGGCATCTGCCTGGTGTGCTCAGCCTTGCTGGGTACCGTCTATGCGGTGACCAAGGCGCCGATCGAGGCGTCCGAGGTCCAGAAGGTCAACGCGGCCATCGCCGCGGTGACGCCGGCCTTCGACAATGTGCCTTCCGAGGCAGTCCGCGACGTGGAAGGCGGCCAGATCTACACCGCCACCAACGCCGGCGAACCGGTGGGCTACGCCATCAAGGTCTCCGTGGGCGGCTTCGGCGGCCCGCTGCAGCTGATGGTCGGCTTCAAGCCCGACGGAACCGTCTACAACACGTCCGTCATCTCGCATTCCGAGACGCCGGGCCTGGGTGCTAAGCTCGTGGACGAGAACATCGCTCCGCGTGTGCAGGTCCAGGGAAAGAATCCGGCAACGGACAACATCTCCGTCAAGAAGGACGGCGGCGAGATCGATGCCATCACGGCATCAACCATCACCTCCCGTGCTTTCCTCAAGGGCGTGAATGCGGCCTACGAGGTGTTCAAGAACAACTGCATGGCAGAAGAAACTCCTAATACGGAAGACAATGGGCAAGAATAACAAACTCCAACTGATTGTGGACGGCATTGTCAAGAACAATCCGACCTTCGTGCTCGTTCTGGGTATGTGCCCGACATTGGGAACGACCACTTCCGCCATCAACGGCCTGGGCATGGGCCTGGCCACGATGATCGTGCTGATTCTCTCGAACATCACCATTTCGGCCATCTCGAAGATCATCCCCGACAAGGTCCGCATCCCTTGCTATATCGTGGTGATCGCTTCGTTCGTGACGATCGTGCAGTTGCTGCTCCAGGCGTATGTGCCGGTGCTCTACGAGGCGCTGGGTATCTTCCTGCCGCTGATCGTGGTCAACTGTGTCATCCTCGGCCGTGCCGAGGCCTTCGCCAACAAGAACAGCGTGGGCGACTCCGCCCTCGACGGTGTGGGTGTCGGCCTGGGCTTCACCATCGCGCTGACGGCCATCGGCCTGGTGCGCGAAATCCTGGGCAGCGGCTCCGCTTTCGGCTGGAAGTTCCTTTCGGGCGACGGCATGCTGGCCTTCGTCCTGGCGCCGGGCGCGTTCATCGTGCTGGCGTATCTGATGGTTGCATTTAGAAAGATCACGAAAAAGGCGTAAACGATGGAAATCTTACTTATCTTCATTTCGGCGATATTCGTCAACAATGTCGTCCTGAGCCAGTTCCTGGGCGTCTGCCCGTTCCTGGGCGTTTCCAAGAAAGTCGGTACGGCCATCGGCATGACCGCCGCCGTGACCTTCGTGATGGCCATTGCCACGCTGGTGACCTACCTGCTGCAATACCATGTGCTGGTTCCTCTCCACATCGAGTTCCTGCAGACGGTGAGCTTCATTCTGGTGATCGCCTCGCTCGTGCAGATGGTCGAGATCATCATCAAGAAGATCAGCCCTTCGCTCTATCAGGCACTGGGTATCTTCCTGCCGCTGATCACCACGAACTGTGTCGTATTGGGCGTGGCCATCCAGGTAGTGAGCAACGAGTATGACTTCGGCGCCGGCGCCCATATGCTGGGCCTCGGCCAGTCGCTGCTCTTCGCCATTGCCACGGCCATCGGCTACGGCCTGGCTTTGATTCTGTTTGCGGGCATTCGCGAGCAACTCGAACTAAGCAATGTGCCCAAGGCCTTCAAGGGTGTTCCAATCGCCCTGCTGACCGCCGGCATCATGGCGCTTGCCTTCATGGGATTCTCGGGTCTCGTGTAAGATGAACCACAAACCGCAAACGCTGCAAGACATTGAAGCGCTTCTTCGGGCCGGTGCGCTCGAAGAAGCGCATCAGTCTTTGCGCGACTTCGTCAAGCGGGAGCCCGACAACCCTCAGGGCTGGTACCTGCTGGGCAATCTCTACCGCCGCCAGCAACTCTGGGGCGATGCCATCAACATGCTCAACAAAGCCAAGCTCCTCGACCCCGACGGTCCCGCCGACGCCGCCATCGAATCCATCTACGACATTATCCGCTTCGTCAACGTGGATTTGATGAATCCGTGAAACCAGAATACTAAAGTATATTCAATTCGATTATGAAAACGATCAAGTATTGTTTGCTCTTTTTGCTTGGCTTGGGGATGCTCTCTTCTTGTGCATATAGTGTGTATCCCGTGTCTGACCTGAATCGTAAATATGAATCGGCGATGCAGACAGTCGAAGAACTGACGGCAAAAAGCCAGGTTCATATCTATCTTTCGGAGTCAGAAGTTCCGGGTGACTATGAGCTTATTTCTTTTGTCAATTGGCATCCTGTAATCGCTATCCCTCTTATTGCTCCCGACGGTTCTCAGCGGTTGAAGAAGTTCTATAAAAAGGCTGTCCTGAAAGCAGCGGAATTGGGCGGCAATGCTATTATTGTCACGACAATCGGAGAGTTTAAGGTTATTAATGCTCATGATCTTGAACCGATTGATGTGGAAATCAAGAGTGGTGCGAAAAATGATGTGATGGGAAGTATGACGCTTGATACATTTACGGACGGGTCTATTAATGATCTTGATAAGAAAAAGCAGTCCAAATTGGTAGACGCTCTGGTTAAAGAGATCGAAAATGGTCTCAAAAAGAGCAAGACGCTCGAAGAGACCGATGTTGTATCAAGCAAAATAGAAGCATTAAAAGATTACAACGATTCCGCCGCAAAACCGTCAAGATCTCTTTCTAAAAAGATAAAGGGTTTCGAAAAAGACTTGGATGATCTTGTCGGTGATATCGAAAAGAAGATGAAGAAAGCTGCTAAAAGAGCTGAAACAAAAGAGAAAATCAAGTCAAAACTCAAAAAGAACCCGAAATAAAAGCAATTTTTCAAGGTTACCAACGTCTATAGGATAAAGACTATTTCTATGGATCGGTTTTCTTTACTTCGTATTTCGGCAGTTCTGTTCCTTTCGCTGTTTCTTTCCTCAGCCTGCTTCATGGACTGGGCGCCGATTGTTGTCAGTGTGGCGGTTCAGGACAGGGATGGCAACGACCGGCTCAACCCAGGCAATGCCTCCTCCTTCATCGTCAAGTAATGAATTATCGATAGTAAGCGGGTGTCCATCGCCAAATAGCCACACGTCCACGGGACATCGTGCCGTGGCGCTACCCCGTCTGGAAATCAGCGAATTACCGAAAATCGGTTGCGTAAAATAACGCAACCGATTTCATTTAAGCTACTGATAATCAGTATACCTGGCGCCACGAAGATATTCTATTTCTGCGGTAATCGCCGTCGACCCCAACAAAAAACCTTCAGCATATCGCTGAAGGTTTTTATTGTCTGTCGGGAAGAGGTGACTCGAACACCCGACCTCTGCGTCCCGAACGCAGCGCGCTAGCCAACTGCGCCACTTCCCGAGTTCCCGAAATGGGACTGCAAAGATAGTAAAATTATTTAAGATTGTTCAAAATAATGTTCCAAAGGACGATTCCGATGGATACGGACACATTGAGTGAGTGTTTCGTGCCGTATTGCGGGATCTCCAGGCAGCGGTCCGAGGCATCTACGACTTCCTGCGCCACGCCTTTCACTTCATTACCGAAGACCAGTGCGTAGCGTCGGTCGGGTTCCGGCCGGAAATCCTGCAGTTGCGTCGCTCCCTCAGCCTGCTCCACGCTCACGATGGTATATCCTTCTTCACGCAGCTGCGCCACGGCTTCCAGGGCCGTGTCGAAATGTTCCCATGCCACGCTGAATTCCGCACCCAAGGCGGCCTTATGGATTTCCGGGGTGGGCGGCGTGGCTGAAATCCCACAGAGACAGACCTTTGCGATGCGAAAAGCATCGCAGGTGCGGAAAGCCGAGCCGATGTTGTGCTGGCTTCGCACATTGTCGAGGACCAGCGCGAAAGGTGCTTTTCCCGCCTCTTTGTAGGCCTCCAGCGACAAGCGGCCGAGCTCGTCATTATTTAATTTCCGGAACATGTTTTTGTCAAAGTTTCGACAACAAATATAGGAAATTGTTTTATCTTTGTAAATCTATTCGCTATTAAGGCAAATTGTGTAAAATAAACAGTCCTATCCATATGAAACAAGACGTCCAAATTTCCGACCTGATCCGCAAAGAAGAGGAACGCCAGAGTGAAGGCCTTGAGCTCATCGCGTCCGAAAACTTTGTGAGCAAGCAGGTGCTTGAGGCACTCGGCAGCGTGTGCACCAACAAATATGCAGAAGGTTATCCGCGCGCCCGCTATTATGGAGGTTGCGAAGTGGTCGACCAGATCGAGCAACTGGCCATCGACCGCCTCTGCAAACTTTTCGACGCCGAATATGCCAATGTCCAACCGCATTCCGGTGCGCAGGCGAACATGGCCGTGTTCTTCACCTGCCTGAAGCCGGGCGACACCTTCATGGGCCTCGACCTGGCTCACGGCGGGCACCTGACGCACGGTTCTCCGGTCAACATGTCCGGCAAAATGTATCATGCGATCGGTTACCAGCTGAATAAGGAAACCGGACTGGTCGATTACGACGACATGGAGCGCAAAGCCCTTGAATTCCAGCCGAAACTCATCATCGGCGGCGCCTCGGCCTATTCCCGCGAATGGGACTGGGAGCGGATGCGCGCCATCGCCGACAAAGTAGGCGCCATCTTCATGGTCGACATGGCCCACCCTGCCGGCCTGATCGCCGCCGGCCTGCTGAAGAACCCGGTGAAATACGCCCACATCGTGACCTCGACCACGCACAAGACCCTCCGCGGTCCGCGCGGCGGCGTCATCCTCATCGGCAAAGACTTCGACAACCCGTGGGGCGTCACCACGCCGAAGGGTGAAATCAAGAAGATGAGTGCGATGATCAACTCCGCTGTCTTCCCGGGTATCCAGGGCGGTCCGCTTGAGCACTGCATCGCCGCCAAGGCCGTCGCCTTCTACGAGGCGCTGCAGCCCGAGTTCCGCGACTATCAGGTCCAGGTCCAGAAGAATGCCAAGGCGCTGGCTGCCGCATTCATCAAGAAAGGCTACTACATCGTCTCCGGCGGTACCGACAACCACCTCATGCTGATCGACCTCCGCACCAAGTTCCCCGACCTCACCGGTAAGGTGGCCGAAAAGGCCCTCGTCCGCGCCGGCATCACCGTCAACAAGAACATGGTACCGTTCGACAGCCGCAGCGCCTTCCAGACCTCCGGCCTGCGCGTCGGCACGCCGGCCGTCACCTCCCGCGGCCTTGTCGAAAAGGATATGCCTGTCATCGTGGAACTGATCGACAAAGTCCTCAGTGACGTCGAAAACGAACAGGTTATCGAAGAGACCCGCCGCCAGGTCAAGATGATGATGAACGGTATGCCGCTTAACCGCTGGTAAGCGTTTGCTTTCCGACAGAAAGGCCCTTCAGCAATGCTGGAGGGCCTTTTTTGCGGAGGCAGGGCACAAAAACGGGCAAAACTGTGCCCCAAGCGGCTAAAATCACCGGTTGAGGCACGCCGGAGGCAGTTTTTGTGCCCGCATAAATGAGATGCCCGGTCAAAGCCGGGCATGACGCCGAAGGGACTAGTTTAGAAATCCAGCATCGGATCGTCGTAGTCGTAGCCGTTGAGGACTGTACCGTCGCCGGCGTAGTTGATGGTGCGTCGGGGGGAGCCGTCGGCTTTGTAGGTCGTGCGGCTGTGCTCGCCGAGTTTGTCGGGCGGGAGGGTGCCGATGCGCTCGATTTCCGCGGCGAAATGATGCTCGGCCGACAGGCGAATTTCCCGTTCGGTGTTGGTCGGCGGGCGATGGCGGTAGTCATCGTCGGCGCGGTCGAGATAGTCCATCAGTTCGTATTTCGAACCGTCGGCATATTCGAGAATGGCGACCCAGCGGGGGCGGGACTTGTCTTCTTTCGAAAGATCTTCGCCGCAGTAGGAGCAGGCACGGATGGAACGCATATCCTTGTCCAGCAGTTCCAGCACTTTGGGGTCTCCGCAGTAATAGTTGTAGCCGTCCCATTCACCCAGGTTCCGGAAATACACGGCATTATGGCGTTTTTCCTTTTTCTTGAACCAGAACACCTCGGTACCGTCTTCGCTGTGCAACTCATAGCGGAAGGCAATCAGGGCCACATCTTCCGACGGTCCGAAATCGCGCCAGGGCTTGAAGAATTCCTCGACTTTTTCGAACGCTTCCCGGCCGCCGTTGGGAAGGGCCTCGTAGCCGCCACTCCGGACACGCTTGCCGTCGGAGTACTTCAGGGAGAAGTCCCAGGTGTCGCCGTCCTTGATGTCGAACATCGGCTTGTAGCGTTCTTTGTAACGGTCCATCCTGTATTCGCGGACCAGCGCTTCGAGCGAATCCATCACGGCGGCGTCGGCTTCGAACACGCGGTCACGGTCGTTGCCGAGTTCCACGGTGATGCGTACTTTTCCGTCGGCCAGGCGTTCGGCCCTATAGCCCCGGTTGGTGAAGCCGCGATAGCCGTGGGTAGCCGAATAGTAAAAAGAATCGAGACGGACCACGCTGTCGGAAACGGGTTGGACGAGGGGCGCGGGTTCGGATGTCTTCGGGTTGTGCCGGCATCCGAGGAAGGAGAACAGGGCCATCAGGAGAAGCAGGTTTTTCACGGCTTGAGGATTTCGCGGAAAGCTTGTCCCGTTGCGTAGCGGAGGGCCTGTTCTGAAATGGAGGGGACGTCCTGCCGCCAGCTTTCGCCCGTTTCGCGGTCGAGGTAATCCATCGCTTCAATCTTCTGGCCATTCTCGTATTCGGCCTTCAGGATCCAGCGGGGCCGGGTCTTGTCTTCTTCCTTCAGGTTTTCCCCGGTGTAGGAACCCAGATGGTTCCAGCGGATTTCGTTGGCGAGTTTCTTCGCCAGGTACGGGTCCACATTCTCATAGGTCTGGCCTTTCTGCTGGCCGGGGGACTGGACGAAGGCCGTGCAGACGGTGTCTTTGAGCCGGCAGTCATACACTTCCGACCCTTCTGCATCGTGGACTTCGTAGTGGAACGAGACGAGGCCGATCTCTTCCGCCGGCTCCTGATTGAGCCAGCGGGAGAGCAAGGCTTCGGTTTTGTGGATGCCCGCAGCGCCATTGGGCGGGTAGGCCATGTAACCACCGCAGGAGTTCGAAGATCCGTCCGTGTAGCAGATTTCCATCGACCAGGAATCTCCGTCCAGGATC
>JAFZAF010000075.1 GCA_017548335.1 Bacteroidales bacterium | reverse complement strand
TCCACGTCCATGTAGACGGAAGGATTGATCATCGTATGGTAGAGCGCCGTGTAGAGGCTCGCTTTCTGGTCGTCCGTGCCTTCGCACTGCACCACGCCGAGTTCCCGCTCCCAGGCCTGCGCCATTTCGCGTCGGATCTCCTCGAACGACTTTCCAGCCGCCTCCGCTGCCAGGTTCTTCAGCGCGCCTTCTGTTGAAACTGCGGACAGGGCGACTTTGACCGTAAGGTCGGGACATGTCCCGTCGAATTCGAACCAGGCCGTAATGGCGCGCCCGGCGATGTCGGGGAAATTGTGGTGGATGTCGAACTTGCGCCAGAAGCCGCGGTATGCGGGATTCTTGCGGTCTGCGTAGCCGTAATTCGTGATGGGACGCGAGAAGGATATGGCGAAATAGGTGTAGTTGCCGCGCGACCAGCCGTCCGTGATGCGGTAGCCCGTCAGGAGGGTGTCGTTGACGACGCGGATGCTCGACCAGAGCACCTTGCCATCGTAGTTGTAGATGCCGTGGAGCAGGTCCACGATCAGGCGTTGCGTGTTGCCGGCGGGAAAGGTATACTGATGCACGCCCACCCGCTGCGTGGCGGTAAGCCGGGCGCGGACGCCACTGTCGGCGAGGGTTACTTCATAGTAACCAGGCTCGGCGTGTTCCGTTTCGTGGCTGAAGCGCTGGCGATAGCCGCTGTCGGGGTCCTCTCGCGTACCGGGATTCAACTGCAGCGGTCCGGTCTGCGGCATGACGAGGATGTCGCCCAGGTCGGAGTGCCCGGTGCCGCTGAGGTGCGTGTGGCTGAAGCCCACGATCGTGTTGTCCGTATATTGGTAGCCGGCGCAGTAGTCGTAAACGCGGGCTTGATACTTCCCGTCAACATTGTGCGGAATGGTATCCGTATCCGGCGAGAGTTGCACGGCGCCGAACGGGGCGCAGGCCCCTGGGAAGCAGTGCCCCATTCCCGTAGTGCCTATCATCGGGTTGACGTATTTCGTCACTTGGGCTCCGGCTGTACCCAGCGCGGCCAGCAGGCAGAGCAGTAGTAGCGGGATCCGTTTCATCGGCAGTCAATTTCAGTCAGCGCCCCTGTGACGGAATCGATGATGAAGCCGCGAACGACCACATCTTTCGGCACCAGCGGATGGTTCACGATGGCAGCTACGGTCTTCCGCACGGAAGCCTCCGTGTCGTGGAAGCCTTCCAGCCACTGGGCAACACCTTTGGCCTCCCAGTCCGTCAGGGTTTCTTCCGGAATGCCGTGCGCCAGCATATGGGGCCGGAACGCGTCGTAGCTCATATGGCAGGCACCGCATGTGGAGTGATGAACGACCATCACTTCCTTTACGCCCAATTCATAGATGCCCACCAGCAGCGAGCGGAGGGCGGAATCCGTCTCCGACAGGATGAGCCCGCCGGCGTTCTTGATAATCTTGGCGTCGCCGTTACGCAGGCCGAGCGCGCGGGGCAACAGTTCCGTGAGCCGCGTGTCCATGCACGTGAGCACCGCCAGTTTCTTGGCCGGATATTTATCGGTCACATACGGTTCGTAGCCCTTCTCTGCCACGAAGCGTTCGTTGAATTGAAGAATCTCGTCAATCATCGTTCAGTCATATTAAAGTTAGCGGCAGTCGCGTTCGATAAAGCCCGTAACCAGCCGGAAGACAGGCTCATAGCTGTCAAAGCGAACCGTCTTCTTATTGTCTTCGGGGGTGTGATAATACGGGAACGCACTGCCCTCCTGATTCTCCAGAAAGATACAGGGAACTCCGCGGGTGGCGAAGGGATAGTGGTCGCTGTTGGCGGCCAGGTCGCCCCGGTTCAGCGCCCGGAAAAGCCCTTCGTCCCGGTTCACCTGCTCGAAGAGCGGGTACTTTTCCATGCCGGCGTCGCTTACCTCGCAATACTGAACGGGGTTGTCGTCTCCGATCATGTCGAGGTTGAACAGATAACGGATCTGGTCGAGCGGAACCACCGGATGCTCCGCGTACCAGGTCGAGCCGCGCAGATTGGCATCCTCCCCGGAGAAGGCGATGAAATACATATCATATTCCGGCTGGTGCTCCGCATAATACTTCGCCAGCAGAATGATGGCGGCCGTGCCGGAAGCATTGTCATTGGCGCCCGGATAATAGACTTTCCGGCCGAGATTGCCCAGATGGTCGTAGTGCGCAGTAAAGACATAGCATCCGTCGTGCCGGCGGCCGTTGACCCGGGCAATCACGTTTTCGGTCGCGTAGCCTTTCAGGAATTCGTTGTCGACGTTCAGTTTGACCGAACGGACGCCGGCGATGGCTTCGGGCGTCACCCAGACGATGGGCTTGTCGACCACTTTTTCTCCATAGGCCTTGTAGAACTTGATGGGCGAGGTCCATTCGTAAAGCAGGCCCGCATTCGTGCTACCGTCTTTCTTCTGCAGTTTGGAGAATGCCGCGCGGTGCTTGTAGGTGAACCAGAACTCGCAGCATACGAGGCAGTTCGCGTTCTCAGGCTTGGCTAAGTCTGCGAACAGCTTTTCTTCGTCGAAGTTCAGGGTATCGACGTGATAGACCGGGAACTCACCATGGACGCCGGGGGAATATTCCCGCATCGAGAAGTCGATGCCGGCCACCAGTTTGCGGCCGTCAGCCCACATCTCCATATCGCCGTTGAACGTATTGATGTCCAGCGTGAAAGGTTGTAGTGTCACCTCGTCGGCGCCCGCTTTCTCAAACTGCCGGGCAATGTATTTTCCCGCCCTGCGGACCCCGTCGCGGGCGTAGCCGCGACCCTGGTATTTCGCGCTGCTGAGCTGTTTTACGATCTTTTTGTAACGAGGCAGGTCCTGTGCCCCGGCGGCCGCGCAGCTGAGAACCATGACCAGCAGGACCGCGACCCATCGGAATAATCTGTTCTGTTTCATACAACAAAGTTATCAAAATACTGGTTTGTTTCCTAACTTTGCCCGCACGAAAGCCTGTTTCTCATGAAGGATTATCTGGAACTTTCTCCGGCCGTGAAGGCCGCCCTGATGGCCGGCGAACCGGTCGTCGCCCTGGAATCGACCATCATCTCGCATGGGATGCCCTATCCGCAGAACGTGGAGACCGCCCTTCGGGTGGAAGCGGCAGTGCGGGAGGCCGGCGCCGTGCCGGCCACCGTCGCCATCCTTGGCGGTAAACTCAAGGCCGGCCTTTCTGCGGAAGAAATCGAATACCTCGGCAAGCAGGGAACTGCCGTTACCAAGGCCTCGCGCCGCGATCTCCCCGTGCTGGTCGCACGGGGCGCCGACGGCGCGACGACCGTCGCCACCACGATGATCATCGCCCATCTGGCCGGCATCCGGGTATTCGCCACTGGCGGCATTGGCGGCGTCCACCGCGGAGCCGAAACCACGATGGATATCTCCGCCGACCTGGAAGAACTGGCGCGGACGCCCGTGCTGGTCGTCTGCGCCGGCGCCAAAGCCATCCTCGACCTCGGCCTGACGCTGGAATATCTTGAAACAAAGGGCGTTCCCGTCATCGGATACCAGACGGATGAACTTCCCGCCTTCTACACCCGCACCAGCGGTTTCCGCGTAGACTATCGCCTGGATTCGCCGGAGGAACTGGCCGCCGCCTTCCGCGCCCAGCAGGAAATGGGCCTCGGCGGCGGCATGCTTGTAACCAATCCCATCCCCGAGGAATTCTCGATGGATCCCGCAGTCATCAACGCCGCCATCGACCAGGCCGTCTCCGACGCCCGCCGGCTCGGCATCCACGGCAAGGAGACCACGCCTTATCTCCTCGCACGCGTGAAAGACCTCACCGGCGGCGAATCCCTTGCCTCCAACATCCAGCTCGTCCTCAACAACGCCCGCCTCGCCGCCCGCACCGCCCGCGCCCTTAAGACGCTTTGATCCCATCGCCCGGAATTGCCTCGTTGACTATCTTCACCAGCAACCTTCCCCACCGTAGTGTGGCGCAAACCCTGCTGATTGCCAGCGTTTTAGCTGAAATCGGTTGCGTCAAAATACGCAACCGATTTTGCTTAATCTGTTGATTGTCAACCTTCCCGGCGCCACGGGCTAATTGTCGTGAAGCGAGCCCTCGTGCGGTTTCGTCAGATAACTACCCTTTGTTGCGGATGCGCAGGGTCTGGAGGAGGACGGAGAGGATGATGAGGAGCAGGCCGAGCCAGAAGGAGAGGCCGACTTCGTGGATTTCGTCGAAAAGGAGGGCGGCGAGCGCGATGCTGTAGATGGGCTCGAGGTTATACGTCAGGTTGACGGTGAAGGCCGAGAGTTTGCGCAGGGCCTGGAGCTGGAACAGGAAGGGGAGGATGGTGAAGACGGATCCGAGCAGGAGCAGCCATACGAGTTCTCGCGCTGTCGGCACGATGGGCACATCGGGGAGGAGGCGGGCATGGAAAGGCAGGCAGAGCGTGAGGAAGAGTACGCCGCCGACGAGTTCCCAGAGCAGCATGGTGGCGCTGTCTTCGCCGGTTTGCGAGGCAACCTTGACGTTCAGGATGGCGAACACGGAGTAGAGGGCCGCCGAGAGCAGGCCCAGCGCGATGCCGACCCGGTAGCGGATATCCAGGCTGAAGACCAGCAGCACACCCGCGATGGAGAGGAAACTGATGAGGATTTCTTTCCAGTCAACCCGTGTGCGATTGAATAGCGGATGAAGCAGGGCGGTGAAGAAGCAAGAGGTGGCGACGCACGCCACGCCGACCGAGATGTTAGCGGCCTGGATGCTGGCAAAGAAGAAGACCCAGTGCAGGGCCAGTAGGGCGCCGCAGCCGGCCATGCTTAGCAGGGCCGGAACGCGGACTTTGTGCAGCCGCCTCATCAGGGCCAGCACGATGGCCAGGGTAATGACGCCGAATAGGATACGATACCAGACCAGCGGCAGTCCGCCGAGGGAGATGATCCGCCCGAACACGCCAGTCCAGCCGGCGAGAAAGACCGCCAGGTGCAGGAGAACGAAGGTCCGGGTGGTGTCTTTTGCAGGCATGGCTACAAGCGGCTCATGGGTGGAACAGCCTGCGGTATGCGTCGGCTTTCTTTTCAAGGGGAAGGGGATAGGCCCGCGAAGTCGAGGGCATCCGCCAGAAGGTCAGGCTGCGGCGGGTGGCTCCGTCGCAGCAGGAATCTCTGCAAGTCATCGCGACGGGCAGCAACGTCGCTTCCAGCGAAATCTCGACATGGCCGCCGACCGGCGGTTCGGCGCAACCGAAGGTTGTGACGATGACGTCGGTGGCTTTCTGCCCGGTGGTGACCAGCGTCCGGCAGGCGGGGATCTTCGCCAGCAATGCAGACAGGTCGGTCGGCGTGACGACCTCGAGGAATTTATCGGAAGCGTTGTCTTTCAGGCGTCGTACTTCACAGGCGGTATCGTAGAGTGCAAAACCTTGTTCCCGACAGAAGGTTTCTACCCGTGACTGGTCGAAGCGTCGTTGGCCCGGAACGGCAAACCAGTTCCGGTCGGCAAAAAACAGCAGGCCCATTACCCGCCAGAAATCATTGGTCCAGTTCGGGTAGTAAAACGGCATGGACCACCGCTTGGGCTGCGGCGGAAAACTGCCGAGGAAAAGGATTTTCGCTTCCGGGGGCAGGAACGGTTCGAAAGGATGTAATTCCGTATCCATCTCCACAAAGTTAGGAAAGAATCAGAATAATCCCTATATTTGAAAGACAGATTAACGACCATGAAACGAATCCTTATCACGATGTTCGCCATTTTGTTGGCCGCACTCCCGCTGTTCGGGCAGGATCATGAACTCAATTGTTTCATTTCCGACCCCGATGTGGGAGGGATGACCAATATCCGCTCCGCGCCGAAGGGAAAGATCGTCCTTCAAGTGGAGTCCGCCGACTTTTATCAACTGACTGTCATCGTACAGCCGGGCGGCTGGTGGCGCATCAAAGACGGTATCTTGTACAATGAAGGAGAATGTGAGGAAAAGGTCCCCAGTCCCCAAGCCTGGATCCACCGCTCCGTCCTGGCCGTGGCCACTGACTATGAGGACGGCCAGCCCCGGAAATTGTATGCCGAGCCGCGCAGTGATTCAAAACGGCTATTGGTTATCCACGAAATGAGGGCCCTCCTGCGGCCGCTTGAACTCTCGGCCGATGGAAAGTGGGTGAAAGTGACGTACGACCCGAGCGAATTCGAGGACCGTCCGTGCGAAAAAGTGACGGGATGGATCGAGAAATCCAAGGTCCGCGACGATGCTTTCGAGCCGGGCGACGGCGGTCCGGTCCCGCTCATGCGTGTCTCCGTCCCCGGTAGTGAAACCGTGATTTGCCGCGATAAGCCCGCTGACAGCGGTAAGCAGACCTTCGTGCTGGAAAAGGGAAAAACCTACGAGTTCACGGTCAGCAACCCCCAGAACGGCTGGTGGCAACTTTGGTTCGGGTGCGTCGATGAAAACGACGAGCAAAAGTGGGTCGATGACGAAGCCTGGATGCCCGCGTCCGCGCTCTTTATGGTCACGAGAGACTGGGATGGTGCGCCGACGGTTCCCGTCTATGAAAAGCCCGATGACAAGTCACGCAAAAAGTTCGATCTGAAGACGGGCACGCTGGTCCATCCGACCGACCTTTCTGAATGGAGCTGGGTCAAAGTCTATGTGGACGGCCACCCGGAACAGACGGGCTGGGTGGAAAGCGGCAGGCTGATCAACTGAGTCCTTACTTCGCTTCCAGATAGAAAACGGCCGAGCTGTATTTCTGCGGCAGGTCGGGGTTGAATGCCCCGCTCTGCAGGAAGTCGCCTGTGAACGTCTGTCCGTCGCCCCACCAGCAGGAGCGGTCCACATTGAGTTCCGTGACTTTATAATGACGCGCCGGATCGAGTCCGTCGATCCGGAAACTGTGCCGCGAGCCGGTCCGGTGCTGGTAGCGGAGGCAATAGGTATACACCACCGCGCGCGACTTGTCAGATGAAACGTAGGCCAGCGCATAGTAATCGCCGTCATACGGCGAAGCAAGCCGGTACAGGTCGCCGGTGAATACCAGATCCCGGTATTGGTAATACGAGGCGATGCAGCGTTCGGCCAGGGCCCGCTCGCGGGCTGAGAAGTTCTTCGGCTGCAGTTCCAGGCCGAGCCGGCCGGCGCAGGCCATGTCGAAGCGGAACTTCAGCGGCGTGACGTTGCCGCTCTGGTGGTTGGGCACGGCTGAAACGTGGGCGCCCATGATGAACGGCGGATAGATCAGGTTGGTGCTGTATTGGATGTAGGCGCGGCAGTCGCCGTCGGTGTTGTCGCTGGTCCAGATCTCATCGAAATACCGCAGGGCGCCGTAGTCCACGCGGCCACCGCCCGACGAACAGCACTGGATCATGACCTTGGGATATTTGGCGCGGATGCGGTCCATGACACGGTAGAGGCCCTGGCAGTATTCCACATAGAAACGGTCCTGCTCCTTGCCGAGATACGTGCTGCCGAACGACTGAATGACCCGGTTGCAGTCCCATTTTACGTAGTCGATGTTCTTCGACAGCTTCATGACGCCGTCGAAAATGCCGAACACGAAATCCTGGACGGCCGGATTGGACAGGTCGAGCACCCACTGGTTCCGTTCCTGGTAGATTTCCCGGCCGGGGCTTTGGACCACCCATTCGGGATGCTGACGCGCGAGATTCGACTGCGGATTGACCATCTCCGGCTCGATCCAGATGCCGAACTTCAGCCCTTTGTCGTGAGCATAGGAGGCGACGTAGTCGATGCCTTCCGGCAGTTTGGCCGTGTTGACTTCCCAGTCGCCCAGGCCGGCGTCGTCCCCGTTGCGCGGATAGTCTTTGGCGAACCAGCCGTCATCGAGCACGAACATCTCCAGCCCCATGCCGGCGGCATCGTCGATCATCCGCAGCAGGGTTTCGGT
>JAFZAF010000074.1 GCA_017548335.1 Bacteroidales bacterium | reverse complement strand
GTCGTAGTTTCCGACAAAGATACGAATTATTCATGATAGTTCGGAGATCAGTCGGATGATGGTGTTGAGGAGATGGAGGAGCCAGGCGAGGAGTTTGCTCGCTGCCCCGGAGAGCGTGGTGAGGGCGGGGAGGAGGGAGGACAGTGCGTTGGTGGCTACAGTGGCGGCGATGGTGTACATGACGGCGGTGGTCAGCGGGATGGCCAGCAGCGTGGTCAGCAGGAAATAGCGCGGAAAATTTCCGAAATAGAGCCAGGCCAGGACGCCGCAGGTGGCCTGGCAGCAGATGCTGACGCTGAGGAGTTCCCAGATACGTTTCAGCAGCCGGGAGCGTGTTTGGAGCCGGTCTTTTAGCCAGGGATGCAACAGGAGGATCGACAGCACGGCCGTATAAGATAGTTGAAATCCTATATCCCGAGGTACCTCGGGATCGGCCAGCAGCAGGATGAGGGCGCTGCCGAAGAGGGCTGACAATGCATCTCGGTCGCCGGACAAGTGGCCGGAAATCTCATAGAAAGAGATCATCAGCACGGCGCGGGAGATCGAAGCGCTCAGCCCTGTGATGAGCGCATAGGCCCAAAGCAGGGAGAGGATGACGGTGCTGCGCAGCAGGCGGGCGGCCTGATGTCCGCCCAATGGGGCAAGCAGCTGTCGCAGCAGGGCGTAGATCAATCCCACATGCAGGCCGCTCAGGGCGAGCAGGTGCATGGCGCCGCTTTCGCGGTAGGCGGCGCGCAGGTCGCGCGTCAGCGCGCTGCGGTCGCCGATGGCCAACGCCCGGAGGACAGCCAGCTCATCGCCGGGCGGGAGCAGGCGGCCCAGCCAGGCGGCAAAAGCCGCCTTCCGCCCCGCCGCCCATAGCATGATTGCTGAAGGGCCTTCCGCTGGCGGCATCCGCCCGATCTGAACCGAGGCTGCACCAAGACCTGCCAGACAGAGCAGCAGCCACGGCAATGCCGGCCGACGGAGTGCCACCAAGGAAATAGTCAGCGATAGAACCAGATACATCCACGGGGGAAGCGGGAGTGCATCTCCCAGCAGATTGCCGGCCAGAAGGGCCAGCGTACACGCTACGATTTCTCTACCTTGCCACATCCTTTCAAATTTTCAGCAAGGTACGATTATTTTTGTTAACTTTGTTGACTGTGAACTCCCAAATTGAAATAATATGATCATTCTTGTCCTGAACTGCGGAAGCTCCTCGCTGAAGTACCAGTTGCTCGATATGCGGAGCGCTGAAGATTTCACCCTGATGAAGAAAGGCCTTGTCGAACGAATCGGCGAAGCCGAAGTGCCCGACCATGCGGCCGGCATCAAGATCGTACTCGACGCCCTGGTGAGTCCCGAAGAAGGCGTCATCGACTCGCTCGACCGGATTGAGGCGGTGGGCCACCGCGTGGCCCACGGCGGCGAATTCTTCGACCGCAGCGTCCGGGTGACGCCCGACGTAATGGAGAAGATCGACCGCTGCTGCGCACTGGCTCCCCTGCACAATCCGGCGAACCTTATGGGAATCAAGGCTGTGGAACAGCTGATGCCGGGCAAGCCGCAGGTTGCCGTGTTCGACACATCGTTCCATCAGACGATGCCGGACTACGCATATATGTACGCGCTGCCCTATCGCTTCTATGAGCAGTATCGCCTGCGCCGCTACGGCTTCCACGGAACCAGCCACAAGTTTGTGGCCGCCAAGGCCTGCAAGTTCGTAGGAATGGACATCGCGCACAGCCGCATCATCACCTGCCATCTAGGCAACGGCAGCTCCATCACGGCCATCAAGAACGGGGAAAGCGTGGATACTTCGATGGGCTTCACGCCTGTCGAAGGCGTGGTTATGGGTACCCGTGTGGGCAACCTCGACGTCGGTGCCGTGACCTTCATCCAGGAGAAGGAGAATCTCGACTATAAACAGGTCAACGCTCTGCTCAACAAGAAGAGCGGCCTGCTGGGCATCTCGGGCGTGTCAGCCGACAACCGCGACATCGAGGCTGCGGCCGCAACGGGTAACGAGCGCGCCATCCTGGCTCGCAAGATGCTGGCCTACAGCATCAAGAAATATGTCGGCGCTTACGCGGCCGTACTGGGCGGTGTCGACCTGCTGGTCTTCACGGGCGGTATCGGCGAGAACGCCTGGCCCGTGCGGGAACAGGTTTGCGAGGGTCTTGAATATCTGGGCATCGATTTCGACGCGCAGGCCAATGCCGTCCGAGGAAAAGATGTCATCATCAGCCGTCCCGGCTCGCGCGTCAAGGTTGTGGCCGTCACCACCAACGAGGAACTGGTGATCGCCACCGATACCATGAATATCGTCAATAACAAATAATCTGATACAACTATGATTACCAACTTCAACGAACTGTTCGAAGCGCTCCGTTCCCGGAGCAAGAAACGGATGGTCGCCGCCTGGGGCGTGGATGACCACACCATCACCGCTGCCGCACGCGCCATCGAGAAAGGCATTGTCGACGTCACGCTCGTCGGCGACCAGGACATGATTCTGGAAGTCTGCAAGAACGAAAACATCGATCCCGCCATCTTCACGATCGTCGACAACAAGAACGAACTGCAGGCCATCGCCCAGGCCGTGGGCATGGTCAAGGACGGCGAAGGCGATATCCTGATGAAGGGCCTCTGCAGCACCGACAAGTATATGCGCGGCATCCTCAACAAGGAGCGCGGCCTGCTGCCGCCGAAGGCCGTGCTGAGCCACGTCACGGTGATCCGCAACCCGAATTATCACAAGTTTCTGATCTTCAGTGATGCTGCTGTGATTCCCGCGCCGGACTTCAAGCAGAAACAGGCGATTGTCAAGTATCTGGTCAACACGGCCAAGGCTCTTGGGATCGCGAAGCCGAAGGTGGCCGCTATTGCCGCTACCGAGCAGATGCTCGACGGCATGCCGGCCTGTGTCGAGGCTGCCCTTCTCGCCAAGATGAACGACCGCGGACAGATCGGCGGTTGCCTGCTTGACGGCCCGCTCGCCATCGACGTTGCCATCGACGCCGAGTCCGTGGCCATCAAGAAGCTCAAGAGCGAAGTGGCCGGTGACGCCGACTGCCTCCTCTTCCCGAACATCGAGAGCGCCAACGTGTTCTACAAGACCAACTCGAAGCTTTGCGGCGTCGTGCCGCAGGCCGCTTTCGTGGTCGGCGCCCAGGTCCCGTGCGTCCTTTCCAGCCGTGCCGACAGCATCGACACCAAACTGAATTCCATCGCCCTGGCAGCCATCAACGCGAAATAGCTTATTCCCATGAAGATCCTAGCCATCAATCCCGGCTCCACTTCGACCAAGATAGCGGTTTTCGAAGACTATGAGCAGGTGTTCACCAAGACGCTCCGCCATTCTGCCGAGGAGATCGGGAAATATCCCAACGTCGTCTCCCAGTTCGCTTTCCGCAAGAAAATGATCGTGGAGGCGCTTCAGGAGAACGACATCGTCCTCAAGGAGATCGCTGCCATCGTGGGCCGCGGCGGCCTGCTGCGCCCTATCCCTTCCGGTGTCTATGAGGTCAACGACCGCATGATCGAGGACCTGCGCAGTGGCCAGTACGGCGAGCACGCCAGCAACCTCGGCGGCATCCTGGCCCAGGCCATCGCACAGGAGATCGGCTGCCGCGCCTTCATCACCGACCCGGTGGTCGTCGATGAACTCTGCGACCTGGCCCGTATCGCCGGCCATCCGCTTTTCAAGCGCATCTCCATCTTCCATGCCTTGAACCAGAAGGCCATTGCCAAAATGTATGCGGCGCAGCAGGGCGTGAAGTATGAGGACCTGAACCTCATCGTCGTGCACCTGGGCGGCGGCACATCGGTCAGCGCCCACTGCAAGGGCCGTGTGATCGACACCAACAACGCCCTGAACGGCGACGGCCCGTTCAGCCCCGAGCGCTCCGGTGCGCTTCCGGCGCAGCAACTGGCCGACATCTGCTTCAGCGGCAAATACACGCCGCTTGAAGTCAAGAAAATGATCAACGGCCGTGGCGGCACGGTGGCCCATCTGGGCACCAACGATTTCATGGAAATCGAGCGCAAGATGCAGGACGATCCGCACTTCAAACTCATCGCAGACGCCTACCTCTACAACATTGCCAAGGAAATCGGCGCCATGGCGGCTGTGTTGAAGGGCAAGGTCAATGCCATCCTTGTGACGGGCGGCATCGCCTACGGCAAGGCCATGATGGCTGATTTGGCCACCTATGTCGACTGGATTGCACCAGTGAAGATCTACCCCGGCGAAGACGAAATGGGCGCCCTCGCCCACAACGGCCTCAGCGTGATGCAGGGCCGTGAGGTCGCGAAGGTCTACTAGCTCCGTCTCCGACATCCCCGTCATGCCCGGCTCCGGCCGGGCATCTCACCCGCTCCCGTCCACGTTTCGCCCCCCGATCCGTGGACGGGAGCTTGTTTTTGTTCTGCGTTCCATCCGCGATTAGGGCAAACTGAGTCAGTACGTCCTCGACGAAATGTTCCCCTAGGGAGTCGTGGCTGGTTTTTTGTAGGAGCGCAACATTATGAAAAAGATTTACTTACTATTTCTTTTGATTTGGCTGACGGTGCCAATGGGAGCGTCCGAGCAGATGGCTGAACGGCTGATGATGAACGGCAAAGAATACGGTATGCAATACTTGCCTCTTTTTGATCTCGACACCCTCCTCCAAAAGGCAATCCAGTCACGGCTCGATACCGTTTCCCGCGGCTGGGAATCGACGGCGTTATGGCGCGGATACGTAGGTTATTGGAGCATCTCCGACGATTATCTGTATCTGGACAGTATCTGCACGCCGGCCGGGTGGGATGAAGAAACGCATCAGGAGTACTGGCGTGCTTATGACTACGGGGTTCTCCGTGAGATTCTGGCAGACTATTGCCACGACGGCCGGATTCGGGCAGAATGGGTCACTCGCGACAACATCCCTGTTTTCGACCGGAATTGGAAGATGTTGTCTTATGCCCATATGGGGTTCAGTTCCTGTTTCGACAAACAGATTCTTTGTTCTTTCCGGAAGGGTCTTCTAAAAGAGGTCAGTTATAAAAACCATCTATTTCACAGCGGTGTGCAATGGAGTGAAAACTGGTATAATGGCGCCATCGCTTCCCAGTTCCCCTACGATCAATATCCGCAGTTGAAAGGACGCGGGCCTGTTTATTTCTATATTCGCGATGTGGAAGTAGACGAAAACGGAAGGATGTGCGATTGCCGGCTGTTATTGGGTGGTACGGCCTTACGTGACCTCGCCGATGCCGATTCCCTGGCGGAGCAATTGACTGACTGGGTCAAACGGAAGATTCTGTCAGTGGACTGGCAGATCTATCAAGTCGGTGATACCTATTCGTTGGGGTTAAACGCTCTTGTCGCATTGAATTTCGGCCGTACAAGATAATACAACCGTGCATAGCCTTTTCTCCCGTCCACGTTTTAGGCCCGATCCGTGGACAGGAGTCCGTTTTACGCCCTTCCATCCACGATTTGGGACGTTTTTATGGATGGCCGTATGAACAAAAGGAAAACGTGGTTATATTTGTAGAAAAAGGGAGCAAGATGAAACGCAGGGACTTTCTCAAGACTTCGGCAGTAATTGCGGCCGCGACGGCGGCCGGGGCAGGAAATCTGTTAAAGGCGGCGGAGATGCCAGGAGCGGCGGAGCCCGAGACGCTGAAGGCTGAGCCGGCCGGGCAGGACGAGCCGGCGGACGGGCGGCTCATTGTGTCGGCGCCGATGCTGCAGAATTTTGCGGAGACGTCGATGGGCGTGGCTTTCGCTGTGAGTGCGTTGGCGAACGGATATGTGCTCGTAGGCGAAAAACCGGATTTGTCAGATGCACGGAAGGTGCTTTGCGGCGGATACCGTGTGACGGATATCGACGACCGCGTGATCCGTGTGCGGCTGACGGGACTGAAGTCCACGACCCGCTACTATTACCGGATCGGAGCGGACCGGATCAGCTACGAGGGCGGCTATCGGATGAAAATACTCGGGAATGAGGAGAATCCGCGCACATACAGTTTCACGACCGCAGGCAAAAAGGCCAAGGCGCATTTCTGCATCATCAACGATACGCATGCCCGTTGGGAGCCTTTTTCTCTGGCCATTGAAAAGATTGCGGAACTTGCCCCGGCTTGTGTCGTCTGGAACGGTGACGCCAGCAATGTCGAGGAGACGGTCGAGGCGCAGACGCGTATCTTCTTGTCTCCGGAGATATCCCGTAAGGACTATGCTGCAGAAATACCTTATCTCTTCTGCCCGGGCAATCACGACAACCGCGGCATGGCGAACCGGCATCTGGAACGCGTCTGGATGTTCCGGCAGCCGGAAGAGCGGCAAGCGCGCGACTGGGATCTGGGCCGCAACTTTGCGGTGCGGCTGGGCGACGTGGCGCTCATCGGCCTCGATACGGCGGAAGACAAGCTCGATACCAACCCCATCTTCGCCGGCCTGTTCACGAGCGGTCCTTATCGGGAAGCCCAGACGGAATGGCTGCGGGATGCGCTCGCACAGGATGAGATCCGCACAGCCCCTTATCTCGTGGCAATCTGCCATATCCCGCTTTATGACGCGGATCCCCGACACAATCCCGGCGATGTGGCGCCGGCCGACAAAGATCCGCAGTATAGTACCGACTTCGCCTATTGGCAGCGTACCTGCGCCCGGATGTGGGCACCGTTGCTGGAGGCTGCCGGCTGCCAGCTGGTCATCACGGCCCACCAGCACCGCTACCGCTACGATGCTCCGACAGCGGACCGGTCTTGGGCCCAGTTGGTCGGCGGCGGTCCCGAGATGGGTTTTACCGGCAGCGGGGACAAACGAAAAGAAGACCCCGGCAAGTTCCCCACGGTCATCGAAGGTACGGTCCAACGAGGCCGACTCACAATAACCGTCCATAACCTCGTGACCGGCCATATCCAGAGCCAGTTCTTCTTTCGTCCCCGCTGATTTTTAATTATATTTGTATTCACTCCCAATACAATTCGTATGAAAAAGACGTTCGTCCTGCTTGCTGCCCTGGTATTGTTCATCGGCAGCTCCAATGCCCAGCAATACGACGCGCTCGACCAGGTGAAGGCCGACTGGCGGAAGGCCGCCGGAATGGAAGGCCCGCACCGCTTCGACGCACCGGCGCCCACGCCTGCTCCGAAAGGATACAAGCCCTTCTACATCAGCCATTACGGCCGCCACGGTTCGCGCTATGCCTGGAATTCCAAGACCTATTCCCTCATGCACGAAGTTCTTTCGGCCGCACACGAAACGGGCGGACTGACGCCGCTGGGCGAGCAGTTCTACCAGGATTTCGAAACGTTCTATGAAATTCCGCTGATCAATACCGGCGACCTCGTTCCGCTCGGCTGGGAACAGCATCAGAAGATCGCTGCCTGGGTGTATGATGCCTTCCCGAAGGTGTTCAAGGGTGCGCGCCATGTCGATGCCATCGTCTCCACGTCCGCCCGCAGCATCGTCAGCATGAGTTCCTTCTGTTTGAGTCTCAAGGAGAAGAATCCAAAACTGACTTTCTACCAGAGTTCCACCCATACCGGGCTGGGTGTCGTGACGCCCACCAGCGCCCCGTCTCCCATCCGCAAGAAATATAAAGAGGATGACATCTCCCGTGTTGAATCAGTCTCGCATTTCAACGAGCGCTTCATCGACTATGACGGCCTGCTTGGCCGCATCTTCACCGATCCGAAATTCCCCTCGAAATTTGAAGGCGGACGAACCAATTTCCTCGATCAGCTCTACTCCTTGATCGGCGGCTACCACAACTATGAATCGCGCCCCATCTTCGACAACATCCTCACCACCGACCAGTACGCCAGTCTTTGGGAAGCGCTCAACTACTATTCCTGGCACATCGACCTGACCGCCCGCTATCAGAACATTCCGCTGCTGGAAGACATCATCACCAAGGCAGAAGCCGCCTTCAACGATCCGAACCGCGCCGCAGACCTGCGCTTCGGGCATGATTACGTGTTCGAGGCCTTCATGTGCCTGATCAATGTGAACGGCAGCGGTACCGTTCCCGAAAAGGCATCCGAAGTAAAGTACTGGTTCCAGAGCTACAACGTGCCGATGGCCGCGACGATGTTCTTTGTCTTCTACCGGAACAACAAGGGAGACATCCTGTTCAAGGTCATGCAAAACGAAGCGGAAGCCACACTTCCGCAACTGCAGCCCGTCACCGGTCCTTACTATCGCTGGTCAGATTTTACCCAATGGGCATCAAAAATGATGGCCGAGCACCCCGTTATCGAGTAACACCATGGAAAAAGCGAAAGTTTATTACACCGATTTCAGGACGGCTGCCTTTGGTGAAAGCATGCCGGCCAAGTTGAAACGGCTTGCCCGCAAAGCCGGCATTGCCGACATCGACATGGACGGCAAGTTCGTTGCCATCAAGATGCATTTCGGCGAACTGGGCAACATCAGCTACCTCCGTCCCAACTATGCCAAAGCCGTTGTCGACCTTGTCAAGGAACTCGGCGGAAAACCTTTCCTCACCGACTGTAACACCATGTATCCGGGATTCAGGAAAAATGCCCTGGAACACCTGGAATGTGCGTGGGAAAACGGTTTTACGCCGCTCTCCGTCGGCTGTCCGGTGATTATCGCTGACGGTTTGAAGGGAACGGACGACGTGGCCGTGCCGGTGGAAGGCGGTGAGTATTCCCAAGAAGCGCTCATCGGACGTGCCGTCATGGATGCCGACGTGTTCATCAGCCTGACCCACTTCAAAGGGCATGAGATGACCGGTTTCGGCGGTACGATCAAGAATATCGGAATGGGATGCGGCTCCCGCGCAGGAAAGAAGGACCAGCATTCGGCAGGGAAGGCGATTATCTACGAAGACAAGTGCCGCGGCTGCCGCAGGTGCCAGAAGGAATGTGCCAACGGCGGTCTGGTGTTTGATGCCGAAAAGCGCAAGATGCGCGTGGATGAAATCCATTGCGTGGGTTGCGGACGCTGTCTGGGAGCCTGCAACTTCGATGCGATCGACTTCGCCCAGAATCAGGCCATCTCCATCCTCAACGCCAAGATGGCGGAATATACCAAAGCGGTCGTCGATGGACGCGACTGCTTCCACATTTCGCTCATCGTGGACGTTTCCCCGTATTGCGACTGCCATCCGGAAAACGACGCGCCCATCCTTCCCGACATCGGCATGTTCGCGTCAAAAGATCCGGTAGCACTCGACCAGGCCTGTGTGGATGCATGCCTGGCCGCACAGCCTTTACGGAACTCGGTGCTGGGAGACCATCTGCACGAGAAAGGCTTCCACCATCACCACCACGACCATTTCAAGAATACCACGCCGGAATCCGAGTGGGAGACCCAACTCATCCACGGTGAGAAGATCGGGCTCGGGAGCCGTCAGTACGAATTGATTTTCATGAAGTAAGGTTTTCCCTTACTCTTTGAGTTTCTTATACTTGAAGCGCTTGGGTTCAGCAGAGCCCAGGCGCATCTTGCGATTGGCCTCGTACTCGGAGTAGGTTCCTTCGAAGAAATAGACCTGGGCGTCGCCTTCGAAGGCGAGAATATGGGTGGCGATGCGGTCGAG
>JAFZAF010000073.1 GCA_017548335.1 Bacteroidales bacterium | reverse complement strand
AGCTGCGTAGCAGCTCATACTCCACAAATAAAAATAGCAGGCCTCTGGCCTGCTATTTTTATTTGTGGAGTATAGGAGAATCGGACTCCTGACCTTTTGAATGCCATTCAAACGCTCTACCAACTGAGCTAATACCCCATTCGCCTGCAAAGGTAGTGCTTTTTTTTGTTTCTGCAAGGGTTTTTCCGTTTTTCTTATTTATGGGAGCGACTGGAGCAGGAGCTCAAAGAGCCGCGGTTTACCAAAACGGTCCAGCTCCGCTTCCTGGATCCATTGATAGCCATTCGGAAGGGCGGGAGGCCGGTCGGTTTCTGCAAGATAGAAATCTGCGATAAGCGTCCGGTGCGTAAGCTGATGCCGGACACCGCTTTTCAGGAGATGCGGCTCCAGGCCGGGAAGGATCTCCGTCAGCGGCTCCCATAGGCCTTGCCAGATGTCACCGGGACCACGGCGACGGATAGCGGTCTGCCCGTTGCAGCGCAGGTAGACATAGGTTACAGGACGTACTTGGACGGTGGCACCCGCTTTCTTAACAGGAAGCGATTCGACGCGTCCTTCCCGCAACGCGGCACAGGAAGCCGCTAGGGGGCAGGTGATGCAGGCTGGGTTGGCGGGAGTGCATTGCAGGGCTCCGAAATCCATCATGCCCTGGTTGAAATCGCCAGGCCGGTCTTCCGGAAGGAGTGACTGGGCAAGATCCGTAAACTCCTTTTTGGCGGCGCTGGTTCCGACCGGCGTTTCGATGCCGAAATGCCGGCCCAGTACCCGGTAGACATTACCGTCGACCACGGCGGCGGGAATGCCGAAGGCGATGGAGCCGATTGCAGCTGCCGTGTAATCTCCGATTCCTTTCAGGGCGCGGATTCCCTCCAGCGTGTCGGGAAAGCCGCCCATAGCAACGATTTGCCGTGCGGCCACATGCAGGTTTCGGGCCCTGCTGTAGTAGCCCAGCCCTTCCCATAGACGCAGAACTTCGTCCTCCGTGGCGGCGGCCAGCGCCTGTACGTCCGGAAGATGCGCCATAAAGCGTTCCCAATAGGCCTGTCCCTGTGCAATCCGGGTCTGCTGCAGGATGATTTCGCTCAGCCAGATAGCATAAGGATTCCGCGTCCGGCGCCACGGAAGGTCGCGACCGAACGCGGAATACCAATTCAGGATCGTTGCTGAGAACGCGTTTTCCACTATTTCACTTCAATCTGGCGGGAAGCCGGGACTTGCTTGACTTCCTGGAGTTTCGGCAGGGTGATGTGGAGCACGCCGCTGACCATCTCGGCCTTGATGCCGTCGAGGTTGATGTTCTCGGGGAGCACGAAGCTCTGGTGGTAGGACGTGTAGGAGAACTCGCGGCGGAGATAGGTGGTACCCTTCTCGTCTTTCTCTTCTTTCTTGTTCTTCTTCTCAAGCGCGATGACCAGTTCCTCATCGTTGTCGATGCGGACCGAGAAGTCGTCTTTTGTCATGCCCGGAGCGGCGATTTCGATTTGGAATTCTTTTTCGCTCTCCTTGATGTTGACGGCCGGTGAAGCAAACTGCCTTGCCGGCATGACGGTGAAATCGTCATCGAACAGGTTGCTGAAAATGCTCGGCAGCCAGGAGTTTCTTCTTTCAACGGAATACATGATCAAATCCTCCAAATTATTAAGTTGTACGTTTGTTTCTGTTGTCTGCCCGCGCTATTTATCGCGGTAGCGACTAAGGGATAAACAAATTGCCGGCCAGCCGGCAATTTGAGACAATTTGGCAGGAAAAGTGTCATTCTTTCCACTAATTGTGGATGGATCCGTTCCGATAGGCCTCCAGCAGTTGGTACAGGTCGTCGATCTGTTCCTTGATCTCCGCGCCCTGGTCGGTGTCGCGGACGTAGCGGCGGCTTTCTTCGAACTCGAGGACTTTGGTCTCGGAGAGGATGTCAAGTCCGTATCTGACGGCCATCTCCCGTGTTGAGAAAGGTGCGTGCTGTACCAGTTTCAAGCTTTGGGAGTTAAAGATCAGCGTGTAGCCGGCGATCCCGGTCTCAGGTTGATAGGCTTTTGAGTAGCCGCCGTCGATGACCAGCAGTTTGCCGTCGGCCTTGATGGGACTTTCGCCCTTGATGGTCTTGACGGGAATGTGGCCGTTGATGATGTGGGCGTGCTTGAGGTTGGTCACGCCGAATTCGCGCAGGATCTTCTCGCAGATGTCGGCCCGGTTCTTCAGTTCCTTGTAGGCGCCGTTGGTTTCTTTCTGCGGCGTCTTGTCGGCGATGAAATAGCGTTCGAACGTGGCCATCTTGTCCTTGTCGAAAGTAGGGGCAACAGGACCGCACCAAAGGTACCAGATGAAATCCTGGCCGGCCTGGCGGCGCGGCGTTTCCTCGCGTGTATAGTAGGCGTTGCGGACCATCTGGTCGACTTTGTCGAAGAGCTTCTTGCCGCTGTAGGACTTGCCTTGGATCATCATCTCCTTGAATGTTCCGTCGGGATTCATTGGCACGGAGCCGTGGAAGAGCAGGTTGGAGTTGCGTACCAGGTAGAGCGAGCCGTGGTTCAGGAAACAGGCGATGTGCTTGCGCAGCTTGTCGCTGGTCTCGAAGCTGCGGGTTACGCCTTCGAGCACTTCGAGTTCGGCGGGCGTCAGTTTATAGGGATCCTCCGGATCGATGGTGGGGAAGTTCGTATCCTTGAGCGGGTAGTCGACGCCGTCGATGCGGATGGTGCCTTTCTTGAAATCGATGAGGTGCAGCAGGTTGCGGTCTTCCATCCCGAACTCGGGGTTGCGGTCGATCACGAGTTTCTCCTGCTTGAACTGGATGATGGCGATGGCTTTGTGGAGTTTGGCGATCAGGGCCAGCTGCGACTCGGGCAGCTGCTCGTATTCGTTTTTCTTCGGCCGGAAAAGCGTGCAGGGGTCGTCGGCGTAGGTCTCCATCGCAAACGTGGTGAGCGGCAGCAGGTTGATGCCGTAGCCGTCTTCGAGGGTGGAGAGGTTCGCGTAGCGGAAACACATTCGCAGGACGTTGGCCACGCAGGCACGGCTGCCGGCCGCGGCGCCCATCCACACGATGTCGTGGTTGCCCCACTGGATGTCGTAGTTGTGGTATTTGCGCAGTGTTTCCATAATGAGGTGTGCGCCGGGACCGCGGTCATAGATGTCACCGATGATGTGGAGCGAGTCGATGACCAGACGATGGATGACGTTGCAGATGGTGGCGATGAAGTGGTCGGCCCGGCCGGTGGCGATGATCGTGTCGACGATCGACATCATGTAGCGCCGCTTGTTCTGGTTGTCTTCGATCCATTCGTGGAGGAGTTCCTCCACAATGTAGGAATACTCCTGCGGAAGGGCCTTGCGCACCTTGGAACGCGTGTATTTCGTGGAACAGATGGCCATTACCTGGATGATGCGCATCAGCATCACGCGGTACCACTCCTGCATCTTGGCGCGGGTGCGGAGCGACGTGCGGACCGCCCGGATTTTGTCTTCCGGGTAATAGATGAGGGTGCAAAGTTCGCGGATCTCACTTTCGGTGAGCGTGGCGCCAAAAATCATCTCCACTTTCTGGCGGATGACGCCGGAACCGTTGCGCAGCACGTGTTCGAAGGCTTCATTCTCACCGTGCAGGTCGCAGATGAAATGTTCCGTTCCTTTTGGCAGGTTGAGAATCGCTTCCAGGTTGATGATCTCGGTGCAGGCGGACTGCTCCGT
>JAFZAF010000072.1 GCA_017548335.1 Bacteroidales bacterium | reverse complement strand
GCCAGCCAACCTGCAGTACATCGATTTCGTCAAGGTCCAGACCGGTCTCAATGCCAAGAGCGGATGGCTGGGTGAACTGTCCACGGAAGTGATGGACGTCATCGACTACAATCTGGTGAAATGATCCTGAGGTTGTTATTTCTGCTTGCGTTGACGCCTCCTCCCGATTCGACGGAGGTCTTGAACGAGTCCGTCGTGACTGCGTTCCGCCAGCCCGAAAAGATCATCCCCGCCCAGACGCTGCAGGGCGAAAAGCTCGAAAGGCTGAACGCCCTTTCCGTGGCCGATGCGATCCGCTATTTTTCCGGCGTGCAGATCAAGGACTATGGCGGCATCGGCGGCCTGAAAACCATCAACGTGCGGAGTATGGGCACGCAGCACGTGGGTGTGTTCTACGACGGCATCCAGCTGGGCAACGCGCAGAACGGCCAGATCGACCTGGGCAAGTATTCGCTCGAGAATATGGAGTCGGTCACGCTCTACAACGGGCAGAAGAGCACCGCCGTGCAGTCGGCCAAGGACTACGCCTCGGCCAGCGCCGTCTATCTCCAGACCCGGACGCCCGTCTTTACAACCGGTTGTCGTACGAATCTCAAGGCCACCCTCGCCGGCGGCTCGTTCGGAACGGCCAACCCTTCGGTACTCTGGGAACAGAAACTGGGCGACAAGGTTTCGAATTCCTTCAACGCCGAGTATCTGTACACGACCGGCCGTTACAAATTCACCTACGCCAAAAAGGACGGCTACGACACGACGGCCGTGCGGCAAAACGGCGACGTGCGGGCACTCCGGGTCGAGGAAGGCCTTTTCGGAGACATCCCGGACGGAAAGTGGAAGCTGAAATTCTATTTCTACGATTCGGAACGGGGCTATCCGGGCGCCTTCGTCCGCCAGGAACCCGGCAAGTTCCGGCACCAGGACCGACAGTGGGACACCGACTTCTTTACGCAGGGCAGCCTTTACAAAGAATGGGGCGACTGGCATCTCAACGCCAGTTTCAAATACGCCTACGACTATCTGCATTACCTTTCCGACCCGCGGCTCGACGTCTCCACGATGTATGTGGACAACCGCTACCGGCAGCAGGAAGCCTATGCCTCGATCGCCCAGGAATACCGCATCAACAGCTGGTGGGACGTGGACCTGGCGGCGGACTACCAGTTCAACACGCTCGACGCCGACCTGGTAAACTTCGTCTATCCTTCCCGCCATACCGTGCTGGCGGCCCTTTCGACCTCGATGCGCTGGGAGAAGATCAAGTTGCAGGGAAGCCTGCTCTATACTTTCGTGGACGACCAGGCGCGCGAGGCAGGCGCCGCGGCGGAACGCCGCAACGAATGGACGCCCACCACCGTGGTACAATTCATCCCGCTGCGCAACAAGAACCTCACCTTCCGGGCCTTCTACAAGCGGATATTCCGGATGCCCACGCTCAACGACCTCTACTACACCTTTATCGGCAACAAATACCTGAAGCCGGAATTCACCACGCAATACGACGCCGGCCTGACTTGGGACAAAGCCTTCGTCCAAGGCCCGCTGAAAAAGATCGGCCTGACGCTCGACGCCTATTACAATGAGGTGGAAAACAAGATCATCGCGACGCCCGCTTCCAATCAGTTCCAATGGACGATGATCAATCTCGGCCTGGTCGGCATCCGCGGCCTCGACGCCGCCCTTGGTGCATCCCTCGGCCTCGGTTCCGTTTCCGCCGACCTGCGCGTAACCTACACCTGGCAGAAGGCGCAGGACTTCACCGACCCGGACAGTCCCTGGTACGGCGGGCAGATTCCCTATATTCCGTGGCATAGCGGCTCCGCGGTCGCCGGCTTCGACTGGAAGCGATGGCACTTGAACTATAGCTTCATCTATACAGGAGAACGTTACGAATCCGTGGCCAATATCCCGGAGAACCACGCCCAACCCTGGTATACCAGCGACCTGTCGCTCAGCCGCAGCTTCGCCCTCGGCGCCCACGAGATGAAAGGAACCCTTGAGGTCAACAACATTTTCAACCAGCAGTATGAAGTTGTGCAATGTTATCCGATGCCCGGAACGAATTTTCGATTAATTTTGTCGTGGATTATCTAAAAGCTATGAAATTTACGCATTGTTTTCTCGCAGTCCTGCTGCTTGCAGCATCCCTGACGGCCTGTCGTGAACCCGAAGATACTGACCCGTCGGTCAAGACGGAAGTGGGCGGCGGCAACGCCGGCGACATCTACGGATTTTTCCTGCTCAACGAAGGCAATATGGGCAGCAACAAATGTACGCTCGACTTCTACGACTACCTCTCCGGCATCTATTCGAAGAACATCTTCCCGGAACGCAATCCGGAAATCGTCCAGGAACTGGGCGACGTAGGCAACGACATAGGCATCTACGGCACAAAACTCTGGGTGGTGGTCAACTGTTCGAACCTCGTGGAGGTGATCGATGTGAGGACCGGCTGGCACGTCGATCAGATTTCAATCCCGAACTGCCGGTCCCTGGCTTTCGGCAACGGCTGTGTCTACGTGAGCTCCTATGCCGGGCCCGTTGAACTAGACCCCAACTACCGCCTCGGCTATGTGGCCCAGATCGATACCAGTTCTCTTGAGATCAGGGACACCTGTACGGTGGGCTATCAGCCCGAAGAGATGGCCATCGTCGGCGATAAGCTCTACGTGGCCAATTCGGGCGGCTATCGCGTACCCGATTATGACAACACCATATCGGTGATCGACCTGCATATCTTCCGGGAGACCCAGAAGATTGAAGTGGCACCGAACCTTCACCGGATGGAAGCCGACAACTACGGCAACATCTGGGTATCGAGCCGCGGCGACTACTACGACATTCCTTCGATGACCTACGTCATCGATTCGAAAACGAACTCCGTCGTCGATGTGCTGGACTTGCTTGCCTGCACCGACATGACCCTCTGCGGAGACTCGCTCTATGTCTACAGCAATGCCTGGAATTACTTTACGCAGACTTCCGACATCAACTACGCCATCGTCGACGTGAAGACGCACGAAGTACTGACCCGCAATTTCATTACCGACGGCACCGAACAACAGATCAAGAATCCCTACGGCATCGCCGTCAATCCCAACACGCACGAAATCTTCGTGACGGACGCCCGCGACTACGTCACGCCCGGCAAGGTCTATTGCTTCTCGCCCGAAGGACAGCTGAAATGGAGCGCCAACACCGGCGACATCCCTTCGCGCATCGTCTTCACCCATACTCCGCTTCTATGATGAAGTTTCTCCGCACTTTTCTGCTGCTCTCCGTCGCCCTGCTCTGCCTGGGCGCCTGCGGCCGCAGACAAGGTGCGCCGGAAACCACGGCCAGGGCCGCCGATACCATCCGTTTCGCCCGCAACCTGCACATCGAATATTTCGACGACTACACGTCGGTCCGCATCCGCGACCCGTGGGACACCCTGCGACAGCGGCAGCACTATGTGCTGG
>JAFZAF010000071.1 GCA_017548335.1 Bacteroidales bacterium | reverse complement strand
TCGGCACCGACTGTATCCTCGGACCCGAACTCTGTCCGCTTGTTTTCCCTGCCGGAAAGGGTTTTCAGTCCGATTTCTCCAAGGCGCTCGTTATTGCCCGCAAGGCCTATTTCGACGGGACGCTTGATGCTGCCGACATGGCGGCGCTTGATAACATGGATTCTCCAATCTACAAAGAAAGCATCGAATCACTTCTAAAAGCCCATGAGGCCGCGTCTGAGGCGTTGCCCGATTATGTAAAAGAGGTCCCGGATGTCCCTGCCGGCAAACTGCTGGATGCCATCTTGTCCCAATACAAGGGCCAGGTCGTGTTAATCGACATCTGGGCAACCTGGTGCAGTCCCTGCCGGTATGCACACAGGCAATTGGAGCCGATGAAAGACAACCGCTACAAAGATGTCACCTTCGTGTATTTCACCAGTACGACATCTCCGCTCCCGGATTGGCGACAGATGATCGGCGACATCCGTGGAGACCATTACTATTTCACAGAAGAACAACTGAATACCATCTTCACCCAGATAGAATCCAATGCCTATCCAACTTACCTCATCGTCGGACGAGATGGGACAATCCAAGGAAAAGTCATTGGTTTCGGTGAATCCTTGTATCAACAATTAGACGCGGCACTAGCGACTAAGTAAGAAAAGAGAAAAAGGAAGAATGTCTCTCGGTGTGGAAGCGCTTCGGGCTGGTCCAAGGCCCACCCGAAGCCCTTCCACATCTTTTTTCACCCCAACCCTCAAGGGCGATCCCGCACCGCCCCGGCGCTGCGGTGCCTTCGGCAGGGCCGCCTCCAGTCGGTTTCTGATTGTCGGGGACAGGCCCTCTCCAAACAGAAACCGCCCTCCGGCAGCAAGGCATTGTGTTTGTCCGGCCTCCGGCCGGAAATCCGCGCATGGACCGCTTACCGTCAATGCTCGTTTTCCATCACAGCCTTGATGTAGTCCCGGATTTCCTCAGGTGATATGTCTTCGGCAGGTGACATCCGTTGGAAGTCTTCATCCTTGCGGAATAGTTGAGGCGAGAGGAGTTTCGTGTACATCGACTTGGAGCGGATGGTATGGCGGGAAAGGTAGCTGGCGTAGCTCACGGCTTCCGTCAGGTTGCAACCGGCTTTCAGGAGGCAATAGATGTCATAATAGTCCCTGAACACAGTCCGCACACAGATGGCATAGACCTTCATCCCCAGCAGTTCCTGCAGCGTGGGGATCTTCAGATTGTTGTGTTGCCAGCCGACTTTCATCGTTTTCACCGGGTTTTCCGGCCGGAAGAACGACAGCTTCACCCGACCCTCGTTAATGAACACAAGGAAATGGTCTTCTCCCAGGATCTCCTCCCGTGCGTCGGGAAACTTCGACTTGATTTCGCCGAGAATGGCACCGAAATCCAGCTCCGGCCTTTCTTTCCGCAGGCCGATGAGTTCAAAATCCAGATCTTCGCTCAGACGATGATTCATCTGGAGTGACTGGCCTGTGCCTCCGCAGAGAAACAGATCCTTGATACAATCCAGTTGGGAGACCTGCTCGAACACTTCCTGCGTAGCAGGCGTCAGTCCCGTAATTTCCGACACGTTGTTTTCAGTGGGCATAGCGAATCAAGTAATGATCGGGATGTCTGACCCCGAACAGTTTAACGGCTAAGATATAATTCAGGATATTCATTCTCTTTCCCTGGCTGACGAGCCGTTCCTTCCAGACCCGCTTCAGATGCGACTTGCTCCAGATCTTGAGCAGCATCGGCAAGTCTTCCAGCTCCAGATGAACCAGCGCGGCCTCGATGATGTCGTCATCGTCCAGATGCTCCGGAATCCCCTGATACGACCAGAAACCGCCCGCCGCCTTGATCTTCTCCAGAACAGCCCTTTTCCGACTTTGCATGTCCTGAATATTCTGGCGCTGCATCTCCTTCGACACCAAATACATGGCCTGCGCAACCGCAATGGTTCCCTGATCCAATTCCAGGGCATAGTCGAGCTTCACGGAGAGGGGAATAGGGATTTCCCGCTGTCCGTTCAGGATGGCAGAAATGACCTGGACGTGTTCGCCGCAGCGATTCGCCAGCTCAACCTGGCTCATCCCCATACTGGCCAACCGTCCCCGGATCATCTCCCCGGCCGCTTGCACATCATATTGTCTTTGCTCGTTCATCACCCGCAAAAATAAACAATACAAAAATAATAAACAAATTTGTTGATAATAATCATCCTCTCTATATTTCTTTCCGTCCTCATATCTCTTTCGGTGTGGAAGCGCTTCGGGCTGGTCCAAGGCCCACCCGAAGCCCTTCCACATCTTTTTTCACCCTAAACCCTCAAGAGTAACCCCGCGCAACTCGGATAACTAATCATTATAGTTGTAAAACTAAAAAGATTTGTTTATCTTTGCGGTAAATCAACAAAGCCATGAGAAACCTGACCAAAAAAGAAGCCGCGATTATGGGATACTTCTGGGAGCGGGGGGCACTATTCGTGCGTGAACTCCGAGAACTTTATCCCGATCCGAAGCCGCATTTCAACACCCTCTCCACACAAGTCCGGACGCTGGAAGCCGACGGATTCCTGCGCCACAAAACTTACGGACCGACCTATCAGTATGAACCGGCAGTGTCGCGGGAAGCCTATCAGGAGTCGACTCTTACCACAGTGGTGGACAAGCTTTTTGGCGGCAACTCCTATCTTCAGGTGGTCTCGGCCTTCGTTAAAGACGAAAAGATTACTGTCGAAGAACTGAAGGAGTTGATTGCCAAGATTGAAAACAAGTAACCCGTTTCGTTATGGCTACTTTTCTTTTCTATCGGTTAAAGGTTGCTTTGTATTTGGCGGTTCTCCTGCTGATGCTGCTTTCCGCCGCTTGCAAGCCGCAGTCGGAAAACCCCGTCGCGTCAAGAGACAACGCGACAGATTATTTCTCCACACTGAAGATCCTGAATGCCAAACAAAGCCAGATCTATGATTACCACTTGCCGGACAAGGATGAGAATCGCGCGCTCATCCAACTGAATGAAGAACGCCTAAGGCTTGCCTGCTTGAATGCCGCAAGCTCGGGAGATGCCCTGCGCGCAGTCCGTGACAATGCGGGCAAGCTTACCCGAGAGCAGATGCTTCAGGTATATAATTCCTTGGACGCCAAGACAAAGAAAAGTCAACTAGGCAAATCGATGAAAGCGTATGTTGAGAAAAAAGCAGTGCTGGTAGGAGACTCTCTGCCCCATTTTGATGGGGTTGGCCCGGACGGGAAATCCTTCGAATGGTCGGTGACCGACGGCAAGCGGGTGCTACTCATTTACGAAGGCTGGGGCTGGATCAAGCGGAGCACGCATCTCTGGTTCAAAGACCTGCTCTCCGCCACCGATCGCGACAGCCTGGCCGTCGTGGCGTATGTTTATGCCGGTTCAATGGCAGAGTTCCACAAACGGGTCAAAGCATTTCAACTGGAACCTTATCTGGTGGTCTCGGATTTACAGGGGAAGGAGGGCCCGCTCAACAAAAAGATGGGTATCCACGGTATCCCGACCTATTATTATACGGACCGGCAAGGCATCGTCCGTCGCATTGTGGCCGGTTTCGAACCGGATCGCTTTACGATGTCGACCGGGCTTTCGCCAGCCTGGGGTGAAAGCCTGGGCCCTTTCGATGAAGAGTGATTAACTTTTCATGGTTTTTCCCGTCTTGAAGATATGAAACGATTAATTCTGATGATGTACCAAAGACCCCGATAACTTTTCGTTATATTCCGAAAATAATTAGGAGATAGCGGGAAAAAGTGTTATCTTTGCGGTGTGTTTTTTGTAACGATAGAGGACTTTTCGTCCTAGTCATAAAAGCGAGTGCGTATGAGAAAGAAATTATCGATATTGCTCCTGTGCGGCCTGGTCTGGCTGCAGCCTGCTTGGGCCCAGTTCATCCCGGGGGGCTTGTTTGACCGGAACCAGGGTTCCGTCGTAGTCAAGGTGCTGGAAGAGAATACGGAAAAGCCCGTCCCTTACGCTTCGGCTTATCTGACTGCCAAAAACGATACGTTGATTACCAATTTCACGCTGACCGACACGACGGGCCTGGCGCGCATCACGAAGGTGATGCGGGGCACCTATGTCCTTACGGTCGAGATGCTGGGCTACAAGACGTACAACAAGGAGCACTACTTCTCGTTCGACTGGAGCCGGGATTCCGTGGACCTGGGAACGGTGCATCTGGCCGAAGATACGCAGATGCTCGATGCGGCGCATGTATCGGCCATCGGCAATCCGATCGAGATCAAGCAGGATACCATTATCTTTAACGCGGCCTCTTTCCAGGTGGGGCAGAACCAAATGCTCGAAGATCTGCTCAAACGGATGCCGGGTATGGAGGTAACGAAGGATGGCACTGTGAAGTACAATGGCGAAGCCATCCAGAAAATCACGGTAGGCGGCAAGACTTTCTTCTTCGACGACCCGAAGATGGCCCTCAAGAACCTGCCTGCCAAGGTGGTGGACAAGGTGAAGGTGATCGACAAGGTCAGCGATTCCGAACAGTTCACGGGCGTGGCCACCGACCGGGAGAAGGTGATGGACCTGGAGTTCAAGCAGGAATTCAAGAACGGCTGGTTCGGCAATGCGACGGCCGGCGCCGGCACGACGCTGGCCGGCGACCGCAAGGACGAGATGATCGACAACCGCGGCTTTCTCTACACCGGCAATGCGATGGTGTCGGGCTACACTGAAAAAGACCAGATCACGCTGGTCAGCGGCGCCTACAACGCGCCGATTTCCCAGGACAACGTGGTGTTCGTCCTGGTCGACGAGGAAGGCAATCGGACGCGCTTTGGTGGCGGCGGCGGCATCCAGACCTACCGGCAAGTGGGAGCGAACTACAATACCACGCGCCTCAAGGGTCTCGAAAGCACGGCGGCAGCCAATTACAACCAGGCTTTCAACGATTCCCGCAGCCGTTCGGAACGGACGACCTTCGTCAGCGGCGGCAGCGACATCCTGACCGATACCGAAAACAAGAATTTCGCGACAAACGACAACGCAAAAGTCAACATTGAACTCAAGAACACGGACCGCAAAAAGTTCCTGTTCGAATTCTCACCTGTCTTCCGCTATGCCGGAAGCCGGACGGAAGGCTACAACAACAACAGTTCGGAACAGGCGGACGGGCGGCGGCTCAATAACGCCACTTCCAGCAACTATGCGGAATCACGCCAGTTCCAGCATTCCGCGTACACAAGCTTCGGTATCAAAAATCTCGGCGGCAAGAAGGATCGGAGCATTACGCTGTCGGGGACCTATAATTTGACCGAACAGGACGAGGACAGCCGTGAATTTTCACAGACCTTCCTTTCGGCGGCATCGGATCCCGTTACCCGCGACCTTTTCTATGTGACGGACAACAACAATTACAACGGAAATGTCCGGTTGTCCTATAACGAACCCCTTGCAGAGCGATGGACACTCTCGGTCAACGTCAACAGCTCCGGTTCGTGGCGCAATAACGGCAAGGATGCCTTCGACCGCACGACGGGAGCGGCGGGGTTCAACGCCTCGGTCATCGACAAGAACAACTATACACGGCACAACGACTACTACTCTTCCTTCACGAAGAACCGCTACATCTATTTCAACGAGAGCATCCAGTTCCAGTACATGAAAGACCAGACATCCCTGCAGCTGGGTGCCCAGATGCAGGAGACGCTCAACGAGACCTGGGCCAAGTCGCTGGGCAGGGAGACCGAATCCGGAATTGGCGAATGGCTGCTCGACTGGAATCCGTACCTCAACTATCGCTGGACGAAACAGCAGAATCGCTTCAATTTCTATTATAGCGGTCGTTCCTCCCGGCCGTCGGCAGCGCGGCAGCTTCCCGTGCTTGACATTTCCATACCTACCCGCATCCAAGCGGGGAACATCTACTTGAAGCCCAGCTACGGGCATTATCTCAACGGAAGTGTCTCCCTCAACAATCCCCAGAAACAGATGAATGCCTTCTTCTATGCCAATGCGGCGCTGAACTGGCGGCAGATGGTGACGGCCAGCTGGTTCGACGACAATGGCATCCAGTACAGCATTCCGGTCAATTCCGGAAAGCCGGCTTTGTCGGCCTCGGTCTCTACGAGCGGAGAACTGCCGCTGACAAAAGACAAAAAGTGGAAACTGTCCGGTGACTTATCCGTCTCGGAAAGCCGCGCAGTCAGTTACCAGAATACCCGGCATCTCGACGGACTGGACATCGAAACGTTCGATTATGCCCGGTTTATGGAAGGGTTCTGGGGCGACGGAAGCGGAAACCGCTTCTATTCCGGCCAGAGCGGATTCAGCGAAAGTGTTACGAACAGTCTGGGGATCTATCCCAGTCTCGGCATCCGCTATCGCGGAGAACAGCTCTCCGCCGAACTGAGCGGTGGCACCCGGTACCAGACAGCGCATTATTCGCTCGACAGTGATGCCGATACAAAGACTTGGAGCAGTGATATATATGTAGATTTAGATTGGGAGACGAAAAACGAATGGGAACTGTCCTCAACCTGGGGCTACCATTTCTATTCCGGTTTTCCCTCCGGTTACAACGATCCCTACCTGATGGGGGATTTCGACATAACCAAGAACATCAAGCAGTTCGCCATCAGTTTCCACATCAGCGACATCCTCAACAGCACGCGCACCACGCGCCACATCACGACGGAAAATTACGTGGAGGATTCGATGTACAACCAGCTGGGCCGCCATTTCTTCATCACGCTGAAATGGAATTTCGGCAAACTCAACGCCGCCCAGAACAACAAGGCCAGGCGCGCTGCGATGAATATGATGTACTAAGTATCGTCATGCCCGGCTTGACCGGGCATCTCATCAGCGCCGGAGCCAGGCCAGCGCCTCTTCGAGCGGCTGGTCGGTGGCCAAGTCCGGCTCGATGGGATCGTCGCAGAAGATTTCGCCCGTGCGGGCCATGTCGCAACTGATGGTCAGCACGAGTTTTGAGCCGTCCGGCATCGGGTACGGGGAGTTGGCGGAGGCATAGCCGGCCGTCGGTGTACCGAAGGTACGGACATTATCCAAACCCCGGAAACAAAGCAGTGTGGCCTCGCCGGAACTGGCGGTATTCCCGTCGGTCAGAATGGCGACGGGACAGTCGATTTTTGGCTGCGCATCGATGCCGACGCT
>JAFZAF010000070.1 GCA_017548335.1 Bacteroidales bacterium | reverse complement strand
GTCTGCTCCGCCTTGTATTTCTCGATTTCTTCCGGCGTCAGGTGACGGGGGCCGTCTTCCGGATCCTGGCAGGCAGCCAGGCCGAATACGGCAAACAACACCCAAAGTCCCAATAGCCGGATCCGCATCTCAATCCTCCAATGGCCGGACATCCCAGCCGGAAAGCACGTTTCCGTACCGGACGAACAACACCTCGAACGACTTGCCGCTTGCGCCGTCCGTAACCAGATAACGGGCCATGCGGTCCGTACTGCCCGCTTCTTCGAACGGGCCGAGGTCCAGCGCCGGATAGACCTTGTCCGGTACTGCCGGGGCCATTCCGTTGACACTCTGTGCGTGGAGCGGATCGCCCGCGATAAGCCGCTGGATGGCATTTTCGACATTCTCCATTAAGCGAGCATGGGCAAAGGGATCCAGGCTGGCCTCCGGAACCTCCGTGAACGGAACCCGGCCGCCATGCATAGCCCGGACGGTCCGCATGCTGTCGGCATAAGCCTTGAAGCGCTTCCGAAGTTCCGGCGAAGTCATACCCTCGCTCGTATAGAGCGAGATGCCCTGAGCGCCGGCCCGGAAGGCGTTGTCCATCTTCTCGATAATGGCCTCGGCGGGGCCGCCGAGTTCAGTATCCAGGCCGCAGAAGAGCGTGGTGCGCGGATTCTTGTCGCGGTTGTTCATGACCGTCGCATCGAATGCGAACTGCGGGTCCTGCGAATAGAAGTCCGTATAGACCATCGGGAAGACATAGTCGAGATCCCAGTCGTGGAAGCGCTGGAACACCATGAATTCAGACACCTGTTCCGTGGCGAAAGGCGAAGCCATCACCGTCTTCCCGGCCGCATGTGCCTCGTGCGCCAGCAGATTGGCCATTTCCGTGACGACATCGCAGCGGAAGCGGCACCAGAGGGAATCCCGGGAAGGATCGCGCTTCGTGCGCGGATCGTAACCGTACTTTGCCTTGAAACGCGCTATCATCGCAGGATGATAGCCGTAATCATACTCCGGTCGAACCTCTCCGTTCTGCAGAAGGTCATAAATGTAAGACAGGGAAATGGGCAGGACGCAGTCCACAAGCCGGCAATAATCCAGACAAATGCCTTCGATGCCCTCGATCGCACAGATGGTACGGACATAATCGACCAGATAGTCCTGCACCTCCGGCACGGCCGGATTCAGGAACTTGTAGGAATTGACATAGGCCTTGTGTTCGACCAGGCTCTCCCCTTTCCGGTTCACGTCGAACCAGTCCGGATGGGCTTCGAGCAGCGCGGCCCGGTTCTCATACGGAGGCTTGAGCGTCCACACCCAGGCATAAACGGCAATGCCATGGCGATGGGCCATCTCGATATAGCGTTCAAACGCCTCGACGGAAGGAGCGTGCAGCATCACGGCATCGAGGCCGGCCTCCTCCATGTGCGCGAAGGCCTGTTCCATGTCGCGTCCCTCCTCCTCTTCCATCCAGGTCCAGAACATCGGCGGCGCCGGCTGCTCAATGCAGTCCATCAGCAGGTGACGTCCTTCCGACGGGATATAGTCGCAATGGTATTCCCACCAGAAGACACCGCCAAAGCCCATCTCCTCCACCCAAGCCATCTTGGCCGCGATGGAGCGGGCATTGTCGGCCGACACGAAAGCGGAGCGGTCGGGAGCGAAATAGTACGGGCACTGCGCCTCGTCATCCCATTCCTCAGTCCAGCCCGCTCTCAGCAGCTCGGGCATGCGAGGATAGAAGAAATCCCGGGCATGGTCCGACAGCTTCTCCCCTTCCGGCGGCACCTCGCCCGGAGCAAGTCCTTCATAATAATACCCGTAGCTGGCCAGGCCGATATGAATCTTCTTCGGGTCGAAGCGGCTCCAATTGGCTTCGAAATTGGCTTTGATGTCCGGCAGAGGCGTATTGTGCGTGCCGCACTGGCCCCACCAGCCGCCGCCCATGTCGTAGTACATGATATTCACCCAGTCGCAGCAGGCGGAGAGGGCGTCGGCCTCCTCTTGCGAGTAATTGTGCTCGCTGTTGAGGGCTGTCGTCAGGCCGTAACGGCGGCCGTCCAGGGCGCCGAGGCTGTCGAGCGCGGCTCGGATGTCCTGCATCAGGGCTAGATGCGTTTCCTTCGTAACGGTATGCTCCCAGTCGAGTTCCAGGCCGTCGAAACCGTGGTGCCGCGCAAAGGCGGCCATATAGACGGCGAACTTCGCGCGGCGTGCCGGATCGTCCGTTATCTTGTTGTATCGAGTGCCGGAAAAGGACAAATAGATCTTGTTCCCCGCTTCGTGGATGAGCCTGATATACTGGTCAATCCGGGACTGCGCCTCGCCACTGTACTGGTGGTTATCCACCTTGTCGCGCAGGATGTCCTCGAGCGGCGCGTCAAACTCTTCAGGCTCCCAGGAGGGCATGGCCTGGAAGTAATAGTACTGGTAATTCTTGAGTTGCGCCACCGACATTTCTTCCGGCACGAGCCGGGAATAGACCGAATAGGTGGCGTGGATCAGCGGAGCGGGTGCCTCCTGCTTCTGGCAACCAAGGACGGCGAGCAGCAGGAACGGCAACAAAGCGCGAAGGAAACGGAGATTCATAGGGCAAGCAAAAAACTAATAATTCGGATACCAGGCGGGAAGCGTCTCGACCGGACCGTCGAGATACGGAAGCAGGGCTTCGTCCACGAACTGCCGTTCGACGACGAAGCGGTAGAGATACTTGCAGAGCCAGGGGTCGGTGGCGGCGACATAGCCGCCCCAGCCACGGACCCTGCCGTAGCTATTTTCAATCACCCACTTGACCGGATCGCCCGAAGCGTCCAGTTGGACGCCGGCCACGGCGATGGCGTGGACCGAGCGGGTCTCAGCGCTGCGGACCAGTTCCTCCTTCGACATGTCGGAATGAATGCCGAGCAGCGAATCCAGGGCAAAGAGTTCCGTATCGTAGATTCCTTCCGTCATCAGGTAGTCATGCATCGTGTCGGCCGAGATGTAGAAGCGGCGGCCGCCCGCCAGTGAGGCGACGCCCATCCGGCGGATGTCGGACATGGGCACATTGAGGAAACGCCAGTTGGCGTATTCATAGCAGTTACGGCTTTCCGCCACCTCATACATCCGGTAATAGGGCAGTGTAGGATCGTCCATGAAGATGACATAGTCCCGTTCCAAGTCGTGCCGGATGAAGGTGTCCCGGAACGACGCCGGCGTATAGTGTCCGACAGATAGCACCTTGCCGCCTTGGCCGCGCAGGACCCAGTCGAACGACTGCGGCGGTTCGCCCAAGGTCGCCACCAGCAGGCGGTAGATGTCGGAAAGAGCCTGTTCTTTCACACTTTGTATATCGCCGGATGCGGTATCGCGGAGTTGCAGGCCGTAGCGCCGGAGCAGCCGCGACACCGTCTTCATGAGCGAGGCGTTGTCGGTGCTGCTGAAACGTTCGGGCATGATCTCCTGCGGCACCATGCCGTATTTGGCGATGATGTGAGCCGCATTGGCAAAATGGCCGCCGTCGCCGATGGGCTTGTTGAACAGCCAGGTATTGTACCGGCTCTCCAGTGGCTCGTCGCGGTGCGCGATGACGTTCTCCAGGCAACGGTTCGATTTCTCCAGAATGTCGTAGAACTGGCCGAAGGTCTGCGAGAACTGGAACGGTTCCATATCGTACTGCTGAATCATCTCCGCCCGGAGGATGTTGAGCGTCGAGAAAAGCCAGCAGCGACCCGACTCGTCCTGGTCGGTAATGCCCCGCGAAGGAACGAAATAAGTACAAGTCGTATCCATCGCCGCGGCGACAGCCTGATTGAGCGAAGCCTTGTAGAGATCCTGCGTCAGGAAACGGTTGCCGGTGCGTGTCGGAATGTCTTTCGCCCCGGCGGAGAGGCGCGTCAGCAGATCGGGTGTCAGGCGGCCGTCCCGTTCTTCCGCAGGAGCCGACATCTTATTCTGCATGGCAGAACGGAATTGGCTGAAACGCGCTTCCGCTTCCCGATTGTACCGGCGGACAGCCGCTTCGTCGAGGCCCTCTTTCCGGAAGCGTTCCTCCAGGGAACGGCCCGCCGCCAGTTCCACGGCTTCAGCCGAACGGACCGCCTTCATGACAGGCTGCAAGCGTCGGAAATCGATGTACTTGCTGCGGCCATCCCGGTCAACGGGATGGGTCCAGTGCAAGAGTTCCTCGGCCAGCAGGTTAGCCGGGGCCGACTGGCCTTCCGAAGCAGGCTGCAGGAAAGCTGGGATTTCATCCTTCGCGGCCACCCAGACCGGCACTGCATAGCAGCAAGGCGTGTAGCCAATAGCCGTCCAAATGACGGAGGAGCCGGCGTCATCGCCGGGGCCCGCGCCTTCGATGCAAATGCTCGACACCGAAGAGTATCGAGGAATAAAATCGAGATCCACTGCTACACCCGCAGGCGCGGAAGAAAGCATGTCGGCACCCAGTTCGTAATTATAGAAACTACGGCCCAGGCCGTCGATCAGGAATTCCGGGGTAAATTTGCCCGGATGCTGTTTCATCAGGTATTCCGCCGTTTCATAACGAGCCATGCCTGAGCCCTCCCCTTCCCGTCCGCCGACGGAAAAATTGGTGCGGACCAGCCAGCCGCCGGGTTCCACATCGAAACGGATGACCCGGGTATCGCCCACCTCGAAATAGGCCGCGCCGCCGAAAGCGTCGGCTACGCCGAAATTGGCCTCCACGGCCCGCGGCTTCGGCCATTCTTCCAACAAACGTTCAAAGTCTTCCAGTGTCCGGCAGGTAGCAAGCGCTGTGTTGATCACCTTGCTGTTGTCCCAGTCGTCAAAGTCTTGTTCCGCCAGGTTGTAGGAAGCGTTGTTCATGATGGCGAAGCCAACCTCGTTGGCTCCGCCGAAAGCGCGCTCGCGGCTTTTATCCGAGGCGCTGAACACCGCCGTATACGCGTACTTTCCGCCCGCGACATGGACCATTACATTGTGCGGATTGTCGGTATCGCGCTGTTTCCAGATCAGCGGCCGGCCGCTGGCGCTGGCCCCGGCCGATACAATGGCCGTCGTACAGGCCCCCGCCTCAACCGCAAAGGCAACCCACAAGCAAACGAGGGCCAATAGGCATCCCAATCTTTTCATCATGCTTCGGTGTGATAACGGATCAATCCTTCCATCGGCGTCTTCAACAGTGTCCCGACCTCCATCCCGTAACGCCGGACGACGGGCTTGAGGACATCCTGGAAATACCATCCGACGGAGCCCACGCAATTGAACGAATAGGACTTGTAGTCCGGGTAGAGCGAAATAATCTGCTCGAAAAGCTGGCAGAAAGAATCCTCGGCCAGGTCGTGGAAATACGGAATCGACAGGTTGTCGTGGATCAGCTTGCCGTACTGCCCGCAGAAGCGGTTCGGGAACGGCTTGGTGTAGATAATGTCGATGATTTCGTCTCCGCTATAGGGGACTGCCGAGGCGATGACGCGGCGAGCGTCCTCAGAGACGCGTCCCCGGACATAATCGACCAGCATCCGCTTGCCCATATAGGCGCCGCTTCCCTCGTCTCCGAGGATAAAGCCGAGCGAATCGATGTTCAGCGTAATCTTCTCCCCGTCGTAGAGGCAGCTGTTGGTACCCGTTCCCAGAATGGCGGCGAAGCCAGCCTTCCGGCCGAGCAGCGCCCGCGCCGAAGCCAGCAGGTCCATTGCCACGAAGGTCTCCGCATTCGGCATGACTTGCGCGATGGCTTTCCGCACGAAACCATACTGGAGTTCCGTCACACCCGCGCCATAGAAAAAGACGTGGTCCACTTCCGCCGTCGGAAATCCCAGCGGAAGCGACTTGCGGATGTCTTCCACCATGTAGTCGAGGGTAATGTAATTGGGGTTGTAGCCCTCGCTTTCAAACGTAGCGAATACGAATTTCCCATCCAATGCGCACCACGAGGTCGTCGTGGCGCCGCTGTCGGCGATCAAGATCATAACACGCCTGCCTCCTTCAGGTAAGCTTCCGCCTTCTTGACAGTGCCGGTTTTGAGAATGATCTCTTTTACGTAGTCGTAATCGGTGATGGACGGGTTGCGTTCCAGGAACATCCGGACCGAGCGGTCCACCACTTTATTATTGATCAGGCGCACGTTGACCATGCGGTTGCCCTCGATCCTGCCCAGCCGGATGAGGACGGTGGTGCTGATCATATCGCAGATCATCTTCTGCGCCGTGCCGCACTTCATCCGCGTGCTGCCGGTGATGTATTCCGTGCCCGTAATCACCTCGACGGGATAGTCGGAATATTCAGATATGGGCGATTGCGGATTGTTGACGAAGCTGCCGGTGGGGATGCCGTTTTCCCGGCAATGCCGCAGTGTATGGAGGACATAGGGCGTCGTGCCGCTGGCCGAGATGCCGACCACGATGTCTTTCGGCGTGACGTGGTGTTTTTCCACGAGTGTACGCCATCCTTCTTCGATGTCGTCCTCGGCTTCCTCAAGGGCCAGCACCAAGTTCTCCACACCGCCGGCAAGCACGGTCTGGATCTGCTCCGGATCCATTCCATAGGTATTGGGCAGTTCCACGACGTCGAGCACGGAAAGGCGGCCGCCCGTGCCGCAGCCCACATAGAACATGCGGCCGCCCGCCCGCAACTGCTTTTCAATGGCGGTTATGAGCCGTTCCAGGTCGGGCAACACCTTTTCGATGGCATAGGCCACCGTCTTGTCTTCGTTATTGATGTCCGTGATGATCTCCATCACGGATTTCTTTTCCAAGTTGTCGTACTTAGAAGGCTGTTCCGTAAGTCTCATCCTGATATGCTGTTACATTCCAATTCCTGCAATAGTTGACGCCTGCGGCCTCAAGCCGGGCGAAGTGCCGCTCCATGCGCTTCGTAAATCCGTCGAAATCTTTCGCATGGCCGCGGGTCCAGCCCGCCTCGGCGATGGCCAGGGCCCGCGGAAAGGCCATGTACTCTGCGCGCGACGGCGTTTTGATATATTCCGTCCACACAGTTCCCTCCACGCCGATAATATATTGTTGCTCTTCTTCCGTCAGTACGGCCGGCACCGGCTCGTAATCATAGACCACCTTCAGCGGGACCAGATGGCCCATCGAGATGGCGTCTTCGGTCGGATCGACCTGATAATAATCCAGATAGTAGCGCTGATACGGGCACATCACCACGTTATGGTGCTGGCGCGCCGCGGCGATGCCGCCCTGCTCGCCGAGCCACGACATAACGGCCGCATTCGGCGCCAGGCCGCCCTGCAGGATTTCGTCCCAGCCGATGATATTGCGGCCCTTGCTGTTGATGAACCGTTCGATGCGGCGGATGAACCAGCTCTGCAGTTCTTCCTCATTCTTGAGCCCTTCCCGACGCATCAGCTGCTGGCAGAAGTCGCTGCGCTGCCAGTTGTATTTCGGACATTCGTCCCCGCCGATGTGGATCAGGGGCGACGGGAAGAGGTCCATCACTTCCGTCAGCACGTCTTCCAGAAACGCGAAGGTCTCTTCGCGGGGGCAATAGACGTCGCGGAAGACACCCCACTTCGTTGCCAGCGAATGTTCCTCTTCCGGAAAACAACTCAATTCCGGGAAGCAGGTAATCGCCGCCCGGGCATGGCCCGGCATTTCAATTTCAGGCAGGACCGTGATGAACCGCTCTGCGGCATATTGCACGATTTCCAGAATCTCATCCTGCGTATAATAGCCGCCGTACGGCGTTCCGTCGTTAATTGGAGAATGCAGGTCTCCCACCACCGTATAAGGTCGGACTGACCCTTCTTCGGTCAGCCGCGGATATTTCTTGATCTCGATACGCCAGCCCTGGTCCTCGGTCAGGTGCCAGTGGAAGACGTTGAATTTGTGCATGGCCAGTTCGTCGAGGTATTTCTTGATGAACGCCACGTCGAAGAAGTGGCTGCACACATCCAGGTGCAGGCCGCGGTAGGCGAAGCGAGGCGCATCCACGATACGGCAGCACGGGATGTCGGCGCGCCCGGAAAAACGGCCCGCATACACGGCATCGGGCATCAGCTGGAACAGTGTCTGCAGCGCATAGAACGCCCCGTTGGGCGCCGAGCAATCGATGGTGATTCCGTGCGGATCCACCTCCAGCACATACCCTTCCTTCGGGATGATGTCCATCCGCCGGATCTGCAGATAATTCTTTCCGGGAAGCGTTTCCGCCGTTCGAAGGGCGACCCGGTCCGTCAGATAGCGGACCACCCCTGAGAACGCGGTATCCTCTGCCACGACGGTCGTCGAGGGACGCAGGCGGAACGTTCCTTTCCGGACATCCACGCTTTCGGGCTGCGGCAGCAGGCCGGGGATGCCGGAAGTGATAAGGCCCTCGCCATCCTGCTGGTCGAGGGCCTCTTTGACAATGTCGGTGATGCCGTCGAGATAGACGTCGGGCATCCGCTCTGACAGCGGATACGGGGCGCCGATATAGACGTGCATCTGCTTCACTTCATAGTCGTACTTGCCGCTCGTATCCTCGAAGGCCGTCTTGCTCGGCAAGTAGGAATTTTGTCCATTGGTATAGGCAATGAACAGCAACGGCGTGTCGGGGAAGCGCTCGCGGAGCGCCACCTGATACTCCATAAACGGTTCACCCTGAGTAAAGAAGAGGATCACGCCGCCCAGGTTGACCGCTTCCACATAGAAAGGAAGCGTATTCTCGACCAGGCCGGCCTCGATGTCCTCGATCGTATATTTCGCCCAGTAGTTCACGTCGTCCACCCAGGAGGCGGAGACGGTGTTCTTCCACTGCGTGACCTCCGCCACGTGCTTGCGGATCAGGTCGACAGTGATCGTATCGGCCCGGTACGGCAAATCAATGCGGCTGGTCTTCAAGTCGAAATGGCCGTCGAAGGGAATCTTTCGGAAGGAGATGCCTTTCAGGTCGGTGGCCAGCTGCCAGCCGTTGCGTTCAGCGGCCTCAACGTCCTTCTTGATTCCGTAGGAAGGATCCGCGTTGCCGCTGGCGCTGGTGAAGTGCACCACTTCCCCGCCCCAAGCCTTCGACAGCGAGTCGCAGGAGAAGCCAGGGAAGTCGGTCGAGACCTTGTAACTACCGGGACCCAGGCTCACGGGATGGCAGGAGTAGTTGACCATCGAAACCATCGGCTTGCGGGTCTTGGGATCAACCAGCCGCAAGACGTAGGCGTCCTTGTTGCAGAAGCCTTCCTTGTCGCAGCGGTTATAGTTGATATCGCTCTGGCCCTGGCCGAACTCCATCTCAAAGGGACGAAAGGCCGCATCGTCAGTAATTGCCGCCACGGCATTCTCCACCACCACACGGCGCACCTTCTGCGCATAGGCGTAGTTGGGTTGGCCTTCCTTGGCACACCAGCCGCCGGTCCGAGGGGCGGAATGCGTGTGGATGCAGTGCATCAGGATATGGTCCATCGGCAGGCCCGACTGCTCGGAAATAGCTTTCCTGATCTCGTCGGCCGTCTCCGTACCCACTTCCATCAGGTCGTTGGAAATGATGCAGATCTTCTCCCCGTCTCTCTTCAGGACGAGGCAGTGGCTCATCAGGTCGCGGTGGACACCGTCTGACAGCCCGTTCCTGGCCGCGAAACCGGCCAGGACGGTACTGTCGGTGGTCGATATCTCTGCAACCCGATAGTTGCAGAGATACCGTTCACCTTCCGGCGTGCAGGAAAGGAGCGCCGCCATCAGCAGGCAGGCTGCCCAAAGGCTTGCGACAATCCTTCCCATCGCTAGTAATAGACTTCCGTTACGTCGTAATACATGCGCCACCAGCCGTCATCGCCGTCGCCGAATGTCAGGATGCCCCGTGAAGCCGTTTCCATCCAGACATACCAGGTGATCGACGTACCGCCGTCGGGCGTCATGTCCATCAGGTACGGGCCGGTACCGATGTTTTCGGCCACCTTGTTGTACTTCGGGTTCGGGTCGATCCAGAAGGTCACCCGTTCTCCTTCGTACACCACCGTACTCGGAATCTTGATGTATTGTTCGCCGTCGTACGGGCATTCCTCCGTTTCGTTCAGGAGATAGACCACACCCTCGGCAGAGATGGTGAAGTCGAGGTCGATGCCCGAGTTGATGGCGTTCTTGATGCGGAACTTGGCGGGATCGTACTTGTTGACCAGCAGCAGTGAATGCAGCACCTTCTCGGAGGTGACGCTGGAATTCATCTTGCCCTGGTAGAACTCCACCTTGCCCAGCTTCATGTAGTCGATGTCCGGATTCGGACGCGGGGTCAGGTTGACTACGTCGTAGTACATGCGCCACCAGCCGTCGTCGGTGTCGGAGAACAGGAGGATGCCCTTCGAAGCGGTTTCCATCCACACATACCAGGTGATGGACGTACCGCCGTCGTCGGTGAGGGCCATCGTGTACTCTCCGGTACCCAGGTTTTCAGCAGCCTTGTTGTACTTCGGGTTCGGGTCGATCCAGAAGGTGACCAGTTCGCCCTGGTACTCGATGGTGCTCGGCACCTTGATGTACTGCTCGCCGTCGTACGGACATTCCACCGTCTCGTTGAGCAGATAGACCACGCCGTCGGAGCCCAGCGTGAAGTCGAGGTCGACGCCGGAGTTCATCGCGTTTACGATGCGGTACTTGGTCTTGTCGAACTTGGACACCTGCAGGGTGGAGTACTTCTCATCGTAGAGCTCGACGCTGGAATTCATCTTGCCTTGATAGAATTCCACCGTAGCATAGTCCACGAATTCCGAGTCGTCGCCGCCCGGCATCGACATCGTTCCGGTGAAGACATTCCAACCGGCGGGCGACATCTGGTTCTTGTCGAAGGAAACGGTGAACCCGTAGGATTCGCCCGCTTCGGCCTGTGTGGCATCATATCCTACCCGCACGGTCGCCGTCGAGGTGCCGATCGGGAAATGGACGTGCGCCGGCGTCTCCAGGGAGAAGAGGGAGGCTCCGCTGAAATCCAGATTGACCGTCAGGTCTGTATTGATGACACCCCGCACGAGCTGGAACTCGATCACGGGCTCATCGGTGAAAAGCCAGGATCCGCTGCTGGCACTGAAGGTCAGACATTCGTTGTCCGGCTCATAGAGGTAGCTGGTCTGTTCGCAGGAAACAAGCGCGAAGAGCGCCACCATCAAAACGGATATCGTTGAAAGCAACTTTTTCATATCAGTCTGTTTTCTCTGTTAATAACCAGCATTCTGTTGATTGCGGATCTGCGGGTTGGAGTCAATCTCAGCCTGCGGGATCGGCCAGACGAAGAACGGATCCGACGCGTCACGCGACATGAGTTCCGTGTAGGTGCTGCCCGCATCGATGACCAGGTTCTTGTCCTGTGCCTCGCTGCGTGCAAATCCCTGGTTCCAGCGCTTGAGGTCCTTGAAGCGGAACCCTTCGCCATAGAGTTCCCGGGCGCGTTCCAGCTTGACCTGGGCCATCAGCTCGTCACCGGTATAGTGGCGGTCGGCATAGCCCGGGATACGGCTGGCGCGCAGCCGGTTCAGATAAGTGCAGGCCTGGTCGGCCTGGCCGGCCATCGCATAGCCTTCCGCCGCGATCAGATACTGCTCCGCGATACGGAACGGCTTGATCTTGTGCATATAGGTGGAAGCGCCGGTGGAAGCCATCAGCTCCGGATTGCCGGGGAACTTGAAGCAGAGATACACCGTTCCCGAGAAGTTGCCCAGATTCACCTGCGTGCGGCGGAACCAGGTCGTGAAACGGAGGTCGCTCTTGTCGTAGGATTCCACGATCCATTTCTCCGGAATATAGTTCGGCGCATAAAGGCCGCCGGTGAACTGGATGTAGCCGTAGTCATTGGTGTTGGCGTTGGAGAGGATGCTCGACCAGAACTGGGTGATGCATTCCTTGCCGCTGTCATTGGTCCACAGGGCCGTGAAATCGTCCTGCGAGTTGAGCAGCGGATAACGTCCGCCATCACACAGGGCCGCCGCCAGGCCAGCCGCCTTGGCATACTCGCCCTTGGTCAGGGCTACGCGGGCCTCCATGGCCTTCACGGCGTCACCCGTAATGTAGATCGAGCCTTCCTGGCCCGTGACAGAACCAAGCAGTTGCTCCGCCTTGGAGAGGTTCTTCTCGATGTAGGCGTAAGTCTCGGCCAGCGTGCTGCGGCCGACATAGGTAGCCTGCTCGCTCGGTGTGGCAAAGGTCTCGTCCGACAGCATCACGCCCAGGTCGGACGATGCGTTGGATGAATAGTTTTTGCAGAAGAGCTCGGTCAGTTTGAACATCGCATAGGCCTTGGCGAACGCGCACTCGCCCAGAATCACGTCATACTGCGCTTTCTCGGCCGTCGTGGCCTCGGCCTGAAGGGCAGGAATCCCCTCCTCCAGGAAGTTGGCCAGCATCACGAGATAATAGGCGCTCTCCCAGAGGGACTCGACGTTTCCGAAAGTGGAACGCATCTCCCACTTGTAGTACTCGCCATTGCGGTTGCCGTAGGTGATGGAGCCGTGGAACGAGTCGGACATCAGTTCCATCAGGTACACCGGAGCCCCGGAAGTGAGGCTGTTCCGCATCGTAATGTAGAGGTCGCGGCGAAGCTTCTGGGCATCATCCATCGACCGGAGCGCTTCGTCCGTCGAGATGGAACTCGTCGGCTTCAGGTCCAGGTTGCAAGCCGACACAAGGATCATTGCAAGGGTGCAAAGACTGAATAATATCTTTTTCATTGTGAATCCTCCTTGATTAGAAAGTCAACTCGGCACCGAAGACAATCTGCTTGGTGTTCGGATAGTTACCCATGGCCGTGATGGCGTCGATTTCCGGATCCCAACCCGTGTACTTCGTAAAGGTCAGCAGGTTTCGGCCGGACACATAAATCTTCGCACCGCCGATGAAGCCGGTGCGCTGCATCAGTTTCTTCGGGAACTCATAGGAGAGCTGGACGTTCTTCAGGCGGACGAACGAAGCATTGTCGATGAAACGGCTGTCGTGCCGCACTGCCTCGCCGGCCTTCGGGATGTCGGTGATCTGGCCCGGCGTGGTCCAGATGTTCATCATCCGCTTGGTCATGTTCGACTCGTCGGCGAAAGCCGGGTTCTCCACGAAGTAACGGTCGTAGTTTTCCATGTATTTCCCGAACACGCCCGAGAAGGTGGCGTTGAAAGAAAGACCCTTCCAGCTGGCATCGACCGAAGCGCCGCCCGACCAGGGGGCGAAACGGTTCTTGCCCAGGAACACGGCATTGCTCTCGCTGTAGGTGTCGGTCAGCGTGCCGTCGGCGTTGCGCCAAAGCGACTTGCCGTTGGCCGGGTCGACACCGGCGAAGTCCACCAGGAAGAATTCGCCATAGGCGTGGCCCACCTGGAATTTCAGGCCGGAACTGCCGTCCACGAACTCGTCGCGGCCGTCATACAGCTCGGTAATGACGTTCTTGTTGTAGTTCATGTTGAAGCCCAGGCCGAAGTACCAGTCGCGGGTGTTGACCACGTCGTATTTCAGTTCGACGTCGACACCGCGGTTGCGCATCGATCCCACGTTGCCCCAGCCACCGGAGAAACCGGAGATGAAGGAATACGGGATGTACATCAGCATGTCCTTCGTGTTCTTGTTGTAGAACTCGACATTGAAGTTCAAGCGGTTCCAGAGGCGGCCGTTGATACCGGCGTTGAGCGCCTCGAGGGTTTCCCAGGTCAGGTTCGGATTACTCAGCGAGGCGATGTACCAGGAGGTCTGCCCGTCATACAGGCGGCCCGTCGAGGTAAGGCCGTAGGCCAGGTAATTGCTGATACCCGAGTTACCCATCGTGCCGTAGGAGGCTTTCAGCTGGAGATTGTCGATCCAGTCGACATCCTTCAGGAACTTCTCCTTGCCGATGTTCCACATCGCGCCGACCGACCAGAAGCTGGCGTAGCGGCGGTTCGCGCCGAAGAGCGAGGAACCATCGATACGGTAGGTCGCATCGAGGAAGTACTTGTCGGCGAAGTCGTAGGAAAGCCGGGAGAAGAAAGAGTTGTAGGCCACTTCCGAAAACGTGTACGAAGGGAGGTTGGCCTGCGTGCCGTGGTTGACGTTCGTCAGCCGTTCGTCCGTCTGTCCGTTCGTCCAGGTGGAGAAGTACTCGTCTTTCGAGTAGATCGACTCGTGACCGGCCAGCAACACGAAGTGATGGTCTTTCGCAATCGCGAACTTGTACTCTGCGGTATTGGTGGAGGTCAGGCGGTAGAAGCGCTCGAACGACTCTTCCGTGACGGTCGACAGATTGATCTTGTTGGGCAGGACCTTGCCGGTGTAGCGGTAGTCCGATCCCTCGATGGCCTGCACGGCACGGAGGGTCAGGCCCTTGATGGGCGTGATCTCCTGATAGAGGTTGCCGTTCAGTCGGGCGTTTGTCCGTTTTGTCGGCTGGGCCTCCATGCGGCGGAAGTAGTTCCACATGCCCAGGTCGGTAATGTAGTCCGGCTCGTCGCCATAACCCATGAAGTTGCCGGCGGCATCGGTGATGATCTCATACGGCGTGGCGTACGGCAGGCCCCAGGCGATGATGTTCATCGGGTTGTAGTAACCCGTGCTGACCGTCGAGTAGCCCGCCGTGTGGTGGTCCTGCCAGGTCAGGTTGAGGTTGATGCCCACCTTGAGCCAGTCGGCGATCTTGCTGTTGACGTTCGAACGGATGGAGTAGCGCTGCATGTCGGAGTAAGGCTCGATACCTTCCCGGCTGAATGCGCCCAGCGAGATGTAATAGTCGCTCCGCTGGCTGCGGCCCGATACGCTCAGGTCGGCCTTCCAGGTCGGAGCGTTCTCGTTGAGAATCCACTCGCGCCAGTCGGTGCTGATGTTGTTGCTGAGGCGGAAGTTCTTGAGTTCCTGGAACTGGGCGTTCTGCTTGAGGCTCGGATCGGCCAGTTCGCGGAAGGCGAACCACTCTTCGGCGTTCATCAGCTGCATCGGGAACTGCGCCATGTTGGAAATACCGTACGAGCCGCTGACCGTGACGGTCGGTTTCTCGCCGGCGCCCTTCTTGGTGGTGATGTACACCACGCCGTTGGCGGCGCGGGAACCGTAGATGGCGGTGGAGGAAGCGTCCTTCATCACCGTCACGTTCTCGATATCGTTCGGGTTCAAGGCCGTAAAGATGGCCACATCGACCGGCGTACC
>JAFZAF010000069.1 GCA_017548335.1 Bacteroidales bacterium | reverse complement strand
CCCCCTCCTGGGCCGCACCCTGGGCACCGGAGGCCTGCTGGCTCTGGACACGCGCCCGGATGCGCTCCGCCTGCTCCTGCGTCACGCCGCGGAGCAGAAGCTCCCGGCTGATCTGGTCCTGGTTCTTGCCTGCGGCCGAAGCTGACTTGACATATTCGACCACCTGCTCGTCGGTCATCTGCGCATACAGAGATGACACGCTCAGGGAGCAGAACAGCACGGCTGCAATCAATACAATTCGCTTCATATGGATGATTCTTTCGTTTGCGTGTGTATGTAAAACATACAAAGATAATGCATTTTCGGTAGAACGCAAAAAAAGGAGCCTATCTTGCGACAGGCTCCTTGCGGTGCGGACGAGACCGCGTTTTGCGAAAATTCTCCCCGTCCTTTCGAAAGCATTTTTGCATAAATAATTGATAGTCAGTATAAAGACGAAAAAGAGCCTTCGACACCCTCGGAGGCTCTTTCGAGATTTTTAGTACCATTTTAGTACCATTTTTCGGAATTTTTCGTATCTTTGCAATACGAAATTTTTAACATTTTATGGCTTATGGCTACTACTTTTATCGTCAGAACTGACAAAACTAAGGGGCTCGTTCCCCTGCATGTGAGGGTCCAGTACTCCACGCCCAAACTCAATCTTCGTCTCAAAACTCCGCTCAACGTGCCCATCGAAAAGTGGACACTCAGCCGCAGCGGCGCCGCCTGGGCAAACTACGCCCAAAGCGAATCCGGCTCCTTCGTTGTCAGCAAGATGGAGCAAATCCGCAATGCCGTGGACTCCCGCATCCGTGACGGGAAAAGCATGACCGCAAAGGACCTTGAGAAGATCTGCAACGAAATCATCTACCGCGAAGAGCGCGACGAGCAGCTGCGCCAGGAAGAGGCCCGCCGCCTGGCTGAAGCCGAGGCCAAGCGCATGACTCTCTCCAAATACATCAAATTGTATATAGAGGAAATCTTCTCCGGCGCACGTCAGACCGACAAAGGCAGCAACTTCGCCTACGGCACGGCAAAATCCCTCCGCGAGTCAATGACCGTCTGGGCCACCTTTCAGAAGGAGACAAAGAAGACCTACGACTTCGACGACATCGACATGCCCCTGTACTTCAAGTACACCGAATGGATGAAGGCCCGCAACTACGCCATCAACACCGTCGGCAAGCACATCAAAAATCTCAAGAGCATCCTCCGCTGCGCCGAGTCCGAGGGCTACAATCAGAATCAGAAATTCAAGGACAAGCGCTTCAAAGGCACCCGCGTGGAGGTCGATTCCATCTACCTCACCAAGGAAGACCTGGAGAAATTCTGCGCAGTTGACCTCTCCAAGATGCCCGTCGGCTACCAGCAGGCCCGCGACATCTTCCTCGTCGGCTGCTGGACAGCCCAGCGCGTCTCCGACTACAACAACATCACCCGCGACGCCATCCAGTCCTACACCAAGCGCACCATCGTCGATGTCCCGGATCCGGAGAACCCCGGCAAGACCAAGCCCGAGATTCAGACCCGCGAAGTGATGTATATCAACATCCGGCAGCACAAGACCGGCGCCAAGGTGGCCGTCCCTTGCTCCACCGAGCTCAAGAACATCCTGGAGCGCTACAACTACCAGATGCCCCACCTGGCCGACCAGGTTATCAACCGCTACATCAAAGAAATCGGCAAGATGGCCGGTCTCACAGAAATGGTAGAGATGGTCGAGACCAAGGGCGGCACCAAAACCACAGTCAAATATGAAAAGTATAAACTGATCCACTCGCACACGGCAAGACGAACCGGAGCCACCCTGATGTACCTGGCCGGAATGGATGTCTACGACATCATGAAGATCACCGGCCACTCATCGCCCAACATGCTCAAGAAATACATCAAAGCCGATCAGTTGGAGGTTGTGGACAAAATCATCGACAAGTACAATTACTTCGACTGATATGGAAACACAAGCAAGAGAAACTCTTATGACCGTGGCGGAGCTGATAGGTTCCGCCACCGTGCGTATAGAGCGGGTGACTCGCTCCATACGAAGGGAAGAAATGGACAAACTTGAATCCGCCGGTATTCCCGGAGATATCCGTTGGCTTCGGGAAGAATATGCAACCCTTGACGACGCCCTCCGCGGCAGCTGCAGCTTCATCCGGGACGAATGGCCCGCCATCCAGGGCAACCGTGGCCGCCTCTATGAACTCCGCCTTTTCGAGGACAGCTTCAGCCGGTTCACCTCCACCGTCACCGGCTTCGACGATGCCGTCACGGCCGATGAACCTACTGCCACCAGGATCCTGGGAGAGTACGAAGCCTCCCGCGAATACGCCATCCTGGCCGCCCAGTACGCAGACCTCCTACAGCCCGCCTTCAGCTTCGAGCACAGCCTTCGCGTCACACCGGCCGAAAAGCTCTCGCCCCTGCAGGGCCTATGTTCCGACATGCAGGCATACTTCGAAGGCCTCACGGACCAGGACCTCGAAGACGTCCTCTATCATCACACCCTCGGCGCCCACAAAGGCACCTGGAAAGGAACCCTCACACAAGCCACATACTTCGGCAAGCACTTCAACACCACAGCCCAGGTCATGAATCGCCTCTTCCACTTCTATGGCGAAGACCACTTGCCGAGACAAGCACACTTTACCAAATATCCAGCCGACAAAATCTCAGAACAAGACCCCTTGGCAATCATATTGTCGAACTATCCCCATCAAAAATAACGGAAATATGTCGGTGCCCGTCGGCATCCGCGACACACAAAGGCTCTCCACCGAGGGCCTTTTTTAGCCTGCGTCCCGACAAACGCCGACGCCCATCGACATCCGTAAGGTATTGTAATTCCGTAATTTCCCTTTCATCTTTGTACTGCCGGAAGGGTATTCCGACGGGGAGTGCGCACAACCCTATTGTCAAATTCATAACAGAAAGAACCATGGACAGTGTACTGCACGCTATAGGGGACTATCTGGAGAATATCGTCTATGACAGTGTCAAGAAGGCGATGATAGAGGTTGCTCCTAGACAAAAGGCTGACGAGGAAGAAGTTTACATCTCCGTCAAGGAGGCTTGCAAATTGCTCGGAATCAAGACTACCGCATTTTACGACCGCTTGAAACAGCTGCCCTCCATCCGTACAAAAAAAGAAGATGGTCGGCGTATGGTCTGCCAAAATGATCTGAAGAAACTCAAAGAACAGAACGCCATAGGCAAATATGCTCGATACAAAGGGAAATCGTAATCGAACCAACCTTCAAAATCAGAGCATATTATGGCAAATCTAACCAAGATTGGGCCCGACAGCAGGCCCATTGGGGAAACGCCGGTGTGCGTTTTCCACAGAGCCACCATTCCGGGAAAGAATGATGAGCCCATCGAGCGTCGCGGCAAAGGCTATCTCCGCGACGCCAACCAGATGCAAATCCTCACCCTCGCCGAATTCCTCCAGCTGGGTAGCGAATTCCGGGAAGAGATTCAGCGGATCCGCTCCATGGCCGACAAAGCCGAGCGCTCCCGTCTCAAACGCACGACACTCCCTGCAGGCTGCATCTCCTGCAAAGTCAAAACACGTCTTGCCGGCATCCGGAAGGAAGACAAGATCCAGCAGTACAATTCTCTCATAGTCCTGGATTTCGACAACCTGGAAGACGTTGATGCTGCCAAACAGGACCTTGCGCAGCTATCCTTCTTCTGGTACATTGGCCTCAGCGTCAGTGGTAAGGGCCTTTTCGGCATCGTTCCCGTGGCCACCACCGACTGGCGCGAGCACAAACACTACTTCGAAGCCCTCTCCCGCGAGCTGGCCGATATCGGCTACACCGTCGATGCCGCCTGCAGCGACGAAACCCGCCTCCGCTTCATCAGCATAGACGACCATCCCTATCTCAACGACAACTGCGACATCTACGAGTTGCCGGATGAGTCCGAAGAAGAGCTCCCGGAAGAATTCCGTCCCAGAGACATTCCCGATGATGAACGCCTGGAGATGTATGTCTCCCTCTGGGAGCAAAAGCACATCCCCCTGGACGACTACGAAGAGTGGCTCACCATCGGTATGGCCCTCTCCAGCCTTGGCGAAACCGGCCGCGCCGCCTTTCACCGGCTCTCTGCCTGCTCCAAGAAATACGCCCCCGAGGACACCGACCGCAAATTCAACGAACTGCTCAAGTCAACCCGCTCCATCGGCATCGGCAGCTTCTACTACCGCTGCCACCAGCGCGGCGTCATTCCTGACAGCATCCCGCACTACGAATGCATCCCATTCCCCGTTGAGGTGCTGCCGAAGAAAGTCCAGGAAATCGTCCGGGAAACCCACCTCCACCAGAACTTTCCCATCGACTACATCGCGCCCTGCCTCCTCTTCGTGGCCGCCCTCTCCTGCGGCAACGCCGCCGTCATCGAGATGCAGACCGGATGGAAAGAGAAGCCGCTGCTGTACCTGGCCATCGTCGGCGGCCGAGGCACCAACAAGACCAGCTGCTTCGATTTCGCCCTGGCGCCCATCCGGGAGAAAGACGACCAGGAATATGAGCGCTATGTTAGCGAGAAAGCCCTCTACGACGCAGAATTCCTCAAACCACTGAAGGAACGGAATCCCAAGCTGGAGATGCCCATGTATCAGCAGTACATCCTCAGCGACTTCACCCCCGAAGTCCTGGTCCGCCAGCACAAAGCCAACCCCAGAGGCCTCATCGTCTTCTTCGACGAACTCATTGGCTTCATCTACAGCTTCAACAAATACCGCAGCGGCGCCGACGAGCAGATGTGGACCCAACTCTTCGCCGGAGGAGGCGTCACCGTCAACCGCGTCGGGGCCGACCCCGTCAAAATCAACGACACCTGCATTGGCGTCTTCGGCGGCATCCAGCCGGAAATCCTTGTAAGTTTCGCCAAGGGTAAGATCCAGAACGGCTTCGTGGACCGCTGGCTCTTCGCCTTCCCGGAGAAGGTCCCGTACCCCAAGTTCAACGACATCGATATCGACGAGCGCATCGCCCAGAGCTGGAACAAGATTATCCAGCGGATCCTCTCCCTTCCGTTCGAAGGCACACCAAAAGTCGTGAAGCTCTCCCCGGGAGCCAAAGCCCTCTACAAAGAGTGGTTCGACAACCTCAGCGACCAGAAAAACAACGGCGGCAGCAGCTTCGCCGGCCTGGCCACCAAGATGGACCGCTACTGCGGCCGCTTCGCCCTGGTACTGGAAGTCCTGAAGTTCGGCTGCAAGCAGTCCAAGCTCCTCGACATCAGCGAAGACAGCATGCGCGGCGCCATCGCCCTCAGCTACTACTTCATCGCCTGCGGCATCAAAGCCCACCGCAAATTCATCAGCTCACCCGTCGATGAACTCCCCGGTATGCAGAAGACCATCTACGACGAACTGCCCCAAAGCTTCGAGACCCGCACCGGCCTCCTGGTGGCCGAACGCTACGGCATGCCCGAACGCACCTTCAAGCGCTGGCTCTCCACCAGCCTCTTCCGCAAAATCACCCACGGCTACTATGAAAAACGCTATCGCTAATACTCTCTAACCCCCTATGGCACAAGTGGCACTATTGGCACTTTCTGCCCATCCAAAATGCCAATAATGCCAGAAATGCCAGGGTAATGGAAATAAAATGTTAAATTTGTAATCCGTAACATACTGATTTATGAAGATTCTGGGAAACAAACTCATATCCGAGTGTACGGCATACGACTTCAAGGATGAATTGGAGCGCAAGAAGATTCGTCACTGGCTCAAGAGCGTCAGCGCTTTTGCCAACACGGAAGGCGGAGCCTTATACTTTGGTGTGTCCAACGATGGCACTGTCACCGGCCTCAAAGACATCCAGGCAGATTCCGACTTCATAAGCGAGAAGATCAACGCCCATCTGGATCCTATTCCTGATTGGACACTCACACCAGCAGAGGACGAAAACGGCAATAAGGTGCTGGAACTACTGGTAAAGCCTGGTCAGTTCACGCCCTATTACCTCTTTCTGGATGGTTCCCGCCAGGCCTATGTCCGCTCCGGCAACGAAAGCAAGCAGGCCACGTCTCGCCAGCTTCTGAACCTGGTGCTTAAAGGCACGAACCGCAGCTGGGACGCCCTTCCTTCCCAAGAGAAGATTTCCAAGCACAGTTTCAAGATGCTTGCGAACGAATACCACGAGAGAACCCGCCTTCAATGGGACGATAAATACCCTGAGTCCTGGGGCCTCGTCATGGAAGATGGCACTCTCACCAACGGCGGCCTGCTCTTCTCAGACAATTGCAATGTCTATCAGTCGCGTGTCTTCTGCACCCGGTGGGACGGACTCACGAAGACGGACGCCATCAACGATGCTGAATACAGCGGCAACCTGCTGTACCTGCTCAAGATGATGACCGGATTCATCAAGTCCAGCACGGCGAAACGTTGGTTCAAACTGCCGGACTATCGCCTCAACTTCCCGGAGTACGCCGACCGCGCCATCCTGGAATGCTGCGTGAACCACCTTATCCATCGGGATATGACCGAGGTCGGCAGTGAAGTCCACGTGGACATCTACGACAACCGCATCGAATTCTATTCTCCGGGCGGAATGTTCGATGGTACCCGGATTCAGGACCGCGATATCCTCAAGGTACCGTCCAAGCGGCGCAACCCCATCATTGCCGATGTCTTCACCCAGCTGGACCTGATGGAAAAACGCGGTTCTGGCTTCCAGAAGATCACAACGCACACCTCCGAGTTGCGTCTCTACAGCAAAGACCTCGCGCCAACCTTTGAGTCAGACGCATCTTCCTTCTTCACCACGGTGTACAGTGTCCTCTATGGCAAGACGGATGCGGATTTCCAGCGCATCATTGACCAGGAATCTGCAGAGAACGAGGCGCCCCTAGAGACTAGCCCAAGGACTACCAAAAAAACTAACCTTAAGGAAGAAAATACTAGCCCAAAAACTAACCCAAAGGCTAGCCCAAAGACTAGCCCAAAGGCATCGAAGAAGGCAATAGGAAAAACGGCTCAGGCAATACTTGATATGCTGTCTGAAGATCCTTATATGAAGCGAGAAGATATTATGATTCGGCTCAACCTAACTTTGGGAGGAGTCAAGTATCACCTTGCAAATTTGCAGAAAGACAGATATCTTATCCGTATCGAAGGCCGTAAGACTGGCCGCTGGAAAGTCCTGATTAAGAAATAGACGCTTCCGCATAAGAGAACTGCCGCCACCTCAACGTGACGGCAGTTCTATAATTCTAAGGAATGTCCTCCTGAAGCGAAGCCGAAGGATCTATTTTCCCCGCACAAAGTGCCGGTAATCAGAGCCCCAGGTCCCGACAGAATAGGTCGTACCCTCTTTCTGCCATTCCATCTCCTTTGCTGTCAGCTTCACAAGCTTGTAGGTGACATTGCTGAAGTCCGACATCGACGGGTTGATGGTAATAGTGCCCTTGTTAATCAGGTCGATGGCATAGTGGCCGCTGTAGTCGTGCGATTCACCGCTTAGGGCATCATATACGTGAAGTTGATAACCGTTGTTCCCATCAAAGGTGAACGTCACCGAACCATCCATCGCGAACACCGTGGGGTCATATTGCTCAGACCAGGTCCCTTCCAACTTGTTCACGTCAATCTTCTCACAAGCGCTCAGCCCTGCCACCAGCAGCGCCGCGCAAATCAATGTTTTCAATATCTTCATTATTGTCTTTTTCTTACTAAACACACAAAAGTACAAAATACTGCTTCAAAAATCAAGATTTTATGAAGACTCGCTACCTGAACCGCCCCGTATCCACAGCCTCGCGCCACTTCTCCGTATATCCGCCGAACTTCCAGGTAAGGACTTCGCCAATCTTTCGCTATTCCTACCCCTTAGGAATCTTGAAGCAACATACAGCATACTACCACTACAACTTATCACTCACCTCCGTCTTTCTGGCGTGCTTGAAGTTGATGGAGGTCTTGCCGAAGCGCCAGGTTAGGCCCAGGCGGAATTGTCGGGGATTGTACCAGCCTTCATTGTGCTGGTAGTAAGTATCCGTGTAGGTGTCGCGGACGGGCCCGGCATAGCGGTTCTGGAAGGGCATGATGGCCGATACAGACAGGACAAGCCGGTTCTGGAGGAAGCCTTGCCGCAGGCCAAGGGAATACTCATAGTCAACGCCGTGGTAGGTGCGCTGCAGGGTGATTTCGCCTCCTCCAGCATCTGCAGACGCATACGCCATAGCTCCTTTCCACAGGAATACGTTGGCGCTCAGGCTGACATTCCAGTTGATGCCGTCGTTCTTCTGATCCAGCGTGGGAGCGTAATAGTAGTCGTACCCAACCTGGGCCGATGTCTGGAGGCTGAACTTGTCGGAGGGGTTCCAGTTGAAACTGAGCATCTGGTCGATATGGTTGTACTTCACGGCGTTCTCGTAGGTCGATACCTTGACACCATCCGAGCCAACCACGGAGAGATATTCAATCTTGTTGCCCGTAAGACTGCCGTAGGTTCGTGTAGTTAGGTCCCATTTGTCTCCACTGGTGCGATACGTGAGTGTCAGCGCATCGGAGACGACGGTCCGCAGATCGGGATTTCCGTGCGCCCTGCTGTAGGGAGATTCTTCGAAGATATAGGGATTGAGATAGCTCACGCTGGGCCTGCCCAGGCGGCGGGTATAAGATAGCGCCAGCGAGTTCTTCGGATCAATCTGCCAGGCCGCATTCAGATATGGGACGATGTTGAAGTTGCTGTTGTCGAAGGTGATGTCCCCGGAGGCGCTCTTGGAGAGTCCCCGGTTCAAGGTGTATTCCAGCCGGGTGCCGGCCTTCAAGGTCAGTTTGCTGAACTTGTACCCATAGCTGGCATAGGCCGCAAAGATGTGCTGCTTGTAGTCCAGGTCGTTGACGTTGGAATTGTCCACATACCATTCATTCTTGGCGTAGTCCCACAACTCATCCTTGGAATCGGCCACGTGGCTGCGTAGCGTGTATTTTCCACCGGCCTCAATCTGGTGTTTCTTCCGCAGGGTGGCGAAATAGTCAATCTGGCCGATCTGCTGGATGGTGTGTTCCGTGTTGAAGGAATGCCGGTGATAGTCCGGATAATTCAGGACCGGGGTCACGATAATGTTGTTGTCCGTACTGTTCGGATTCCCGTCGATGGAATAGCTGAAGGTCAGGATACCGCCGTCATTCCGGAATGTCTTCTGGTAAGCCAGTTCGCCGGAGAAGGTATTGTACCGGTTCGTCCGAACCGTCGGTTCCAGCATTTCAACGGTCTTGACATGGTCGGTATTCCAGAACGTTTCCGTGATGTCGTAAGTGCTCAGAATCTTCTGGAAGTTCGTCCAGCCCGAAAGGGTGATAAGATTCAGGGAATCCGGTTCATAACTAGCTTCCAGGGAGAATGCGCCGATGCGATAGGTATTATCGCTATCAAACTTCAGTTTCTGATAGTGGTTTGTCTCGCTGGTATAATTCTCTATGTCGGTGACGCCGTGGACTGTCGGACTTGGGTAATAGGTTCCGCTTGCATTCGCGCTGAAAGTAAATTTGCCCAGCTGGGCATTCAGATAGCCGTTCCCGCTTACAGTGCCGAGGGTGCTTGCATTGGCTCCCAACGAGCCGCTGTAGCCCGATTTCAGACGCCTGGCCATCACGATATTGATGATGCCGCCGATGCCTTCCGCATCGTATTTGACCGGCGGATTGGTGATCACCTGGATCTCCTTGATGGACGATGCCGGTATGGTCTTAATGAGCTGGTTGAAGTTCCGGGCCAGCATCCCGGTGGACCGGCCGTTCACGAGTACCTTGTAATCCTTGCTGCCGTTCAGCAGCACCTCCTCGTCGCCATTGATGCTGAGCATCGGCACATTCCGGAGAATGTCGATGAGATTGCTGCCTGCCGACAGTGGGTCTGCTTCCACGTTATAAGTAAGTTTGTCGGCATCGGCCGTAACCAGTTCACGGCGGGCTATGACGGCCGCTTCTTTGAGTTGCTCCACTTTTCCGAGGGTATCCGGCTGCTCCGTCACCGGGTCTTGCGCCCTGGCGGCAAGGCCGGCAAAAAGGGCGGCTGCGGTAAGAATAACTGTCTTCGCGTTCATTGCGTTTTTTGCGTTTTGTCGAAGACAAAATTACCCGGAAAAAGTTTTACACGGCCTGAGAGAGCATAAAAATATCAGTCGTTATGTGGCTGATATTCAATGGAAATAGAATAATATTCAACCCGTAAGATTTCCGAAAGTTTTACATCAGCGCTCCGTCTGCAAAAGAAGCTCCCGGAGATAGATGCTGATGTTGGTATCGTGCTCGTCCAGACCCAGCTTCTGGCGTATCTCGTGGCTGATGATGTAGTGACGCTTCTTCTGGATATACTCCCCGATGTCCTTGCCCTTCAGTCCGAGGGTATAGAGGCAGCAGTAGCCGATTTCCCAATCGGTAAGCCCCTTGTCCTCCAGATAGGCCGTAAATTTGGGATGGTTCTCCTCAAAGAGAATCTTGGTCGAGCGCAGGAACTCTTCCCGGTCGGCCATCATCACGTCTAATTCCTCTTCGCTGCTGCGGTATAGTTTGTCATCGGAAGAGATACGGGAAGCGATGATCTTGTCCAGTACGGAAAGCCGTTCGCGGATGACGGCCATGGCCTTGTCATCCGGCTTGGAGCGAAGCTTCCTGGCGATGAAGTGGATGATGAGCGCGAGAGCGGCCAGGGCAAGGATGGATAGGATGATGATGTCCCGCATCCGCTCGTCCTTCTCCACCAGCGTCATCTTATCCGAATAGCGCTCCTCGATGATGCGGGCGTTCTGGATCTTGAGCGTATCGGACGGAGCCAGCATACTGGCGTTCTCGTTGATCCTGTCAAGGCACGCCCGCGCCTTTTGGGTATTCTCACTGTCGCCGATGGAGGCATAGTAATCCAGCGCAATGTGGATGATGCTGTCGTTATAGATTTCGATGCCGCATTTCTCCAGCGCCTGCGAGTACAGCAGCGCGTGTCGGGCACGGAGTTCCGGAGTGTCCAGCAAACGACGATCCAATGAATCCAATGCCACGAAAGCACTGTCCGGATGCGACTCCATACACATCTCCGCCCGGTCCAGGATGGGCCGTACCTTGCTGGTATGCCCGCACGACCACAGGCAGGCCATAAGGATGATAGCGAATATGTAATTCTCGAAGTTGCGCATAACTCAATGCCAGCTCATTTTGCTTCAAAAATCGTGCAGAGATGCTTAGCCAAATGCCTGTCCATACACTCTCACATCCATCGCCTTCCCGCCCTTCACAATAGCGCCGACCTTCGTTTCCTCCAGCCGGAAGCCATTCTTCTCCAGCACCCGGGCCGATGCCAGGTTCTCCGGGAACACCTCGCCGACGATGCGCTCCAGCGCGAGCTCCCGGAAAGAAACCTCGCAGATCTGCCGAACCGCTTCCGTGCCGATGCCCTGGGACCAGAACGGTGTCAGAATCATATAGCCGATCGACCCGGAATTGCGCTGCTTTTCGGCCATCCTCTCTACGGAAATGCTGCCGACAATCTGCCCGTCCGCTACTATAGCCCGCCAGACGCCCTCCTTGCCGTCATTCTCCGCCACCATCCCCAGCCACAAGTCGGCATCCGCCTCAGTGTAAGGATAAGGCAATCGGTCTGACAGGAAAGTTCTGTCAACGGCATTGCAGAGCGTCATCAGTGCTTCTCGGTCAGCAGAGGTCCAATTATGAAGGTCAATGGTCATATTCAATTCAGTCCAAACTGATTGACTGCAAATTTAGCCATTCTCGGGCAGACGGGCAAATCTCGTCTTTCGCTGTCCACCACTGTCGCTCGTGTCAATTATACCTATCTACAGCGTGGATGGCAGGTAACTAAAGATCCAAACAAAACCTCACCACAATCTCCCTCGGCCTCAAATACGTCAAGGTATAGGACTGCACCGCGGAGGAAATGTGTACCCGTTCATATTGCGAAGTCCCCACCAGATTGCAGCCCGCCAATGACAATTCCCACCGGTCTGCCTTGTAACTGACCGACGCGTCACAGAACCAATTCACGCCAAAGTTCTTCTCGCTGCTGTGGTACAATTCGTTGTGCAGGGAAATCATCCACTTCTTTGCCGGCAGGAAGTTCAGCTGCATCCGATGCTCCCAGTCGTTTACGCCAGCCATCGCCGCCCCTTCCACGCTTCGCCGTGTCATCTCAAGCAGGGAGCCGCCCTCCACGGTCATCCACCGGGCTGGTCTGAGAGAGTAATCCAGGGATACCGTGTATCCGGCTGTCCTGGCATCCACCACCTTACCAGCAGACAAATAACTGTAGTCGCTCCGCAAGGCCGACCCGGAAAGCCCGATTACCATCCTGCACCAGGAGAATGATTTGGAGATCCTTCCGTCCAGCAAATATGTGTTTGCATCATATGTCTGGCCGCTTGCCTGCTGCACGTAAATGCCTGAATCGATGGTGTTTGCATAAAGCAGATTGCCCTTGCTCCGGGTAAACACCGGGTTGATGCTGAAAAACAGGCCATAAACCGGATTCCGGAAGGAGTACGTTCCGGAAACAGTATGAGACAGCTGGACATCCGGAATACCCGTGCCGACGTACTGACTCCTGTAGGAAGTATAGACCGGTGCGTCCACGACCTTCGTTCCTTGTATCGGGCTGGCGGAAAGCCGATAATAAACCAACATTGAGGACGTAGGAGAGAACTTCCAGTTCCAACGGACCGTTGGCTCGAAACAGAATCCCTGCTGCACATTCTGGTCATACTGCCTGCGCTGGTAGCTTATCCTCAGGAGTCCGTCCAACTTGTGGCTCCCGAACTCGCGCTGCAGGGCCGGTTCTGCATAGGGCATCAGCAGGCTCCAGAGGTGGTCGTTGATTTGCTGCCGCCTGGCATCCATGCCTAATTTCCCGCTGAACATCCATTTGCCGATACGATGCGACACGCTGGCATAATTGCGCGTAGAAAACAGCCCCAGGTCCAGCGTCTCCTGTTTCCCGTCGAGCGTGAGCAGCTGCCCGGGAAGCCAGGTATAACCAGTGGAAGAGAACAGTCTCCAAATGTGTCCGTCCTTTGTCGTATGCGACATCGAGAGGTCTTCCGACACGCTCCGCTTCCAAGGCCGCACCATCAAATCCGTCGCATTGCCGTCCAGGTTCATCACGCCGGAGCTGGCATTCCAGTCAGCATAGACTTTGGTGCGGCTGTTCAGATAGGTCTTCGCAGAGTTCAGGGTATATTCCACTTCTCCCTTGACTTCCCGGCGGCGCCCGGTCACATCCCAATCCTCCACCACCACTGGCATCCCGGCAACGGTCAGGTAGGTGGTCCGGCTGCAGCTCTGCTGATGCTCCCGGTCCAGCAGCCCGCTCGCCTGCAGGCGAAGCTGCGAATCGGGCCCTGTTTTCAGCAGCCAGTTTCCGGCCAGCAGATGACTGGAATTGAAGGTATATCTCTCCCGCTCAAACTCAGGCCCGCTCAGGGAAATCATATCCAGCAGGCCGTTTTCCATCCTGTAGCCGGTCAAATCCGTCAGGTCCACCACCTCTGCGCCGATGTCCTTGCCGGTATTATTGTTCTTGTAGAGCATCAGGGTCTGGAAACGTTTATTGAACTGCATCCCCATCAGGCGGTTGTCGTAGAGCCACTCCTTGCCGTAACCTCCGCCCAAATCGGCTAGTCCTGACCAGGTAGATTTTGCCTCATCTTTCAGGACCAGGTTGATGGCTGCCTGCTCGCTGAAGCTCACATCCCGGAGCGACTTGATGGCCTGGTGATTCTCCAGCACCTGCACTTCCTTCACCTTGTCGGCCGACAGATTCTCGCTGGCCAGCGCATACTGGCTCCCCATCAGGTCCATCCCTTCTATATAAAACTTGTTGATGGGTTTGCCCTGATACTCGATGGCCCCGCTGGCCTTCACCTCCAGCCCCGGCATCTTGCCGATGACATCGGCGATGGACCGGTCCTGCGCCTGTTTGAAGCCACCCACCGAATAGGTCAGTGTATCTCCGCTTTCCTTGATGCGTTCCGCCGTGACGGCAACCTCCTTCAGCTGGAATCCTCCGGCCTCCATCCGGATCTGCTGGCCATCCTTGAACTGTCCTGCAGGAATGCTGACAGTCTTGAACCCCATAAAGCTGGCGGTAATCCTCTCCAGCCCTGCCGTTTTCTTCAACTGAAAGGTCCCGTCTGCACCTGTGACGGCAAAGCTGAGCACCTTCCCGTCCGGGCCGTAAGCCATCACATTGGCTCCGGCAAGCGCCTTGCCGGCATCGTCCACGACAATGCCAGAGAGCGGTTCCTGAGCGAAAGACAAAACCGCTGAAAACAGCAGGAAGAGAACAATTGCCAGTCGTTTCATCTTACTCCAGATCCAGGTAGTTCTGCTTGGGACGGCTTTCATTCAGGTCGATATCCTTGCCGTCTTCCGACACGACTCTCACTACCTTGATATTACCTGTGCCCAGTTCCCGGAGTTTTTCGTTGAACGATTGTCCGTTGGCTTTCTCGCGCAGCGCCATGTATTTCTTCCTGGTGCATTTGACGGCCTCGCCCTTGCGGGCAAGCTCCACGGCCGCATCGGCAGGATCCTGTTCGAGCCCCACGGCGGTAAAGTGGAATAGTCCGTCGGCATCTTCCGCATCCAGAATCAGTCCCGGCAGTCCGCCCAGGACATACGGCCCGTAGGAAAGCGGGATCTCCGGAGCGAACCAGACTGTCCAGTCGCGGCCATACACCCTTGCTTTGGCCTGAAGACAGGCATAGCCACACACGATCGTGTCTCGACCGGTCATCTCCCAGGACATCTGCGGAAGCTTCTCTTCATACCACATCTTATTGCTTGATATATCATTAAGATAAGTGTATCTTCCTTCCCCCGCAGCCTCTACGAGCACTTCCAGCGGATTGGGATTCGGGAACTCATTCTTGATAGAACGGAGCCTGACCATCACGGAAGCGACATCGTTTTCATTCACCACTTCATCCAGCACTTTTTCCCTTCCCCGATTGTTGGGACTATAGAAGACTGCGCTCTTCTGAGCGATATCCAAATGCCAGCGATACACCTTTCGCTGTGCACCATATTGAGCGTCGCAGTCGTAAGTCACGCGGTACTGCGCCTTTTCCTGTGCGCCGGCCATCAAGGCCGTGAGCATCATCACGAAAACAAGAATCTTTTTCATCGTATTATGCATTATTGTCATTCCGAGCAAACCTTATTGTCATTCTGAGCAAATCGAAGAATCTGCCGCAAAAGTAAGCCTTGCCGTCCGGAATCTTGGTTAATGGAGCGTTAAGAGAATGTTAACAAGTGTTAACGGCCACCCGAAATCCCTTGATTCTTGCTAACTTTGCATCGTGAGATTCAGGAAATCATATCTTCTGCCCCTGCTGGCCATCATCTCCCTGGTGGCCATTGCTGCGTATGAACTCTACTGGATCAAAGGCCTTTACAAAACCCGCCGGGAAGCAGCCGTTTCCGAGATCCGGGTTTCCATCACCTGGGCGGAAATGGAGGAACTCACTGCCCGGCGGAAGCAATCTTCGGACAGCGTTCATTTCTCGGCGCAGGTTTACGGTGGAAGCAATGTCCGGCTTTCGAAAATTGTCTCCACCCAGTTCGCTTCGCCCGGAGACAGCATCCCTGAAGCCATTACGGTTGCTAAGGTGGATAAGCCTTTTGAGGCGGATATTCTCGGAGAAACGGCCGGCAAAACGAACCTTCCCGTCATGGACAGCATCCTCACGCACCGGCTGGACTCCCTGGGCTATCCGCTGGAGCACCGGATTCTCCTGATGGACGGGGAAGAAGTCCTGGCCGAAGTCCAAACACCGACGTACATTCCATCCTCGCGGGATGAACGCATATCCATGACATCCATTGCCAACCGTGGTGCCGGATATGAACTGTATTGCGAGCCGATGACCGGCTCCATCCTCCGGGGAATGATGGGCGTCCTCCTGATGTCTGCCGGCATCCTCTTGATTCTGGGACTGGTCTTCTATCTGATGATGCGGGCCCTTCGCAAGCAGCGCGAGCTGGACGAAATGAAATCCGACTTCACCAGCAACATGACCCATGAGCTGAAGACCCCCATCGCCGTTGCTTATGCCGCCAATGACGCCATGTTGGTCTATGGCCTTGACAAGAATCCGGAAAAACGGGAAGAATATCTGAAGGTCACGCGGGAGTCCCTGGAGAAACTGAACGGAATGGTGGAGCAGATCCTTTCCATGTCGATGGAGAACCGGGACCGGCTTTCGCTCCGCATCAAGACTACAGAGCTGCACCCGCTACTGGAGTCTGTCGCATCCCAGACCCGCCTCAGTGCCGGGAAGCCCTGCGAAATAGCCGTCAGTGTCACACCAGAAGGCCTCTCGGCCGACATAGACGCCTCCCTGATGTCCAGCGTCATCGCCACACTCCTGGACAATGCCGTCAAGTACTCCGGCGACAGCGCAGACATCCATCTCTCTGCCGACGAGAAGGATGGCCACGTCCGGATATCGGTCCGTGACAAAGGCATCGGCATCGCTCCTGAGAAGCAGGCCCATATCTTCGAGAAATTCTACCGCGTACCCACCGGTGATGTCCACGATGTCAAGGGCTACGGTATCGGCCTTTTCTTCGCGAAAACCATCGTAGAGAAGCACGGAGGCCATATCTCCGTCGATAGCGAACCCGATAAGGGAAGCACATTCACCATCGAACTATGAGTAGCAAGGTACTATTGGTAGAGGATGAAAGGACGCTCTCCGGCATCGTGAGAGACGCCCTGGAGACGATGGACTTCTCCGTCGAGCTGGCCTATGACGGATCGGAAGGCCTGCGCCGATACTTTGAAATCCGTCCCGACATCCTGGTGGTGGACGTGATGATGCCCAAGATGTCCGGTTTCGATATGGTGAAAGCCATCCGACAGAGCGACAAGGAAACGCCCATCCTGTTCCTGACCGCAAAGACTACCGTGGACGATGTCGTCACCGGATTCAACCTCGGGGCCGATGACTATCTCAAGAAGCCCTTTGCCATTCCCGAGCTGGTAGTTCGGATGAAAACCCTCCTGGGAAGAAGCGGGAAAAAGACCCCCGACCAGGAGAAAGGCCAAGCATCCTATAGCATCGGTGAATACCAGTTCACTCCGGAGTCGGCAACACTGCTTTACAGACCCAGCGGCGATTCAACCCTCATCCCGCGCCGCGAAGCCGATATTCTCCAGCTCCTATGCAAAGGCAGCGGCAGCATCATCCCCACCCAGAACATCCTCCTGTCTCTCTGGGGCGACGACGACTTCTTCAACGCCCGCAGCCTCCAGGTCCTCATCACCCGCCTCCGCCACCGCTTCTCCCGCGACCCCCGCATCCAGATCCTGAATGTCCGCGGCACCGGCTACAAGCTAATCGCAGAGTAGGCCGATATAAAACAAAGCGGTCAAAGCCAGTTCGCTCCGCTGAAGCTGCGCTCACTCGCTTTGGTTCCGTCCTCCGGGGCACTGCCGCGCCCCTCCGAACTCCACTTGTGGCAGCTCCACTGCGAGACTCTTCCCGCCGCGCCACGGCGCTCTGGTCAGAGACTCGCGGCCGTTCCGCGCCGCGCTTCGCGCATAAAGGGAATAAGGTCAAGAGACTGTGCCCGGCAAGCCGGCCACAGACTCTTGCTGGCCAGTGCCCCTCCGGCTCCCCACAGGGGAGAGAATATCGCCAGGGAGACGGCATCCCAGCACGAACGTAAGTGCCTGGAATCCGCAAAGTTAACATAATCTAGATTGTGTAACAGGTCGGCGCAAGCGCCGCCTGTTTCCGCTTCGCACACAATCTAGATTATGTTAACTGTGCTCCGTCAGTGGGGTGCGGAGGTCCTGCCTTCGAACTCCCGGTCGACGTGGCGGTGGACAAGCAGCCCCCCTCAAGGGCCACCCGGGACCCGGCCCGTCGGGGGGCTGCGCACTTTGCGCTATCTCGCAGGAACGGTAGCTCCTATTCCAGCCCCGCTCCAGCAGTCGTCTCCGGGGACAAGCCCACGGAGACCACTGCCTCCGCTCCTTTGCTCGTAGGGAAGTAGGAGGTATTCGTGGGCGCAAAGTGCCGTCCCGAACACCGTCATCAAGACGCGAAGGTCCGGTACTCGCTTGGAGCCTCAGTGCTGTGCGGGCAGTCCACCGCCACGCGCAGCTCCGCTGCTGGGTCGCTCCCTCTCCGTAAGCCAGCAGTCGGAATAAGTCCGCCTGCTCGCTTACTCCGTTCCCGCTCCTCGGTACGGCTACGCCGTGGTTATACCTGCCTGCTATTCCTCCACACCTCCGCCGGGAAGAATCCCGCCGGAAGTGTTCCGGGCAGGCAGGAGGCAGCCGTCCCGGCTGCTGGCGCAGACATTGTCAGTTTGGTCCACAGCTGCGCCGTTCCCCAAACTGCCAAAGACTGCGCCGGGGGCTCAGTGCCAGGCCTGACGGCCACGGGCGTACTACCTTCGATTCAGCATTGGGCCGTCCCGGCCCAGGCCCCGGAGGCCGTCTGCCTCCCGCACAAGCTGCCGGTCTTTGTCGGGGTCTGGGAGCCTAAGGTCTCCCAGCCCTTGCGCCGCCAAAGCCCGCCAGCACCCAACCCCGCCAGACCGCCTCAGGGGCCACGCTCCACTCGCTTCGCTCGTTCCGCGCCCTTGGTCACTGGGAGACTCGTTACCGGCCCCCGCAATCCCACCGCACCCATCCTGCCGGCAACGAGACTCCCAGCAACCAAGGCTGACCAGGAACCCACGCCCCAGCCGCATCAGGATAACAACCGACACCACCCGCTCGAATGGACGGAAAAGGGTATATATATATGCTCCAGGAAGCAGCGGCTGCCGCCGCTGCGGGCGCTTTGAACTTGGATGAACGGCAGATTATCAGTATCTTTGCATTACCCTATGAGGTCCCTAGAAGCTAAGGCCAAGCCCAAAACGCCAACCCCCATCCTTATGCCCATATTCAGACCCTCTATCCTGATATCCGATGCCTACGGATCCACCAAGGACCTGACCTGGTTTCACCGGGGCGGGAAATGCTTCGTGAAGGACAGGACGTCACCGCCGTATGCGCTCACTCCGGCCAGGGAGGAGTACCTGGATGTCCACAGGAGGGCCCTGGCAGCTTGGAGGGAGCAGCCCCACGAGACTCAGCTGCTTTGGAATGAGTATGGAAAGATGGCCATCAGTCACCGGCCGCCGTATGACAACACGGCCCATATCTCTGGCCAGAACCTCTTTGTGTCGGCATATCATGGTTTCTACACACTGGGGAACGAGCACATTCCTGAGGCGCAGCCTTTCGGGCCATTCCCGGTGTTCGCGATGGAATTCTCCTCTGCAGAAGTGCCGGCAGAAGGTACGCTGCTGTTGAAGTTCCAGGCATATTGTGGAGGCACGGTTTCTCCCGAACGTTACAGGATCCTGATGAAGCTTCAGCTGACGCGCCCTGGAGGCGGACGTCGGCCGACCAAGTTCCGGAATGTCCTGGCTTCATCCTGCTGCAGCGGGGAAGAAAGCCTGGTCGAGTTTGTGGTACCGGACTATCTGCAGCGCTGGGACCTTGATGCCTTGCCGGGCTATGGCGCCCATTGCCGGTACATAGTCCTGGACACGCAAACAGGCTATCGAGACCAGTACCGGGACTACAGATTCCAGTTCGACCTTCCTCGTTGAGGAGGGTTTTTTCTTGCCCGCCGGTATAGTTGAATTACCTAAAGTATAACTTTAAGTCAATATATCTAATTTACTGTATTTCAGTTTGCAAATTAGAATTACTATTATTACCTTTGCTTGCAGAGGATTAGACCTATTGACTTAAACTTATACTTAAACTATGATTGCACTTCCTTCCATCGCTTTCGAGGGATTCTCGGGCTCCGCTAAGGGTGTTACGGCCAGAAGGGTCGGCGGCCGCAACATCCTTAGCGTGAAGTCATGGCCAACGGGGGCCACCACAAATGCCCAGGTGGCCCGTCGTACCTCGATGTCCAAGATATCCAAGTCTTGGAAGCTCCTTACCAATGATCAGATGCGGGAGTGGGACCGTCTGGCGGAGCACACATCAGGAGCTTCCGCCTTTGGCCAGAAGGCCGTAATCTCCGGCATGAACCTGTATATTCGCCTCAATGTCAACAGGGCAATGGCAGGTGAGGCGCTCCTCTCTACGGCTCCAGCGTCCAACGTGGCCGTTCCCAATCTGCTCTATACCCAAATTGTCGTCACTCCGGATCTTGTGGTATTGGCCGGGATAAAGCACGAGTCAAGCCCTTACAAACTCGTTCTGAAGATGTCAGCATCCCAGAGCGCCGGCATATCGAATGGCTGGAGCAAGACCGTCATCATTACGCCTGGTATGGAAGACGACTGGGGCGAAGCCGACGTGACGACTCTCTACCTCAAGACTATCGGCGTTCAGCCGGTCCCGGGGCAGAAGGTCTTCATCGAGGCTTATTGGCTGGATACTTCCACCGGATTCGCTGGCCAGCCCATTCAGGAATATGCCGTCGTTGCTGGAGATTCTCCTTACCAGCGCCGCGTTAAGGCTACGATGGACAATCTTGATCCCACCGAGGAAAGCCACGTGTCCTCCCTGGATGTGGATTTCTCTACCGGTGCTCCTGTGGCGCAGTTCAACGCCCAGTGCCTTGGCCACAGTAACGTGGCATCTTCCGAGGTCTACCTGGACGAGCAGCTGCCGGCAGGGGTTGTCGGTACGGGGATGGCGATTGGTCGCTCCAACGACGCTGATGGCCATATCAATGCCCAGTCATACCTGGTGTACATGTATAACCGCAATGGCAAGTCTCAGCTTACTTTCGCTCATCGTGGAGGCCCTTATTTCACCCACACCGAAGTATTCGGAACAGGTATCATCTATTAGTAAAAGGAGGCTACAGATATGTTTAACAGCATTTCCAATAACTTCGGTGCCGGCCAGATAACCTTCAAGGACTATCAGGCCCCAAATTACGTGGTTCTGAATGCCAAGGTTACATTTGACCCTACGAATCCCGCATACCAGGCTTGCGACCAGCTGGAGATTACCGTTCCTGATTTGACCATCGATCGCAGCACCATCGGCGGCGTTTTCGTCCGCTTCATCGAGACGCAGACGTATTCCTGGGGCGATGCCATTTATGATGGAGGTACTGTCCTCAAGTCCTGGATCAAGGACAAAAATACGATTGTCGTAGAGAAACAGCCGTGGTTCGACCAGAATGGTCCGCTCACCCTGTACTTCGTGACGATGTATGCCCAGCTCAACCAGGGCGCAAATACCATCAAAGGCACCAAGCAGCGCCTCACGGTCACAACCGAAGGCAACTACCTGCGATTCTCAAGCGATACCTTCGTGGTCGTCTTTGACCACTGGGTATTCATGCACCTGCAGTTCTCCAGCTGCTCCTACGCGCAGCGGGACCTGCCCTGGGAAGCGACCTTCGAACAGATGCCCGAAGATGTCACTGCCGACGTTCCGGTGCCCGGTGGCGGCAATCAGTTCCACCAGGATTGTTTCGGTATGGGCGAATGCCATATCGAGAACAAGATATTCACGATGGATCGCCGTGTAATGGGCTTTTGGGACACCGGACGCGAACCGTTTGCCTTTGCCTTCCTGGTTCGTGATGGCATCGAGCAGACTCCCGGTGAAGAGGAAGATCCTGAAAACCCGGTCAACGAATAGACCTATGGCCCAGAAGAAGAAAATAGAACTCACGCGCCTGCAGGGCATTATCGCGGTGGCCAGTTTCACCAGCGGTGTCCTCATCGCCTCCGTGTGTCTTTTCTTCATCCCGCCGCTGGGAGAGATTGCCAGCTCTGCAGTCTCGATTGTGAGCGAACTGCTCGTCCTTTGCGGCGCTATCCTGGGCGTTAAAGCCTCCTACGATGTCAAGTTCCGGAAGTTCGAAGCAGAACTCCGGGACGTCCGTGACCACGAAATACAACCTACAACCTAAACGAACCTATGAAACCCTCCACCTTTCTTGCTTTCGCGCTCCTTCTTTCCGCTTGTGGTACTGTCCGGCCAGTTCTGGAACAGGACAGTACCAAGGTGGAGGTGAAGACCGTCGTCGAGAGGGTGGTGGATACCGCCTACGTAGAACTGCCGGTCATTGTCGAGAAGGTGGCCACTCTGGACACCACCTCGTTACTGGAGAATAAGTACGCCAAATCCGAGGCCGTCGTGTCCGGAGGAATCCTTCACCATTCCCTGGAGACAAAACCCGTCAAGGAGCCTGTCCAGGTGGAGACCAAGATTGTCTACAGAGACAGCATTGTCTTCCGTGACCGGATCCAAACGCAGACTGTTGAGGTGGAGAAAAAGCTTTCCGGCTGGCAGCAGGCAAAGCTCCGCGTCGGCGGATTCTGTTTCTTCCTGATAATCCTGATTGGATTATATTTCATCCTATCCTTTATCTATAACCTTAACCTCAAAAAACTATGAAGTACATTCCTTCCATCGCCTTCGAGGAGATGAGCGGCAGCGCCAAGGGCGTGACCGCTGCAAAGATGAAGAGCCGCAAGTACATCCGTAACCGTGGTTATGGTGGCGCTGTGCGCACTTCTGACCAGGCCAAGGTCAAGAGCGTCTTCAAGATGCTCACCACCAAGTGGAAAACCCTCACCAACGAGCAGATTCTCGCGTGGAACAAGCTCGCTCTCAGCCAGGCCGGCCGCTCCGTCCTGGGCACCTCCGCCAAGATCTCTGGCGCCAACCTGTTCACCCGTCTGAACTACTGGGTGGTTGCACTCGGTGGTGCCGTGATGGTCACTCCTCCGGAGCTCAACTCCGTAGAGGCTCCCTCTACCGCCACCATCGTGTGCCAGGGCGACACCTTCACCTTCAAGCTGGATCAGGCTCCCGCTGACAACGGCGGCATCTACCTGGTCATCGAAGCTTCCGAAGGCCAGTCCAACGGTGTCAGCCGCGCCCACAGCAAGGCTGCAGCCATCAAGCTCGTAGAAGAGCCCACCGCAGCTGCCGTCGACATCCGTGCCGACTACGTGGCCAAGAACGGTGCCCCCAGCGCTGCCGCCCCGAAGATCTTCTTCCGCTACTACCTGGTGGATTCCAGCACCGGTGTCAAGTCCCAGACCATGCTTGCCGAGTGCAAGTGGGTCGCCGGAGCTTAAGCCACTCCCGGTCATTCAGGCCAAACCTAAACCTTTCTGCCCTGGCGCCTCCTGCGCTGGGGCTTTTTCATTTGCAGGAAAAACAGTAAATTTGCTTCGCTAAATCGAGATTTAAAAGTCAATGACGGTAATAGATAACATAGCGGTCATAACGGAAGTGTCAGAGCCTATCCGTGATGCGGAATCAATCATGGATACCATCCTGTCTCTGAAATACGAGACCGGCGCATTTGCAT
>JAFZAF010000068.1 GCA_017548335.1 Bacteroidales bacterium | reverse complement strand
GCCAAAGTCCTGCGCTACGCGTACGACACCCCGTGCGACTTCTACGCTTCAGACATCCAGCCGCTGGAACACGGCCGCTTCGACTTCACCCTCAACCATCCGGGCGGAAGCATCGAGCATTGCACTGTCGGCATACCGGGCTGGGTCAATGTCGAGAACGCCGTAGCGGCTTCGGCTGTAGCCTTGCTGCACGGCACAGCCCCGATGAAGATCCGGGAGGCCCTGGCTACGTTCCAGGGCGTCAAGCGCCGGTTCGACATCCATCTCGATTCGCCGCGGATCGCTTATGTAGACGACTATGCCCACCACCCCAACGAAATCCGGGCGGCCATCAGTTCGATCCGCAACATCTTTCCCGGACGCCAACTCTGCGGCATCTTCCAGCCGCACCTCTATACCCGCACCCGCGACTTCTCCGAAGATTTCGCCGACGCGCTCAGCGGACTGGACTCCCTCATCCTGCTGCCCATCTACCCGGCACGGGAAGAGCCGATCCCCGGTGTCACTTCGGAACTCATCTTCAACCAGGTAACCCTGACCGACAAGGTGCTTATTCCCAAAGAACAACTGATGGACCACCTGCGCGGGCGCGAACTGGACTGCCTGGTCACCTTCGGCGCCGGTGACGTCGACCGTTTCATCGAACCCATTGAAAACTGGCTGAAGACCCTCGCATGATCAAAAAGATCCTTCTGACCACGCTCATCGTCATCCTGGCCGCCGGTTTGCTGGGGTGCTGGTTCTACTTTGTGGGCAGCCTTTCGGCGGAAGGCCGCCAGCAGGCCCGCTGCCGGCAGGTGGAGGTCATCCTCCTCGACTCTCTGGAAAGCGCCATCGTGGACAAGGCGGAGGTTCTGGATTATGTGTCGAAACGGGCCCTCGGCCGGCAGACCTGCCTGGTCAATCTCGACTCGATTGAAAAGGCGCTTCGCGCGCGTGGTGAAATCATGAGCGCCCAAGTCTATGCCGCCGATGAACAGACCGTCGCCGTGCGGCTCACGCAGCGCAAGCCGGTCATCCGCTTCGAAAACGGACACAAACGCTGGTATGCCGATCCGGAAGGATACCTCTTCCCTGTCTCCAATGCCGTCGACGTCCCGATCGTTACCGGCCGGATTCCCATCCAGGTGGACAGTACCTGGCGTGGTGCAGCGCCGAAAGAGAACCTCGACTGGATCCTGGGCATGGTGGAACTGGCCCAATATATCGACAGCAAACCCGTCCTGCAGCGCGAGATCGCCCAGATTGAGGTGGCGCCTGACGGAGACATCGTGCTCTACACCCGGTCGGCCGGCCCGGCCATCGTGTTCGGCGACAGCGGCAACTACACGGAGAAATTCCGGAAGCTGGAAGCCTGGTGGCGGAACATCGCACCGCAGGCAGACGAAAAGAAACCCTACAAGACAATCAATCTCAAGTATAACCATCAGATTATTTGCAAGCAGCTATGAGCAGATACGCAGCAGCACTGGATTTCGGAAGCTCCAAGGTGGCGCTGGCGGTTGGCGAGAAGACGCCGGGCGGCATCAGGATCGTAAGCTACCACGACGCAGTATCGGCCGGCATCGAATGCGGCGAGATCGTCAATGACTTCAAGGTCAAGGAGATCGTCCGCTCCCTGATCGCCCGGGCCGAAGCGGAGCTCAAGGAAGAGATCGGCGAGGTCACGGTCGGCCTTTCCGGCAGAATCCTCCGCAGCAGGGAACTCTCCTGCCAGATCAACCGCACCGACCCCAACGCCTACATTACGGAAGATGAGGTCCGGCAAATCACCCGCACCCGCTACAACGCGAACATCGACGGCGGCGACGTCGTCTTCGAAGCCGTTCCGCAGAAGTACAGCACGGAAGAACGCTTCGGCATCAACCACGACGAGCTCATCGGCATGGTGGGCGGCACCATCGAGGCCACGTTCCGCATCTTCTACGGCAAGCGGGCGATTCTCGACCGCCGGACCAACCTCCTCGAGTCGTGCGGCCTGAAATTGAACAAGGCCATTCTCGCGCCGATTGCCTCGGCCCGCGCCGTCCTCACCCGGCCGGAAATGGAAAACGGCGTAGCGCTGGTGGACATCGGCAAGAGTTCCACGGAAGTGGCCGTCATCAAGGACAACATCGTCCGCCATGTGGCCATCATCCCCTTCGGCGGCGAAGCGGTGACCAACGACATCAAGACCGTGACGGGCATCACCAACCAGTGGGCTGAGACCCTCAAGATCCAGCATGGCCGCTGCTGCGAAGAATTTGCGGTCGAAAACAAGAAACTCATCCTCAAGAATGAGAACGACAACGACGACGGCGAAGTCGAGATCAGCCTCCTGGCCCGGGTTATCGAGGCCCGCATGAGCGAGATCTTCGATGCGGTGCGCTACGTCATCGAGCAGTCGGGCTACGCCCAGAAACTCACCTCGGGCGTGGTCATCACCGGCGGCAGCTGCCACCTCGAGAACATCATCCAGCTGGCGGCGGCCCTTCTCGGACAGAAGATTCGGCTGGCTGCGCCGCAGGGCGCCATCGAGAGCGACAGCGTGGACGAAGCGTTCGACGTCTATTCGTCCACAGCTGTGGGCCTCGTGCTTGAGACGCTCGATCCGAAACTCTCGCACGCGGTGGAATACAAGAAGGAAGCCCTGGCGGCCGCTGCCAAGATTCCGGACAACTCCCTCTTCGAGGAAGAAGAAGAGCCCGAAGTGGACGAACGGGCCGCCGCCCGCGAGGAACGGGAGCGCCGCAAGGAAGAGGAGCGCAAGGCCAAGGAACTGCGCAAGCAGGAGGAGGCCCGGCGCAAACAGGAAGAGAAAGAACGCAAGGCGCGTGAAAAGGCTGAGAAAAAGAAACAGCCGACATTTTTTGACATGCTATTTTCCGATAACGACAACGCTTAAGCTATGGACGCAGATTTAATTCCTACCAGCTGGGAGAAGCGGGGCAACATCATCACGGTCGTCGGTGTGGGCGGCGGTGGCAACAATGCCGTCTCCTATATGTATTCCCTCGGACTGAAAGACGTCGATTTCGTGGTCTGCAACACCGATATGCAAGCCCTCCAGTCGAGTCCGGTTCCTACGAAACTCCAGATCGGCCCGGTCCTGACCAAGGGACTGGGTGCCGGTACCGACTATCTGGTCGGCCGCAAAGCCGCCGAAGAATCATCGGAAGAGATCAACAAGGTGTTCGCCGGCGACACGCAGATGGTCTTCGTGACCTGCGGCATGGGCGGCGGCACCGGTACCGGCGCAGCGCCGCTCGTGGCCAAGACGGCCAAGGAGATGGGCAAGCTGACGGTCGGCGTCGTCACGGTTCCTTTCCGCGATGAAGGCAAGGAGGCGCTCTACCGCGCCGTGGAAGGCATCAAGGAACTGAGCAAGCATGTCGACAGCATCCTGGTGATCGACAACCAGAAGCTCTATCAGCTCTACGGCAAGATGGGCATGAAGAAAGCCTTCTCGAAGGCCGACGAGGTGCTCGCCACAGCCGTCAAGAGCATTGCCGAGATCATCACGAGCAGCGGCTATATCAACGTGGACTTCGCCGACGTGAAGAAGGTGATGCAGAACAGCGGCGTCGCCATCATGGGTATCGGTGAGGCCGAAGGCGAGGACCGTGCCACCAAGGCGGTGGAGATGGCCCTCAACTCCCCGCTGCTGAACGACCTCAACCTGCGCAGCGTCAAGAACGCCCTGATCAACATCACGGGCAGTTCCGACGACGAGCACGGCATCTCCATGGAAGAGCTCTCGCAGATCATGGACTTCACGACGCAATACACGGGCGCGACCATCAACTTCAAGCGCGGTATCGTGTTCGACGAGAACAAGGGCGACAAGATCAGCGTCACGATCATCGCCACGGGCTTCGAGATGTGGCAGCTGCCGGTCATCGACGAAAGCGAGATCAACCGCGGCAACCGCATCGACGTGAAGTACGGCCAGAATCTGTTCCGGAACCGCAAGAAGGGCCGCCCGATCGCGCCCGACAATGGCAAGTTGCTCAACAAGCAGAGAGTCACCGGCATTCCGGCCCTGATCGTGGATGACGTCCGGCTGATCAAAGAGCTCGAAGACGAGCCGGCCTACACGCGGCGCGAGCGCATGCTGAATACCAAAGAAACGAAAGAAAGCGAATAAACGATGGAGAAAAGACGCAGAGTCCGTTTTGCTCCGAGCCCGACCGGCCCGCTCCACATGGGCGGTGTCAGGACAGCGCTCTACAACTACCTCTATGCCAAGCAGGCAGGCGGCGATTTCATCCTCCGTATCGAAGACACCGACTCCCAGCGCTTTGTGCCGGGGGCCGAGGCCTACATCATCGAGAGTCTCCGCTGGTGCGGCATTTATCCCGATGAAGGCGTGGACGAGGCCGGGAACGTAGTGGAGGTTGCTTCCGAGAAACATCCCCATGCTCCCTATCGCCAGTCGCAACGCCGCGGCATCTACCGCAAGTATGCGGAAGAACTGGTCGAGAAAGGCTACGCCTACTATGCCTTCGACACGGCCGAAGAGCTGACCGCGCTCCGCACGGCGGCCGAGGCCGAGAAGAAGACGTTCACCTACAACTGGGAGACGCGCGGTAAGCTTTGCAATTCGCTCACGCTGCCGGCCGACGAAGTCGCCCGGCGCGTGGCGGAAGAGTCGGGCTGGACCATCCGCTTCAAGATTCCGGAGAACCGCATCGTGAAGATGGACGACCTGATCCGCGGCCACATTGAGGTCAATAGCAACACCCTGGACGATAAAGTTTTGTGGAAACGGGCGGACGAACTGCCGACCTACCACCTGGCCAACATCGTGGACGACCACCTGATGGAAATCACCGAGGTCATCCGCGGCGAAGAATGGCTCCCTTCCCTGCCCCTGCACTATCTGCTGTACGAAGCGTTCGGCTGGCAGGATTCGCAGCCGCGTTTCGCGCACCTTTCGCTGCTGCTCAAGCCCGACGGGAAAGGCAAGCTCAGCAAGCGCGACGGGGACCGGCTGGGATTCCCGGTGTTCCCGCTGCGCTGGGTCAACGCCGAAGGCGAAGTGTCGCGCGGCTACCGCGAGGACGGCTACTATCCCGAAGCCTTCGTCAACATGCTGGCCTTCCTGGGCTGGAACCCCGGCACGGAGCAGGAGATTTTCACCCTCGACGAACTGGTAAAAGTCTTTTCGCTGGAGCGCGTCATCAAATCGGGTGCCCGCTTCAATCCCGACAAAGCCAAGTGGTTCAACCAGGAGTACCTGCGGATGCGGTCCACAGCCCAGCTGGTGGCCGATTTCCGCGCTTCTGAAGGTGCACGGCTAGATGCGTTCAGCGATGAATACGTCGGCGGCGTGTTGGAACTGATGCGCGAACGCGTCCACTTCCCTACCGAGTTCCGCGAAGCGACGGCCTTCTTCTTCGAAGCCCCCGCTTCGTACGACCCTGCG
>JAFZAF010000067.1 GCA_017548335.1 Bacteroidales bacterium | reverse complement strand
GTGCGTGACGGCAGGGCGATGAAGCACTTGCCGCCTTCCGACAGCGAGCAGCCGTACATGAAGTCGTGCTGGCCGCCGACGCCCGAGAAGATCATCTCGCCGATCGAATCGGCGCAGATCTGTCCCGTAAGATCAACTTCCAGTGCCGAATTGATGGCGCAAGCCTTCGGGTTCTGGGCAATCAGGAACGGATTGTTGGTATAGGCCACGTCGTAGAATTCCATCGTCTTGTTGTGGTCGATGAATTCATACATCTCCTTGGATCCCAGCGCAAGGGCGGCGATGCTGACGCCGGGATGCACTTTCTTCAGGGAATTGTCAATCACTCCTTCCTTCATGAGCCGGATTACGCCGTCGGTCATCGCTTCGGTATGCAGGCCCAGGTGCTTGTGGTGCTTGATGCCGTTGAGGATGGCATTCGGGATGCCGCCCACGCCGATCTGGAGGCAGGCCCCGTCGGGGATTTCGGCCGCCACATTGGCGCCGATGGCTTTTTCGATCTCCGTAGGTTCGCCGAACTGCATCGCGATGGGCGGCACGTTGCAGCGTACCGCCGCGGTGATTTCAGACTCATGGATCAGACAGCCGCCATAGAGATAGGGGATGGCCTCGTTGACCTGCGCGATCACTACTTTGGCGCACTCGACGCCCGCGACGGAAATGTCGCAGCCGATGCCGTAGCTGCAGTAGCCGTTCTCATCGGGCAGCGAGCAGTTGATGAACGCCACGTCGATAGGCAGCTCACCCTTACGGAAGAGCGCCGGCACTTCGCTCAGGAAGCAGGGGGTCAGCGAGCCATAGCCCTCAGCCACGTGCTTGCGCTGGTCGGCACACAGGAAGATGCTGTTGACCAGGAAGGAATCCTTGTATTCGGGTTTGCAGAACGGGGCGGGGCCTTCCGTGATGTTGAAACCTGAAACGATCTGTACGTCGCGGAGTTCGTCCGCGCGCCGGGCAAGCGCCTCCTGCAGGATGACTGGTACGGAGGTGCTGCCCTGGCAGCAGATGGTGTCGTCGCTTTTGACGAGCCGGACGGCCTCGTCGGCAGTCATGTAGTTCATAGGCTCCTATTTTTGGGCCGATGCGAGTCCTGCATCGAAGGCCTTGATGTTGGCTTCCACAATGGCTTCTCCCTTGCGGCCGAAGATGCGTCGGATGCCGTCGCGGAGCTTGTCGGGATCAAGGATTCCGAGCACGGCGGCGGTGGCGCCCAGGAGCACCATGTTCGCGCTGCGGGTGGAGCCGACTTCCTTAGCGATGGCGTCCACGTCGATGGCGATGACGTGCGGCAGCTTGTCGAGCTCGGCCATAACACGGTCCATCGGCGGGTAGTCCGGAATATTGACGAACGGAACGGTATTGGTAATGATCCAGCCTTCCGGAGCCAGATAGGGAAGATAGCGGAGTGCTTCCATCGGTTCGAGCGAGACGACCAGGTCGGCCGCGCCGCGGGGAATGAGGTCGCTGTGGATGGGCTCGGACGAGAGGCGGAGGTTCGACTGGACGTCGCCGCCGCGCTGGCTCATGCCGTGCACTTCGGCCTGCTTGAGGTGAAGTCCCTGTTCCAGGGCTGCGGAACCGATGACCGTGGCGATGGAGAGGATGCCTTGTCCTCCCACGCCGGCGAGGATGATATCTTGTTTCATGGCGTTATTTCTTTGCGTGTCTTCTGGCGGTTTGGATGCATTCGCGGCGGCAGACGATCACGGAGACGCCGTGGTATTCGATTTCTTCCCGGATGACCTTTTCCATATCCGGATAGTTCTTCGGCAGGGGGACGATGGTGCGGATGTGGGCCGGGTCTACGCCGAGGCCGGCGCAGATGGCCTCGATACGGCCGGTTCCGGCGGAGTCTTGGCCGCCGGTCATGGCGGTGGTCAGGTTGTCGGAGATGCAGAGCACCACATCGGCGTTGCCGTTGACGGCATCGAGCAGGCCCGTCATGCCGCTGTGGGTGAAGGTCGAGTCGCCGAGGACACCGACTGCGGGCCAGGTGCCGCTGTAGGCGGCGCCCTGTGCCATCGTGAATGAAGCGCCCATTTCCACGCAGGTGTGGATGGCATTGAACGGTGCCATGTAGCCGAGCGTGTAGCAACCGATGTCACTGAAAACGCGGGCGGTGGGATAGTCTTTCTTCAGCACGTTATTGAGGGCGGTGTAGAAGTCGCGGTGGCCGCAGCCCATGCAGAGGGCCGGCGGGCGCGGGGCGAGCACTTGCGACGGTGCAAAGGTCGGGAGGGCGGGGAGGCCCAGAGCCTTCCGCACATCGTCGGGCGAAAGTTCGCCGTCGCGGACGACGGTATGGTCGATCCGGCCGACAACCTGGGTATCTGCAGGGAAGACGCCGCGCAGCTGGGTTTCGACCAGCGGCTGGCCTTCTTCAAGCACCAGAATCTTTTTTACCAAGCCGGCGAGCTGCAGGGCCAGTTCCCGCGGGAACGGATACTGCGAAATCTTCAGCACGGGATACGGGCAGCCGTCCGGATAGTTCTCCATGAGATAGTTGTACGCGATGCCGCAGGCGATGATGCCAAGGCTGTGGTCGGGGCCGTCGGTGAGCCGGTTGAAGGGCGAGACGGCTGCGTCGGCTTCGAACTGCTTGTAGCATTCGATGAGTTCGCGGTTGCGTACGCGGGCGTTTACCGGCAACGTGACCCAGCGTTTCGGATGCGCCGGATAATGGAGCTCGTTCTGAGGACGGATCTCTTCGGCGGGAGTGACCACGGCACGGGAGTGGGCCATGCGGGTCGTCAGGCGCATGATCACGGGAATCGTATTCTTTTCGGAGTAGTCGTAGGCCGCACGGGTCATCTCATAGGCTTCCTGCTGGTTCGAAGGCTCGAAGACGGGCATCATGCCGAAGGTGCCCCAGAAGCGGGAATCCTGTTCGTTCTGCGAACTGTGCATCGACGGGTCGTCGCAAGCGGCGACCACCAGGCCGCCGTTGGCGCCCGTCATCGCCGAACCCATCAGCGGGTCGGCACAGACGTTCATGCCCACGTGTTTCATGCAAACCAAAGCGCGTTTGCCGGCGTACGACATGCCCAGCGCGCCTTCCATGGCCGTCTTTTCGTTGCTCGACCAGACGTCGTGCACATGGCGCTCCGCTGTGAGCGGATGGCCTTGGATGTACTCGGTGATTTCGGTGGAGGGAGTGCCCGGATAGGCATACACGCCGCTCAGTCCTGCGTGCAAGGCGCCAAGGGCAACGGCCTCATCTCCCAGGAGAAGTTGTTTATCAGCCATATTTTGTTAACTTGTTTTGGATTTTCTATCCTACAAAGTTAACAAATCAAAGTGAATATTCAAATTCTCTTACATTTTATTGTGCGTCATGCCCGACTTTCTTCTGCGTCATGCCCGGCTTGACCGGGCATCTAGACAATATCGCCTTTCGCAACGATGGCGCAAGGACCGCCGACCCGGATGTCGGGTGTCCCGGCAGACAGGTCCAGGGAAGTGTGGATGAGCGAAGGACGCCCCATGGCCTCGCCTTGAAGGAATACGCAGCGGGCACCGTCTGCGATGCAGCCATGCTGATGGAGATAGGCCATGAGCGCCGCGTTGGCCGTTCCGGTAGCCGATTCTTCTGGAATGCCGTAGCGGGGTGCAAAATTCCGTACGTGCGCCGTGTAGCCGTCGTTTCCGCCGATAGCAAAGGCATGAACGCCTACGACGTCCAGCCGTTCGCTGAGTGCCGTGAGCGCAGTCATGTCCGGTCTCAGTGCCTGCAAGGCAGCCACGTCGCGCATCGGAAGGATGATATCGGGAAGCCCGGTGGAAAAGGTCTCAACGGGCAGGGAGGCAAGGTATTCCCGCTGCAGCCCACCCATGGAGGCCAGTAATTCGTCGAGCAGGCCTGGATTGTCGAAAGCTGCGACGCGTCGGGGTGCGGCCATTTGCATCATGACCAGCTCGCCGGCAACGACTTCCAGGTCGCCGACTCGGGTATGGTTGATGCAACATGTACCGGCCGCGATGATTCCTTCCTTGTACAGGGTCCCGAACGATGCAATCGTAGCATGGCCGCAGAGGTCAATTTCACCGGCTGGCGTGAAATATCGGACGGTGAATTCCACAGCCCCGTCACGACGGACGAAAGCCGTCTCGGAGTAGCGGAGTTCGGCGGCGAGCTGCCGCATCCATCCTTCGTCGGGAAAGCCGGCGCCGGGCTCCAGGAGCACGACGCCGGCTGTATTCCCCCCGAAGGATGCTTCCGTGAAAGCATCGACGATGTAAAAACGCATACAGGAGTCAGCTTACCACTGTTCCCAGTGGATGTTCTCCGGTTTCCACTTGTCCTTGGGCTCCGGATTCTCGGCCGGAATGCCGACGGGGATGATGCAAAGCGGAACCACTTTCTCGGGAATTCCCAGCGCGGCGGCGATGGGAGCGATACGCTCCTGCGCGGGATAGCCGGCCGTCCAGACGGCGCCAAGACCCAAGGCGTGGGCTGCCAGCAGGATGTTTTCGGCGGCCGCCGAGCAGTCTTCATACCAGAACATGTTGGGCATTTCCACTTCTGCCGCATCGGGCTGGCCGAACGGCTTGCGCATCGCGGTGGTCTCGCCGCATACTACGATCACGGCACCGGCGGTCGTGAACATGCCGCTGCGGGGACCTGCAGCGAACACTTCGGCGATTTTGTCCTTGTCGGTCACGACGACAAAGCGCCAAGGCTGGCCGTTCATGGCGGTCGGGGCGGCCATACCGGCCTTCAGGATGGTTTCCAGTTGTTCTTTGCTGACGGGGTCACCCGTGAAACTGCGGATACTGGTCCGGGTCATGATGACGTCGAGTGCCGACGGGGTGGCCGGCGCTTCCTGTGCCTGGCAGCCGGGCAGGACCGTCGCTGCGAGTAATGCGGCCATAAAAAAGAGTCTTCTCATAAGGTTACGGTTTTTGTTTTCCCAAAAATAATGAATTTTCGGTAAAATCGTTCTTTTTGGCTGCAGCGGTAGGGGGAGGGTCTGTCAGAAGCGGAGGGTGATGTGGCCGAGGACGGTCAGGCCGGCGACGGGGATGAAGCCGATCTGGTAGTAACGGTTGTCGTTCGGATGGCCGCCGCTGGTATAGATGGCGCTGTAGACCCAGCCGCTTTGCGCTACATGGGCATTGAACAGGTTATTCGCCTCTACGCCGAAGTCAATCTCTTTCAGGAAACCGTGCAAGGGGAGCGTATATCCCAGCGACAGGTCG
>JAFZAF010000066.1 GCA_017548335.1 Bacteroidales bacterium | reverse complement strand
GCCCCGGCGTCTTCGCCGGCGGCGACGCCGTTACCGGCGCCGCGACGGTCATCCTCGCGATGGGCGCCGGCCGTCGTGCCGCCAAGGCCATCGACGCCTATCTTTCCGGGCATTGACAGCCTGGAGCATCAAAAGCTAGTCTGACAGGATGAGCTCGACCGGACAATGGTCAGAGCCATAGATCTCATTATGGATGTCCGTCCCGGAGATGCGTGGGGCAAGATTGTCTGAAACCAGGAAATAGTCGATGCGCCAGCCGACATTCCGTTCGCGCGCTGCCATCCGGTACGACCACCAGGAGTATTTGGCCTCGCCCGGGTGGGCGTCGCGCCAGCTGTCGCGGAAGCCGGCGGCGAGCAGTTCGGTCATCTTGGCCCGCTCCTCGTCGGAAAAGCCGGCATTGAAATGATTGGTGGACGGATTCTTGAGGTCGATCTCCTCGTGGGCCACGTTCATGTCGCCGCAGATGACCACGCCTTTGTGCGTGGCCAGGTCGCAGACATAGGCGCGGAAGGCGTCTTCCCACTGCATCCGGTAGTCCAGGCGTCTCAGACCGTCCTGGGAGTTGGGCGTATAGACGTTGACCAGGTAGAAATCGGGCATTTCCAGCGTAAGCACCCGGCCTTCATGGTCGTGCTCATCCACTCCGATGCCGCAGGTGACGGAAAGGGGGTTGTGGCGGGTATAGACAGCTGTCCCCGAATAACCTTTCTTGTCGGCATAGTTCCAAAAAGATTGATATCCCAGGAATTCCAGGTCGAGTTGCCCGGCCTGTAGCTTGGTTTCCTGCAGGCAAAAGAAATCAGCGTCCAGCTGTTCGAAAATTCCGGCGAATCCCTTGCCGGCGACGGCCCGCAGGCCGTTTACATTCCAACTGATAAGTTTCATGGCGATGATGATGGACGAAGTTACGTTATTTTTATTAATTTTACCAAAAATGCAACAAAAGCATCAACGGATGAGACGTTTTTCGACATTTTGCGTTTTGGCGCTTTCGCTGCTTCTTGCCTCCTGCAAGCCTGAAATCGACTTTGTGTCGTATCGGTCGGCGCAGGCGGAAGTCTCTCCGGCGGGCGGCGACTTGTCTATGATCTTTTCATCCGAAGCAGGATCCGCTTCCGTCGAACTGGAAGCTTCCAAGGCCTGGACGGCCTCTTTTGTGAACAGCCGGGCCAAGGACTGGTGTTCCCTTTCCCTCGAATCGGGCAAACGGGGTACCGCGACATTGACCGTGTCGGTGAAGGAAAACCCCGACTACGACCAGCGCTCAGCTTCCATCAATTTCGTTTGCGGAGATGTTGAAAAAACCCTAGTCGTCACGCAGAAACAGAAGGATGCCCTGCTGGTAACGAGCAACCGGGTGGAGGTCGGCCAGCCGGGCGGAGGGATCCTGGTGGAAGTCAAAGCCAATATTTCCTTTGATTATGTCATTTCCGAAGGTGCGAAATCGTGGATCAAGCCGGTGGGAACGAAAGGCCTTGTCTCTTCAGTCCTGCAATTTGAAGTGTCCGCCAACGATTCGGTGGAGAAGCGGGAAGGAGAGATTACAGTGACCGGATCTGCCGGGAAAGAGGTCGTGAAAGTCTATCAGGCGGGTGAGACACCGACGCTCGTGATATCGTCTTCCCTGGAGGAACTGGCTCCGAAGACAAGTGAATTTGTCGTCGAGGTCCGCAGCAATCTGGATGTGACGGTCGAGATTCCGGTCGCGTGCGACTGGTTGCAGGAGGTCGGGACCAAGTCGGTCTCCACCAATTCTTTTTACTTTGTGGCGGAAAAGAACCATCATCGACAGGCAAGGGCTTCGTGGATCGCTTTTCATAACAAGACCTGGGGTGTTTCCGATACCGTGCACGTGACCCAGGATTTCCAGCGTATCGTCGTTTCGAGCGATACGTTGCGGGCGTCGACCCGTGGCTGGACGGTTTCGTTTGAAACCGCAGATCCGGATCCGTCGGCTTTCAAGCTGATTTTCTCTGACCGATGGCTTTACCGTGCCGGGGAAGAGGGACTGCAACAGGAAAGCCGTTTCTTCGTTGCAGCCCAGCCGGTAACGGATTTGAACGGATCGCGCCTGGGGTCTGTAAGGGTCTATTATCAGGATTTTGCCGAACCGGATACGGTCTGGATCCGCCAGTACGGAAGACTGCCGGCTTTCTCTTATACTACGACCGCGACCCGGGTGCGTATTCCGGAGGTGGAAGAAGAGGGGCAGGTGGGCTTCGTCTTTTGGGGAGACGATACGCAGGAATCCTGGCAGCCGGCGTTGACGCACACATACAAGTCGTCCGGCCTGCATACGGTTACCGTCGAGGTCCTGAATAAGAAGCAGGTTCCGATCACTGGCGTGGAGGACGGAATGACCATCAATCTCAGGGAATTGCGCAAATGACGGGAGGAATGGTTATGAAAAAGACTTTCTGCTTGTTGATGCTGATCTTGTTCTGGATTCCGGTTCATGCCGGAATCGTGACGGAAGAGCAGGCCCGCCGTTGCGCTGCCGATTTCTTTGCAGCGGCCCAGGTACACACCAAGTCGGAGACCGTTC
>JAFZAF010000065.1 GCA_017548335.1 Bacteroidales bacterium | reverse complement strand
TGTTTGAAACTATAGGTCGACATATAGGTTTTTCCATCCGAAGTCGTACGGACAACCCAGGCGTTCTTGTAGCGGTCAACCACCTGACCCAGCGCATTTTTATCGTAGAGCCATCCCGCATCCTTAATGATGATCTGTCGGACATTGCTGCCTGTGAGCATTTGTTTGGCAATCTTCATCATAGCTGCCTCCATATTGGCATCGCGCATAGCGGCCTTCGGCATTTGAGCCATCGTGATTTGGGATGCTTTCTCCTTGGCAGCAGAGCCGTTGGCTATATAGAAGTCCATTTTCTTGGCCTGAACTTCTTCATTCTGGGCCAAATGTTTTTTGGCAAGAGCTTGACAGCGTGCCCGTTCCTCGGCATCTCCGCTCGACAGCGCCGAATGGGCGGACATCAAAGCACAGGTTTCCATATACTCGACAGCGTCTATGTAGTAAAACTTACCTGCTTTCTGGCGGTCCTGGTATCTCGACCAAATCCAATCAGCCATGAACACCAGAAGGTCGAATGGCGACTCCTTCACAATAACGGATTCCGCAAGCGCTTTCATCCGCCGGTTCCGGGCCAGTTGATCGTCCACGGTTTCAATCATCGGATATACCTTGCCGTCATTGTACCGTATCACCTTGTCCAGCGCACTGTAAGGACCTCCGTATGAGACAGCACATTCGGAGGAAATATCCAGGATTGAACAGGCGTGAAGGAAATGATTGAACGGATTGCTCGACCCGGGATCGGCGATAACCTCTGCAAAACCGGCATGCATCGCGTGCTCTCCATACAGGACATATTCTCCGTTATGGCCGGGGGTCCCTCCGATAAACGTCCCGATCCGCTGCCATTTAACCCCGTATTCATCCTGGGCCTTGTTCATAAACCACTTGTAACACTGGTCATTAAACTCCTTCGGAGAATTGTTTGCGGTAGGATCCGCTTCCACATAGTAGAAATAGCGGTTGTCTCCCTGATAATAGGGACGGTAGATGAATAGCGTCGGATCAAGTTGCTCGTATGCAGCGCGAATCTCGGAAGTGGGTTTGCTGTAGCCGTCCCGGATCGTCTGGTCAGAAGCGCCCGGGTCGGCCGCTATGGCCGCAGCGGAGGGTTTCTTTTTCTCTGTCTGTTGAGCGCTGGCGGTATAGGCGGCCAACAAAGCGCAGGAGAGAAGAAGCGCGAGTAGAATCCGTTTCATAACAGTCGTGTTTAGGCTTGTTTGTATGTATTTGCGATGACGTCGGCGTAGCGTTTGACGAGGTTGCGACGCTTGGGTTTGAGGGTCTGGGAGAGCATGCCGTTATCGGGGGTCCATTCGTCGAAGGTGAAGTGGGGCTTCTTGATGTTCTCGTGGTCAGCGACTTTCTTGTTGACGGCCATCACCTCTTGGTTGAGAAGTGCCATAATTTTCTCGTTTTCAAGAAGTTGCTCTTTCTTCTCAACCACGATGCCCAGTTCGTCGGCAAACGCTTTCAGCTTGGCGTAGGCCGGCAGGATGATGGCCGAGGCGAATTTTTCGTTGGCGCCGAAGACAAAAGCGTTCTCGATGTACGGGCTTTCGCGGAGCAGCGTTTCGAGCACCTGCGGAGCGACATATTTGCCCGAGGAGAGTTTGAAGATCTCTTTCTTCCGGTCCGTAATCTTGAGATACTGTCCATCCTGCAGGTAGCCGATGTCGCCGGTATGGAGCCAGCCGTCTTCGTCGATCATTTCTTTCGTAGCCTCGGGATTCTTGTAATAGCCGAGCATGACATGCGGTCCGCGCGTCAGGATCTCGCCGTCTTCGGCGAAGGAAAGTTCGGTACCGCCCATGGCCTTGCCGACGGTGCCGATTACGTTGTATTTGTCGGCCGGCGAGTTGACGGCAATCACCGGCGATGTTTCCGTAAGGCCGTATCCCTCAAAGATATAGAGCTTGGCGGCGTTGAAGCAGCGCACGATCTTCGCCTGAATGGACGAGCCGCCGCTCACCACGAGCATTTCGTGGCCGCCCAGGTTCTCGCGCCATTTGCTATAGACCAATTTGTCGAACAGTTTTTGTTTCTGGAGATAGAACCAGTTTGTGTTTTCGTTGTCGAAAGTATTGGCGTAGTTCCAGGCTGCGTCGTAAATCTTGCGCTTGAAGCCCGTCAGCTTCTTGCCGGCCTCTTCGAGTTTGCCGTACATCATCTCAAGCACGCGCGGTACGGCGCAGAAGCCGTCGGAATGGCAGTCTTTCAGGTCGGACGCGATGGTGGCGAGGCTTTCCGCGTAATAGGTGCTGATGGCAAGTTCCTGATACTCATAGTTCATGGTCCGCTCGTACATGTGGCAGAGCGGCAGAAAACTCACCATCTTGTGGCTATAGTTTTTCGTCTGGCGAAGGGCATGACCGTGCGAGTCGAACATCATGTTGCGGTGCGAAAGCATCACGCCTTTGGGCAGGCCTGTCGTACCGGAGGTATAGACGATGCTGGCGCATTCATCCGGGCTGATGGTCTTTTTGTTCTCTTCCACGACCGGGGCGAAGCGCTCCTTGTTCTCGCGGCCCAGTTCGTAGAGTTTGGTCAGCGACATGACTTCGTCGTTATCGTCCATCATCAGGAACTTGATCTCCCGGTCAACCTCGGCGGCAATGGGCGCTACTTTCTTGTAGAGGGCCGGAGTACCGACCACAATCAGTTCTACGTCGGAGTGATTGAAGATATGCAGATAGTCGTCATGGCTCAAGGTGCTGTAAACCGGAATATGGATCATGTGTGCCAGGTTGATGCCCATATCCATGAAATTCCATTCAGGACGGTTATTGGTGATGGTTATCACCTTGGTCCCCGCTTTGTACCCTAGCGCGAGCAGGCCGTACGCTACAGTATGGGAGATTTCATAATACTGGTCAATACTGTACTTGATCCATTTGCCACGGGTGCGGCGCGCCAGGATGTCGTCTTTAGGCGGATAGGTTTTCAGGTTTTCGAGCAAGTCGAACGTGCGAAGGATTTCCATAAAAAGCGTAAATTTTGACAAATATAATAAAATAATCCGCTCGTTTTTACTATAGATACCTTCTCCTCGTAGTTTCTTTCCTGTGCGCGAGATCGTTGCCTGGTAGCCCCTTCACATCCGCTACGGCTATTCGCACAAGCCTTCCCACAAAAACTACGTGATGGGGCTACCAAGCAACATAGATAGAAGACCTGTCACATCTGCTACGGCTATTCGCACAAGCCTTCCCGCAAAAACTCCGTGAAGGGGCTACCAGGCAACGGAGATAGAAGCCCTGTCTCATCCGCTACGGCTATTCGCACAAGCCTTCCCGCAAAAACTCCGTGAAGGGGCTTCCTGCCAACAGAGACAGATGCCCGATCACGTCGGGCATGACGATCAACTTCTGGCGGGCATGACGCAAACCTGTTCCACGTGGAACATTAACGGTTCTGTCAGCGGCCGAAGTAGACGAGGAGGACGGAGATGTCCGCGGGGGAGACGCCGGAGATGCGGGAGGCTTGGGCGATGGTGCGGGGGCGATAGCGCTCGAGTTTGATGCGGCATTCCATGGAAAGGGCGGTCAGGCTTTGAAAATCAAAGTCTTCAGGGATTTGCAAGTCTTCCAGTCGCAGGATCTTTTCGGCCAAACGACGCTCTCGGTCGATATAACCGGCATATTTGATTTGGATTTCGGCCGCGTCGCGAATCTCTTTTTCGTCGTAGCGGATTTCCGCGGCCTCTTCCCTACCCGCCCAGGGTAAACGGAGGGGAAGGCAATCCGTTGCCTGTGATGCCCCTTCACGGAGTTTTTGCGGGGAGGCGAGTGCGGATTGCCGTAGCGGATGTGAAGGGGCATCACAGGCAACGGGGACAGATGCCCGATCAGGTCGGGCATGACGGTCATCTTCAGGTCGGGCATGACGGTCATCTTCTGGTCGGGCATGACGAGTGTCAGGCGTGACACTTGTTCCACGTGGAACATCGGGTAAGTATTCTAGCAATCCCGATAAGGTGACGGTCGGACGGACGAGGAGGTCGGCGGCGCGTTTGGAGGCGTCGATGGGAGAGGTGCCGGTGCTTTCCAGATAGGGATTAATCTGTTCGGGTTTGAGCAGCGTCTGTTCCAACGATTGCACGAGTTGCTCGACGGCATCGCGCTTCTGCTGAAAGACTTCCCATCGGAAATCATCAACCAGGCCCACTTCGCGACCGATGGGCGTAAGTCGCACATCTGCATCGTCTTGACGAAGCAGGATCCGGTACTCTGCCCGGGAAGTAAACATCCGGTAGGGTTCATCCACCCCTTTTGTAATCAGATCATCGATAAGGACTCCAATATACGCCTGATCGCGTTTGAGGATCAGCGGATCCTTGCCGGCTATCCGCAGATGCGCGTTGATACCGGCCATCAGGCCCTGCGCTGCGGCTTCTTCATAGCCGGTTGTCCCATTAACCTGTCCAGCCAGATAGAGACCCGGAATCACTTTCGATTCCAGCGTAGCTTGCAGCTGGGTCGGATCAAAATAATCGTATTCCACCGCGTAGGCAGGACGGAAGATCCGAACCTGCTCCAGCCCCTCGATGGCATGCAATGCTTCGATCTGTGTTTCCAGTGGTAGCGACGATGAAAAACCCTGCAGATAATATTCAAATGTATTCCAACCCTCCGGCTCCAAAAAGAGGAGATGGGAATCCTTGCCGGCAAAAGTGCGGAGCTTGTCCTCGATGGAAGGACAATAGCGCGGCCCGATGCCGTGTATTTTTCCGGTAAAAAGCGGGGAGCGGTCGAAGCCGGTCCGCAGGATCTCATGCACACGCGGGTTGGTGTGAACCTGATAACAGCATTTCTGCGGGCGGCCTTGTTGGATGGCGGTCGGTACCGGAAGATAGGAGAAGCGCTCGGGTGCGGCGTCGCCATCCTGTCGTTCCAAACGGGAAAGGTCAATGGACCGGACGTCGATCCGGGGCGGCGTACCGGTCTTCATGCGGCCGACTGTCAAGCCGTGCGCAGCCAATTGGGCGGAAAGTCCTTTCGACGGCAACTCCCCCATCCTACCGCCTTCAGCCATTTCGGTTCCGACGAAAAGACGCCCTTCCAGGAAAGTTCCGGCCGTGAGAATCACGGCTTTGGCGCCAAATTCCGCGCCCATCCCCAGGCGGACACCCGAAATACGCGATTCTCGGAAGGTTATCTCAGTAACAGAATCTTGCCAAATGTCTAAGCCACAGGTGTTTTCGAGCACATAGCGCCAGTTCATCGAAAAGCTCCGTTTATCGCATTGTGCGCGGGGGCTCCACATAGCCGGTCCCTTGGAACGGTTGAGCATCCTGAACTGAAGGGTCGAGGCGTCGGTCACGATGGCCGAGCCTCCGCCAAGCGCATCGATCTCACGGACGAGCTGTCCTTTCGCAATGCCGCCCATCGCAGGGTTGCACGACATCTGGGCGATCTTGTTCATGTCCTGCGTTACCAGCAAGACATGGGAGCCAAGCCGGGCCGCAGCCACGGCCGCTTCGCAGCCGGCGTGGCCGGCACCCACCACAATGATATCGTACTCTGCGACCATCCTCCTGCTCACTCCCCTGTCCGCATCGTGTCCAGCAGCTTCAAGGCCCGGTTCTCCGCCGCCCGCATCCGCCGCTGCTTCCACTCAGTCACATCGTCGTATCCGATCAGATGGAGCAGCCCGTGGACAATCACGCGGTGCATCTCCCGGTCGAAGCCTTCTCCATACGCCTTTGCATTGACCCGGACCGTATCCACGCTGATGTAGATATCGGCGCTCACGCCCTTGTGCCCGGTTTCGAGCTCGTAGTCATCGGAGTTGTCGAAAGTGATGATATCGGTTTCATAGTCGTGGTCGAGGAACTGCTTGTTGATGGCCAGCAGATACGGATCGGAGCAGAAAATATAGTTAAGTTCGCCGATTTTGTATCCTCTTTGCCTGGAAATTTCTTGCAACCACTTATTAATCAGCCTTTTATCTTTTAAAGAGAAAGACGTGTCTTCTTTGAAATACCGAATCATAAAAATTTATAACTTTGCGGATTAAAGAACAAAAGTACTAAAAAACTACTCAAACAAATAATCATTATGGCTAAAGTATCCGTCATCGGCGCCGGCAACGTGGGCGCTACCTGTGCAAACGCCATTGCACACATGAAGATCTGCTCGGAACTCGTTCTTCTCGACATCAAAGAAGGTCTCTCCGAAGGCAAAGCGATTGATATGATGCAAACTGCCAAGATGTATGGGTTCGACACCCGCATCAAAGGCGTCACCAACGACTATGCGGCCACCCGCAACTCCAAGGTGATCATCGTCACCTCCGGTATCCCCCGCAAGCCGGGCATGACCCGCGAGGAACTCATCGGCGTCAACGCCGGCATCGTAGGCGGCGTGGTCGGCAATGCCCTCAAGTATTCCCCGAACGCCATCTTCATCATCATCTCCAACCCGATGGATACGATGACCTACCTGACGCTCAAGAAAACCGGCCTGCCGAAGAACCGCGTCATCGGCATGGGCGGCCAGCTCGACAGCAGCCGTTTCTGCTACTACCTGAGCCAGGCCCTCAAGGCCGCTCCGAGCGATGTAGAAGGCATCGTGATCGGCGGCCACGGCGACACCACCATGATCCCGCTCCTGAGCAAGGCCACCTGCAAGAGCATGCCCGTCACGAAGCTGCTCACCAAACCGGCGGGCCAGAAAGTCGTCGCTGCGACGATGGTCGGCGGCGCAACCCTGACCAAACTGCTCGGCACCTCGGCCTGGTATGCACCGGGCGCTTCCTGCGCTGCCATGGTCAAGTCCATCCTGCTCGACGAGAAGAAAGTGTTCCCGTGCTGCTGCTACCTGGAAGGCGAATATGGCCAGGAAGACCTCTGCATCGGCGTCCCGGCCGTCATCGGCAAGCGCGGCTGCGAGAAGATCCTGAAGTACGACCTGACCGCTGACGAGCAGGCCGCGTTCGAAAAGAGCGCTGCCGCTGTGAAGCATGTTAATAACGTGCTTTACGAGACAAATGTCTTATCTCGCTAAATTTCAGTAAATTAGCCGCTACCGGCAAAAAGTTGTCAACAATTTTTTTGAAGAAAAATTGGATTAAATGATTTTTTCTTCTTAATTTTGGGTACTGTAGTGTCGCTTACGGCGCGATAGTTGAATTGAAACAATAAAAAAACGTAACGATATGGAAAGCAAAATTACTCCCAAAGCAGATCTTCAGAAGAAGAACTTGATGTTTCTCGAGATCGGTCTGATTGCAGCACTTGCGCTCTGCCTGCTCGCTTTCGAGTGGTCCTCTTCTGAGAAGGTCGACACGATGGACCTGACCGCCCAGGCGCAGACCATCGAAGAAGAAGAGATCATCAACACGCAGGAACAGATCGAAACTCCTCCGGAGATGCCGAAGATTCCTGTACTCTCTGACATCATCGACATTGTGGACGACGACATCCAGGTCAACGACGACCTCTTCATCGACACGGAGGACAACGCAAACCTCGGTGTGGAAATCATGGACTACCATACGGAAGTCGTGGAAGAAGTCGTTGAGGAAGAAGCCATTCCGTTCGCACTCGTGGAGGAGAAACCGAAATTCCAGGGCGGCGACGCCAACACGTTCTCCGCTTGGGTCAACAAGAACCTCCAGTATCCTGAAATCGCCAAGGAAAACGGCGTTCAGGGTCGTGTGACGCTGCAGTTCACGGTCAACACCGACGGTTCCGTCAGCGACGTGAAAGTGCTCCGTGGCGTGGACTCCTCGCTCGACAAGGAAGCGGTCCGTATCGTTTCGATGTCTCCGAAGTGGACGCCGGGCAAACAAAGAGAGCGTCCGGTGAAGGTGGTTTACAACTTCCCGGTCGTGTTCCAGCTCCGCTAAGCAGGCTTTTTTACACACGAATGGCTGCCCCGAAAAGGCAGCCATTTTTTTTGCATTACCACAGGAAATTATCGAACGGATACCGCCCCGCGTGTATCTCTGCGACCATCTTGTAGAGATCATTCCGGAGTTTGTCGATGCCGGTCCGTTCCAGGGCCGAAAGGAAGATGCACGGCGTATGTTCCCTTGAAATCCAGCTGTTCTTGAGTTCTTCGAGCGTATAGTTTTCCGGCCGCTTCTCCTGCAGCGAGAATTCGTCGTACGGTTCGTAGCGGTAAGCATCGATTTTGTTGAAGACCATATAGACAGGCTTGTCCTGCGCGCCGATATCCTTGAGCGTCTGATTCACTGTACGAATCTGGTCTTCAAAGTTCGGATGTGAAATATCCACTACGTGCATCAGGATATCGGCTTCCCGTACCTCGTCGAGTGTGCTTTTGAACGATTCTACGAGCTGTGTAGGGAGCTTGCGGATGAACCCAACCGTGTCGCTGAGCAGGAACGGGACATTCTCGATCACGACCTTCCGCACGGTCGTATCGAGCGTGGCGAAGAGTTTGTTTTCGGCGAAAACGTCGCTCTTGGCCAGGAGGTTCATCAATGTGCTTTTTCCTACATTGGTATAGCCCACAAGGGAAATGCGCACCATCTGTCCGCGGTTTGAGCGCTGGGATGCCATCTGCCTGTCAATCTTTTTCAGTTGCTCCTTGAGACGCGTGATTTTGTCGAGTACGATGCGCCGGTCGGTTTCAAGCTGGCTTTCACCCGGACCGCGCATGTTGAGACCGCCTTTGCCGCCACGCTGCCGCTCCAGGTGCGTCCACATACCGGTCAGGCGTGGATACAAATACTGGTATTGGGCCAACTCGACCTGTGT
>JAFZAF010000064.1 GCA_017548335.1 Bacteroidales bacterium | reverse complement strand
TCCTGGAGCCAGTCGAAGAAGCTGACGGAAAGACCAGGGTCGTCGGTTTTTGTCCCGATTTTGTCCCGGTTGATGCCGTGATTTTGCGCTATATCGCTATTTTTGAGCGAGTTAAGCGGTTTTTGCGGAGAGATCGGGATTCGAACCCGAGATACGCTTTTGGCGTATACACGCTTTCCAGGCGTGCCTCTTAAGCCACTCGAGCATCTCTCCGTTTTTGGGACTGCAAATATAGAAATATTTCTCGACTAATTTCAAAAAATTGTCTATATTTGCATAGTTAACAATATTTAATATTTCATGATCATGAAAAAAGTACTGTTTGCATTGGTTCTTGCCGGTGGCATCCTGGCCCTTTCGAGCTGCTCGAAAGAGTGCGATTGCGTCGGCAAATACAAAGGGGAGGTCAAATACGAACAAACCCTCAAACTTGACGATGGAAAGAAGTGCTCTGACTACAACTTCTACATGAATTTGGCCGGGATCCAGGTCGAAATCAAGTGCACTCCTTCCCTCTTCTAATTTGACACTTTGAAAAACCGCTTTTTCCCCAAGTATGTATTCCGGGCCTTGCTCGGAATACTTTTTTTATTTTCTGCTGCAGCCAAACTGATCGGCATCGATGCGTTCGAGCTTTATCTCTTCGGCTTCGGCTGGTTTTCCCTGGGCACGGCCTACCTCCTGGCCCGGCTGGTCATTGCGGCCGAATTTACGCTGGGTCTGCTCCTAATCGCCAACTTCTGGCCGAAACTTGTCTTCTGGGGCAGTCTGGCCCTGCTGGCCGGTTTCACGCTTTTCCTGCTTTATCTGGTACTGATCGGCAACAAGGACAATTGCAATTGTTTCGGAGAACTGGTCAACCTGAATCCCGTCCAGTCGATCTGGAAAAACGTGGGCATGCTGACGCTGCTCCTCCTCAGTGCGGGTGTCCATCCCTTCGGGATGAAACGGAAGGGCCTCTGGTTCGCACTGGCCGCCGTCGTGCCGCTGGCGACCGTCCTGATCGTCTCGCCCCCCGACAACTGGCGATACGATTCGTACGTCCGGAGCAATATGCTCAACGAACCCGCTTTCCGAGAAGCGCTTGAACAGGGAATCCTCCCCCACCACGTCGTCGAAGGCAATCACGTGGTCTGCTTTTACAGCCTGAAATGCAATTTCTGCAAAATGTCCGCCCGGAAACTGATGACGCTCCGGGAACGCGGCGATTTTCCGGATGCGCCCATCATCGCCTTTATCGGACTGGGCGAAGACACCGACACGGGACCGTTCCTGGCCGAGACCGGCTTCCGGCCCGATGAAATCCACTTCATCGAACCTGCTGATTTCCTCCGCATCACCAACGGGGCGATGCCGCTGATCCTGGTCCTGCACGATTCGACGGTTGTCGAAAAGTACAATTACAGAAATTTGCATTAGTGGACGCAACATTTCATCTCTTTCTGCATCTATCTATTGGACATCAGAAATGAGATGAACATCCCTTCGATCAATAAAAAGACCACGACACTCGGTCTCCTGCTGCTGGTAATCGTCCTGACTGCCGGTTGCGGCAATCTTGTCTTCATGGACAACGATGGATTCGCGGCCTTGCGAGAGGCGAAAAACACGACAAGATTGATTTCCATCGAAGGAGTAGTCACCGATCAGGAAGGAACGCCGCTTGAGAATATCTCCGTCGTCGTCATCGGTCGATATCTGAACGACACGAAAATCTATTACGGTAGAAATTACCGGGAACTCGACACGCTTTCCACGGATGCGAATGGATTCTACCAGATGACGAAGCAGGCGGTCACCCCCGCCTTCCCGGACCTGCAACTCAATTTCTTCGACAGCCAGGACCGTTATGCGGAAACCAGCATTGTCGTCCGGGACATCCAGGATGGCTCCGTCGCCCCAACCATCACCCTCCAGAAAAAATGATCATGAAACGCCTTTTCAAGAACCCCCGCCGCACCGGCTTTATCTCCATCTTCCTCGCCCTGCTCGGCCTGGGCACCTCCGGCTGTATCCTTACGGTTATGTACGGCTCGCCTTCTGCCGATTGGTCCGTCAAGGGAAAGGTCGTCGATGAGGACAACAAACCCATATCTGGACTGCAAGTTGTTCTGGCAAACTATTTTGAGAATACGAACGAGGTGATCTACGACCAGAACTACTGGCCCCTCGACACACTCCAGACGGCCGGCGACGGTACATACCATCTGGAATCGAACGGTTTCCCGATCCAACAACTGGAAGTTCACGTCCAGGACATCGACGGTGAGTTGCGCGGCGGCGAGTACGAAGATGCCCACATCATCGTCAAACAGATTGAATACAAAGACGGAAAAGGCTGGTACAGCGGCCACGCCGACATCCGGGTCCCCGACATCATCCTCAAGAAAAAGTAAAGCGTATGCGCAGCAACCGAAACAAACGGAATCTGGGCTTCTTCGCCATGTTGCTGGCTTTGCTGGGTATCAGCGGATGCCAGTCCCTTGATGATGGTTTTGACGGCATGAGGCTTATGTACGGAACACCTACGGCCCACTATACGGTGAAGGGCAAAGTGACCAACGACCAGGGCCAGCCGATTCCCGACATTAACGTTACCTTCTACGGGATCTATTATGGATCTCCCAACACCCCGGCCGGCGTCGACCCTTTCGGTATCAACCTCAAGACAGACAAAAACGGGAACTATCTCCTGGACAGCCAGCATATGCCCTACCCACAAATCCGGGTCCAGTTCGACGATACGGACGGCCCTGCCAACGGCGGCGAGTTTGAAAGCGGCAACACCCTTGTCGACATCAAATTCGAAAAGAACAAAAAGGACAAAAATCCATGGAATTCAGGAGAAGCCAAGGTTAATGTCGCTACCTTCAAAATGAAAAAGAAATAATGGGCAAGCATGTCGGGCCGGGCAAGCGGCTGAAACTCGAACTCTTCGCGAAACTCCAGGACAAGCGGATTGAAGAGCACCGGCTCCGTCAGCTTTTCTGGGAATGCACGCTGCGCTGCAACGCGGCGTGTCTGCATTGTGGCAGTGACTGCCGCATCAGCTCCCAGGTCAAAGACATGCCCGCTTCCGACTTCCTGCGCGTAATCGACAGCCTGACTCCGCATGTCAATCCGCACACCACCTTCATTATTCTCACGGGAGGCGAACCACTGATGCGACGCGACCTCGAGTACGTAGGAAAAGAACTCTACCGCCGTGAGTACCCCTGGGGCATGGTGACCAACGGCATCCTGCTCGACCGCCGGCGCTTCGACGGCCTGCTCGCCAGCGGCATCCATACCGCCACCGTCAGCCTCGACGGCTTCCAGGAAGACCATACCTGGATGCGCGGCCATCCAAAAGCCTTCGAGAACGCCTCGAACGCCATCCGGATGATGGCGCAGGAGAAGGATTTCGTCTTCGACGTAGTCACCTGTGTCAACCAGCGCAACCTCCCCCGCCTCGAAGAATTCAAGGAATACCTCATCTCGCTCGGTGCCCGCGCCTGGCGAATCTTTACCATCTTCCCGGTGGGACGGGCCCGGCAATACCCCGAACTCCAGTTGAACAACGAACAGTTCACGGAAGTCATGGACTTTATCGTGAAAACCCGCAAGGAAGGCCGCATCGAACTGAACTTCGCCTGCGAAGGCTTTCTGGGCGGCTTTGAAGGCGAAGTCCGCAACATGTATTATCACTGCGATGCAGGCGTTTCTGTCGCCTCCGTGCTGGCCGACGGCTCCATCTCCGCCTGCCCGAGCATCCGCTCCAAGTTTTATCAGGGCAATATCTACCGGGACGATTTCTGGACCGTCTGGAACGAAGGATTCGGCATGTACCGCGACCGCAGCTGGGCCCGCCAGGGCATCTGTGCCGACTGCAAAATGTTCCGCTACTGCCGCGGCAACGGCATGCACCTCCACGACGAAGAAGGAAAACTCCTGGTCTGCCATTACAACAGGCTTACCCGATAAAGTTATCGTTGCTGGGTAAGGGTATAGCCGAGGGTGGCTAAGGTCTTCAAGACATATACCCTTACCCTACGACAACCGCTTTTCTTATTTTTTTGTATATTTGCCGGATATATCGAAAAGATAAAAATCGGCATGATAACGAAAGAGCAGCTTGAAGCCTTCGGAACAATCGAGACTCCTTTCTATTTTTATGACATGGATCTCCTGCGGCAGACGCTGGACATCTATACGAAACTAATCGGCCAGTATGGCTGGAACGCGCATTACGCGATGAAAGCCAATGCCAACGACCGCATTCTCGCGACCATCCGGGACTACGGCCTCGGGGCAGACTGCGTGAGCGGCAACGAGGTGAAACTGGCCGTAAAGTCGGGCTTCGACCCGCAGAAGATCGTCTATGCCGGCGTCGGCAAGTCGGACAAGGAAATCCGCGCCGCGTTGCGGGCCGGCATCTTCAGCTTCAACTGCGAAAGCGTACCGGAAATCCAGATCATCAACGATCTGGCCGCGGGCATGGGACGCAAAGCCCGCATCTCGCTCCGCATCAATCCGGACATCGACGCACACACCCACAAGTATATCAGCACCGGCTTGAAGGAAAACAAGTTCGGCATCAGCCCCTGGGCTTTCCAGGATGTGGCCGAACTGATTGCCCGTTGCCCGAACGTCGAACTGATCGGCCTGCATTTCCACGTGGGCTCCCAGATCACCGAGCTTCCCGTCTTCGCCCTCCTGTGCCGACGCATCGAAGAACTGCAACAGTGGTTCATCGAGCACGAGATTCCCATCCGCAACCTCAACCTCGGCGGCGGACTCGGCGTGAACTACCAGGATCCGAACGGCGACCCGATTGCGCATTTCGCCGATTATTTCCAGGTCATCCGCGAGAATCTCGTGGTCCGTCCGGGCCAGCAGGTCCACTTCGAACCGGGACGCGCGCTCGTTGCACAATGCGGCCACCTCATCAGCCGCGTACTCTACGTCAAGGTCGGCAAGGAGAAGAAATTCGCCATCCTCGACGCCGGCATGAACGACCTCATCCGGCCAGCGCTCTACCAGGCGTACCATGCTATCGAAAACCTCTCCTCCTCGAAGCGGAAACTCCGTTACGACGTGGTGGGACCGGTATGCGAGTCGAGCGACTGCTGGGGACAGAAACGGCTCATGAGCGCCTGTAAGCGGGGCGACCTCGTCGCCATCCATTCAGCCGGCGCCTACGGACAGGTGATGGCCATGCGGTACAACCAGCGGGATCTGGCGAAAGCCGTCTATTCAGATGATTTGAAGAAGTAGCGAACCATGTTTGAAAATCTAAGCGAGCGACTGGAACAATCGTTCCGGCTCATCAAGGGACAAGGCAGGATCACGGAGGTCAACATCTCCGAAACCATGAAGGACGTGCGCAAGGCACTCCTCGACGCCGATGTCAGTTACAAGATCGCCAAGAGCTTCTGCGACGAAGTCAAGCAGAAGGCCCTCGGCCAGAACGTGCTCAAGGCCGTGCGCCCGGAGCAGATGATGATCAAGATCGTCCACGACGAACTCGCCGCGCTGATGGGCAGCGAACACAGCGAGATCAACGTCAAGGGCAGTCCGGGCATCGTGCTGGTGGCCGGCCTCAACGGTTCCGGTAAGACCACGTTCTGCGGCAAGCTGGCCCTCAACCTCAAGAGCAAGCGCGGCATGAAGGTGCTGGTCGCCGCGTGCGACACCTTCCGGCCCGCCGCCATCGAGCAGTTGAAGACGCTCTGCGGCCAGATCCAGGTGGAATGTTACTCCGAAGACGGCGTGAAAGATCCGATCCGGATCGCGCAGAACGCGCTCCAGAAGGCCCGGCGCGACGGATTCTCCGTGGTGGTAATCGATACCGCCGGCCGTCTCGCCGTAGACCAGGCACTGATGGACGAAATCTCCGCCCTCCACAAGGCCGTCAAGCCGACCGAGACCCTCTTCGTGGTCGATGCTATGACCGGCCAGGATGCCGTGGAGACCGCCAAGGCCTTCAACGACCGCCTCGACTTCGACGGCGTGGTCCTCACCAAGATGGACGGCGACACCCGCGGCGGTGCGGCCCTTTCCATCAAGGCCGTCATCGGCAAACCCATCAAGTTCGTCTCCTCGGGCGAAAAGATGGAAGCGCTCGACATATTCTATCCGAAACGGATCGCCGACCGCATCCTCGGCATGGGCGACGTGGTCACCCTCGTGGAGAAAGCGCAAGAGCAGTTCGACGAAGAAGAAGCCCGCAAGCTCCACAAAAAGATTGCCCGCGACCAGTTTACCCTGCAGGATTTCTACGACCAGATCCAGCAGATCAAGAAGATGGGCAACATCAAGGATCTCGCCTCGATGATACCGGGCGTGGGCCGGGCACTGAAAGACGTGGACATTGACAACAGTTCCTTCAAGAGCACGGAAGCCATCATCCTTTCGATGACGCCGTATGAGCGGGAGAATCCGGCCGCCATCAACGGCAGCCGCCGCAAGCGCATCGCCCTGGGCAGCGGCACCACTTTGGTCGACGTCAACCGCCTGCTGAAGCAGTTCGAGACCACGCGCAAGACCATGAAAAACATGACCACGCAGAATCCGATGGCTGCGCGGCTACTGAAAAAGAAGAAACGGAGATAGTGGCTGGACTCAGACGATATTTTCTCACGGACGGACCCCTGCGGGAACGGCTGGAAGGCATTTTCAGTGCCTTGCCGCAACGGAGCGTTTCCCTGATCGGCCAGGCGCCGCTGGGGGGATCGCAGGTGGCCGAGTGGGATTTTGAATCGCCTGATTCCTGGCGTTGGCACACCGGCATTATCGCTGACGACCTGTCGCTCGACTCGGAGGGACAGATGCGGCAGATCTTCGAGAAATACGAGCAGTTGCTGGCCTCTGAGTTCATGACCGTGGCCGACCATTGCATCCGCACCTGGATCTTCGTCCGCGACATCGACCACAACTATGCCGGCGTCGTCCGCGGCCGGAAAGACTATTTCGAAACCATCGGGCTCACGACCGAAACCCATTTCATTGCCAGCACGGGCATCGCCGGCACACACCGGGACCCGCGCGTCCTGATCGTGATGGATGCCCTGGCCATCCCCGACGTCGATCCATCCACCGTCCGTTACCTCAAGGGAGCCAGCCACCTGAGTCCTACCGCCGATTACGGGGTGACCTTCGAACGGGGCACTTCATTCGCCTACGACGGCCTTCGCTATACCCTCATCAGCGGCACCGCCAGTATCGACAACCAGGGGCAGGTCCTCTATCCCGGCGACGTCCGGCAGCAAACACTGCGCGCCATCGAAAACATCCGTGTCCTGCTCGCCGAAGACGGGACTGACTTCGGACACGTTCCCTCCGCGCTGGTCTATCTGCGCAATCCGGAAGATGCGGC
>JAFZAF010000063.1 GCA_017548335.1 Bacteroidales bacterium | reverse complement strand
GGAGCCGCGTCACCGCCCGCTGCCGTCATATCACTATGGCCACCATTATTTCGGTCATCGGATTCATAGCCTGCCTTTCGGCTATTCGCTGATCCGGGTCGGCTATCGCGACTACTATTTCTACGACGGCATCTATTATCGTCCGTACTGGGACGGCGGCTATTACATCTGCCGTCCGCCGCTCGGAACCCGCATCGCCTCGACGCTCTTCGATATGGCATTGACCGCCATTGCGATCAACACCATCCGCACCGAGATTGAACGCGCGCAGTTAGCAGCGCAGCTTTCGAGCTACTATGCCGCCCAGAACGCCGACTACGTGGTCCGTACAAGCGACGATTATTACAACACAAACCTGGTCCGTCAGGCCAACCAGAATTACTACTACCAGGACGGTGTATTCTATATTCTGGAAGACGGCCAGTACTGCGTAATCGAAGCTCCGATCGGTGCCATGGTCGATGAGATCCCCGAAGACTACGACGAAGTCGAGCTCGACGGCAAGACCTACTACCAGGTGGAAGACGTGCTCTTCAAGCCAACCATCCTCAAAGGCAAACTCTGCTTTGAGGTCGTCTGCAACCTGTAGGTAGGCGATCGCGTGGAGCCGTCCCGTGGCGCCAGGTAGTCTGATTATCAGCGGTTTGAACGAAATCGGTTGCGTATTTTTACGCAACCGATTTTAGTTAAGTCGCTGAAATACAGGTGGCTTTGCGCCACGCCTCAGGTTCGCTTGAGCCAACGGAGGATGAAGCGGATGCCGGCGGACAGGAGCCCGGGGCCCAGGCCGGAATAAAACCATGCGATGAACGACGCCGGGACCTGCGGAATCCGCTTGAGCGTGATGCCCAGGGTGATCATGAACGCGATGATGAGGTAGCCCTTGACGCTGAATGTCTTGAAGATGGAGGTCCTGGGCTCCTCCATTGCCTGGATACGCCCGGCATACTTGCTGACAACTCCGGTGAACATGAACCAGAATCCCGCAAACACGATGGCCGACAACAGAAAATACCACCAAGGTATCGTATCCAGTCCCCGATAGGCATTCACCCCGATCAGTGCGATCCTCGTCCCGATGGCCGTCCAGAGGAGGCCATTGACGAGTAACAGGTGCCGGGTGGGAATCTTCAGCATGGGCAGTTGATTTCTACAAAGTTACAGATATTTCCCAAAAGCGCCAAACAGGCGCACGTTGGCTGGTTGTAATGCATCGAAAATCAGCATATTACGTAACCTCTGCGTGCGCCTGACCCCGATATCGGCATGTGGTGCACGGCAACCTTCCCCGAAGGATACTATGGCGGGACATCGTGTGCGCCAGTTTGGCGAAAGGACTATTACAAAAAGAAAGCCGATCCCCAACAGGGACCGGCCTTCATTTTTGCGGCAAGTTCTGCTTACTTCTTCTTCTCTTCCACGACGGGTTCCACGAACGGCTTGACGCTCTTGAGCTCCACCTTGAAGGTGAGGGCTTCGTTCGGACGGATGTCAGCGCTGGCGCCGCGTTCGCCGTAAGCGAGGTTGGCCGGGATGTAGAGCATGATTTCGCCGCCTTCACCCACGTACTGCAGGCCTTCCGTCCAGCCGGCGATGACACCGTTCAGCGGGAACGAGACAGTCTGGTCGCGCTCGTAGGAGGAGTCGAAGACCTTGCCGTCGAGGTTGGTGCCCTCATAGTGGACTTCCACCGTGTCGGTAGCGGCCGGCTTGACGCCTTCACCCTCGCGGACGATCTTGTAGAGCAGGCCCGATTCGGTCTTGACGACACCGGATTCCTTCTCCTTGGCGGCGAGCATGTCCTCGCTGCGTTTCGTCATTTCCTCGCCGATGGCTTTGCTGCGCTTCTCCATGAAGCCGTTGACAATCTGCTGGAACTGCATGTAGTCGATTTCGACGCCGGAGGTCGCGGCCTTGATGCCCTTGATGATCTGGTTGGCGTTAAGCGGACCGAAGTCACTTTGCTTGAGCTGCATGCCGGTGGAATAACCGATCATGAAACTGACGGAATCGACGTCGGTCTTGGTGATGGAGGCGGGCTGTTTGCCTTCCGAGGTCTTGGTTTCGCAGGAGGTCAGCGTCAAGGCCCCGAGCGCGCAGATGACTGCGATGGTGAGAATCTTTTTCATATACTTAGTAATTAACGATTTCTTTTGCGCCGCAAAGATAACAAAAGTTCGAAAAATTTTTCCGAAACTGCGGGGAATCCGATTTTTTTTTCATAACTTAGTGGTATGAATATCACTTCGGAAGACCTTCGCGACAAATTAAAGGAGTTTTTTGGCTGGGATGCCTTCAAGGGCAACCAGGAAGAAATCATCATGCACCTGATCGGCGGCGGCGACGCCTTCGTGCTGATGCCCACAGGCGGCGGCAAATCGCTCTGCTATCAGCTTCCGGCCCTTTGCCTGCCCGGAACGGCCATCGTTATCTCCCCGCTCATCGCCCTGATGAAAAACCAGGTCGACGCCATCCGCGGCTTCATCCAGAACAAGGAAGGCATCGCCCACTTCCTGAACTCCTCGCTCAACAAGTCCCAGGTCGCCGAAGTGAAAACCGACCTCCTTTCAGGCCTGACGAAACTGCTTTACGTTGCGCCGGAATCGCTCACCAAGGAAGAAAACATCCAGTTGCTCAAGCAGCTCCCCATTTCGTTCTACGCCATCGACGAGGCGCACTGCATCTCCGAGTGGGGCCACGACTTCCGCCCAGAGTACCGCCGCATCCGTGAGATCATCAGCCAGATCCAGAAAGCTCCGATTATCGCCCTGACGGCCACCGCCACGCCGAAAGTCCAGTCCGACATCCAGAAGAACCTGGGCATGCTGGACGCCCGGGTGTTCAAAGACTCCTTCAACCGCGAAAACCTCTACTACGAAATCCGCGACAAGTCGAATCCCAAGCGCGACATCATCAAATTCATCAAGGAAAACGCCGGCAAGAGCGGCATCATCTACTGCCTGAGCCGCAAGAAAGTCGAGGAAATCGCCCAGTTGCTCATGGTCAACGGCATCAAGGCGCTGCCCTACCACGCCGGCATGGACGCCGTCACACGGGCGCACAACCAGGATGCCTTCCTGATGGAAGAGGTCGACGTGATCGTCGCCACCATTGCCTTCGGCATGGGCATCGACAAGCCCGACGTCCGCTTCGTCATCCACTACGACATTCCCAAGAGCCTGGAGGGCTATTATCAGGAAACCGGCCGGGCCGGCCGTGACGGGCGCGAGGGTCAGTGTATCGCCTTCTACAGCTACAAGGATATCCAGCGTCTCGAAAAATTCATGCAGGGCAAGCCCGTCTCCGAGCAGGAGATCGGGAAGCAGCTGCTCATGGAAACCGTGTCCTATGCCGAATCAAACCAGTGCCGGCGCAAGATCCTGCTCAACTATTTCGGAGAAGATTATCCGCAGGACAACTGCGGTATGTGCGACAACTGCCTCTATCCGAAGAAACAGTTCGACGGCCACGAGGAAATGTGCCTCGTCATCGAACTGATCCTCTCGCTCAAGGAGGCCTTCAAGGCCGATCACCTGGCCGCCATCCTCGCCGGCGTGAGCAACTCCATCATCAAATCGTACAACCACCATCACCATCCGCTCTTCGGTTTCGGCCGCGACCGCGGCGTCCGCTTCTGGAGCGCGGTGATCCGGCAGGGACTGGTCCTTCACCTGCTTGACAAGGACATCGAGCGCTATGGCCTGATTTCCGTGACACCCGCGGGCTGCCAATTCTATGAGCATCCCTACACGTTGATGCTGACCGAAGACCGCGAGTTCGTCGAAGGCGAGGACGACGATGACGATGAGATGCCGGTCGGCGCCGGCAAGCATGGCCCGAGTGCCGGCGGCGGAGGCGACCAGCAGCTGCTGGCCATGCTCAAGGACGTGCGGAAAGAGCTGTCCCGGCGTCAGAACCTGCCCGCCTGGGTCATCTTCTCCGACCCGAGCCTGGAAGACATGTCAATCCAGTATCCCGTGACCGTCGAGGAACTCAAGAACTGCCAGGGAGTGGGCGAAGGCAAGGCCCGCAAATTTGGCAAGCCCTTCGTCGAACTGATTGCCAAGTATGTGGAGGAGAACGACATCATCCGTCCGGACGACTTCGTGGTCAAGTCGGTAGTGAACCGTTCGGCCAACAAGGTCTACATCATCCAGAGCATCGACCGCAAGTTGCCTTTCGAGGACATTGCCCGTACGAAAGACATGGATCTCGACGAACTGCTCGACGAGATCGAATCGATCGTCAGCGCGGGAACCCGCCTCAATGTCGACTACTACATCCGGCAGACCATCGACGACGACAAGGTCGACGACATCTACTATTACTTCCGCGACGAAGCCGACTCCGACTCCGTCACCGACGCCATGAAAGAACTGGGCGGCGACTACACCGAAGAAGAAGTCCGCCTCGTCCGCATTAAATTCCTTTCGGAAGTGGGGAACTAGACGGCCGGCCTGAAATGAGCCGTGGTGCCACGGGCGCTAGCCGCAGTAGTAATACTTCCGGACGAGTTCGGCCATCTTCTTGGGGTCGTTGGCGGCGTCGTGGCGGATGTGCTGGTCTTTGTAGCCTTTGAGTTTGGCGATGGTGCCGTCGATGAGGCTGGGGGAGAAGATGCCGTCCTTTTCGTACAGGGCACGGTTTTTCTCGAGGCAGAGGGCCGACTCGTGGCAGGAGGAGGGGAGTTGCTCCAGGGAGTTGAGGAGCGCCTCGTTCTTTTTGTCGTGGATGTTGACGTCTACATAGGTCTTGGCGGCGACGTCGAGGGCGTCGGGCATTTCGAAACCGGTGCGGGCGGCGGTCACCAGGCCGGCCAGCATGTTGTAGATGTCGGCGCTGCCGTCGCCGGAGCGCATTTCCACGGTCTGCTTGTCGGGAATGACGAAGTCATTGGGATCCTCGAGCGGATTGGCCAGGGCGCACATGCTGTGGTCGGTGCTCCAGCCCAGCGGCACGCGCACGAGCACCGAGCGGTTGCGGTCGCCCCAGCAGACGCTGGTGGGTGCCTCCTGGTGCGGTACGAGGCGGAAGTAGGAGGTCGGGTTGGTGTTGCCGAAGGCGGTGAGCGACGAGGCGAACTTCATGTAGCCGGCGATGGCGCGGCGTGCGTCTTCGGACAGCGAGCCGTCCTTCATCATCACCGAGCGGTCGCCCTTCATCATCCGGGTGTGGAAGTGGAGGCCGCTGCCGGCCTTGCCGGTGGTGATCTTCGGGGCAAAGGTGATGTCGAGGCCATATTCGTAGGCGAGGGAGCGGAGGATCCACTTGGCCATCAGCAGCTGGTCGGCTGCCGATTCTACAGGATTGACCAGGAACTCGATCTCGTTCTGCTCGTAGATCTTGCCGTCGAGGGTGAAGTTGCCCACTTCGCAGTGGCCGTACTTGATCTGGCCGCCCACCTGGGCGATGCTGCGGATGGCCTCGGCGCGGAATGACTCGAATTTGGCGAACGGCGTGGATTCGTGGTAGCCGTGCTGGTCTTCGGCGGGGAAGCGGTCGTCGTCATCGGCCACGATGTAGAATTCGAGTTCGCCCATGGCTTCGAAGGTGTAGCCGGTCCGCTCCTGGAAAGCCTTGTGGGCTTTTCTCAAGGTGAATTCCGGGGCGCTCTCGAGCGGCAGGCCGTCTTTGGTGAAGTAGCTGCAAAGGAAACCGATGGTGGGGATCTCCTGGAACGGGTCGAGGTAGGCGGTGCTGAAGCGCGGAATCACGTAGAGGTCGCTGCTGTCGGCGGCGATGTAGGGGAAGAGGCTGGAGCCGTCCACCCGTTCGCCGTAGGAGAGGATGGTCTCGAGATACGGCCGGTTGGTAACCGGGAAGTTCAGTGTCTTGAGGCGGCCGTCGGCGGCGACGTAGCGGAAGTTGACGATACGGATGTCGTGCCCGATGATGTAATTGATCAGGTCTTTTTTCGTAAACGCTGCGGGCTCCTTGCCGAGGGCGGCTACCAGTGGATTGATGTTATATTCGCAGAATGTGCTCATCATGACGTTTAAAATGGAATTAGCGGACACAAAGGTAATTAAAATTCGTATATTTGCGCAGCACAATGGATTCATTCAAGCGCGTCCTGTCGTACGCCCGGCCCTTCGGCCGGCGCTTGCCCGCCTACCTGCTGCTGTCGGTCTTTTCCGTCATCTTCGGGGTGGTGAACTATGGCCTGCTCGGCCCGCTGCTAACCGTCCTGTTCGACAACCAGGCGGCAGCCGCCGAAGTGGTCCGGCCTGATTTCACCTGGAGCATCGATGCAGTCACCGGCTGGTTCCGCTGGCTGCTTTCCTCGGTCCTCCGCGACCGGGGCGTCATTGCGGGGCTGCTGTTGGTGTGCGGTGCCATCGTGGTTTCTTGCCTGCTGGCCAACGTGTGCCGCTACCTGTCGCAGCGGATTATCGTAGGTCTGGAGACGCGCTTGATGAAGCGTCTCCGGCAGGATCTCTTCGCGAAGATCGTCTCGCTCCCGGTGGGTTGGTTCACCGAACGCCGGAAGGGCGACGTACTGTCGAGCATTTCCAACGACGTATCAGAGGTGCAGAATACCATTGCCGGCAGTTTTCACGTCTTTTTCCGCGAGCCGCTCCTGGTGCTAGGCTTCCTGGCGATGCTGCTCTACATGTCGCCGCAGCTGACGCTGGTCTCACTGATTGCCTTGCCTGTTTCCGCCTTCATCGTGACCCGCATTACCCGAAAACTCCGCGCCGGTTCCGTGGAGACGCAGCACCTGATGGGCCGGATTCTCGGCCACTTCGAGGAAGCCATTGCGGGATCGCGCATCATCAAGGCCTTCAACGCCGGCGGCTATGTCGAAGACCGCTTCGAAGCGGTCAACGAACGGCACCGCCGCGTCCTGCGGCAGGTCCGGAACCGGCAGGAACTGGCTTCGCCCGTTTCGGAGTTTCTGGGCATCAGCATTGCGGCCGGCGTACTCTTCTACGGCGGCTGGCTCAACCTCCACGGCAGCCTGGGCATGACCTGGCCCCAGTTCATTGTCTATATCATGTTTTATTGGAAGGTGCTGGAACCGGCCAAGGCCATCGCCAAGTCCTACGCGCTGGTGCAGAAGGGACTGGTGTCCGCCGACCGGATTTTCGCCATCCTCGACACACCCGTGGCGATCACCGGCGGCGAGCGGCCGTTGACAGCGTTCCGCGAAGCGGTGACCTTCGACCATGTCACCTTCTCCTATGGTGACGAACCTGTACTCCGGGATGTGTGCCTGACGATTCCCAAAGGGAAAACGATAGCCGTGGTGGGGCCCTCCGGTGCCGGGAAATCGACGATGGCCGATCTGCTGCCGCGTTTCTACGACGTGACAGGTGGCGCCATCCGGATCGACGGGCAGGACATCCGCGACTGCTCGCTCGAAAGCCTGACGGCACTGATGGGTATTGTCCCGCAGGAGCCGGTCCTGTTCAATGGCAGTGTATACGAGAATATCGCTTTTGCGATGCCCGACGCCACTCGGGAAGCTGTTGTTGCGGCCGCCCGCGTGGCCAATGCCGACGAGTTTATCGCCCAGCTTCCGCAGGGCTATGACACGAATATAGGCGACCGCGGCGCGAAACTGTCGGGCGGGCAGCGACAGCGCATCGCCATCGCGCGGGCCGTACTCAAGAATCCGCCGATCCTCATTCTCGACGAGGCGACCTCCTCGCTCGATACGGAGAGCGAACGGCTGGTGCAGGATGCGCTCACGCGCCTGATGGGCGGCCGCACCTCGCTGGTCATCGCGCACCGGCTTTCGACCATCCGGCACGCCGACGAGATCTATGTGGTGCAGGACGGCCGCATCGTGGAGCACGGAACGCACGAAATATTGGTTGCAAATCACGGTCTTTATTCCCATCTTTGCAGTTTGCAGGATTTTTCATAGAACACGCTTATGTCAAAGAAACCCTCCAGAAAGCGATCACTCAACGTGTTGTTGGAACAGAGTTTCCAGAAAAACTGGGACCGTCCGGCACTCTCCAATTATAATCAGCAGACATTCTATTACAAAGACGTCGCCCGCAAGATTGCCGAACTGCACCTGTTCTTCGAGGCCTGCGGCCTCAAGCCGGGCGACAAGGTGGCGGTCTGCTCCCGCAACCAGGTCAACTGGGCCATCGCCTATATGGCCGGCATGACATATGGCGCGGTCGTAGTGCCGATTCTCCATGAGTTCCAGCCCGCGAACCTCCGGCATCTGGTCGCGCATTCCGATGCCCGCATCTTCTTCGTGGGCGACAATATCTGGCAGAACCTCAAGGAGCTGGAACTGCCCGGCGTCGAGGTTGTGGTGACCCTCACCGATTTCCAGGTGGTCCGCTCCCTCAATCCGGTGGCCTCGGCTGTCATGGGGGAACTGGACAAGCGGATGGAACTGCGCTATCCCGACGGCTTCAACCAGGAACAGCTGCATTACTATGTGGACCAGCCCGAAGAGTTGGCCCTCATCAGCTATACTTCCGGCACTTCCGGCTTTTCGAAGGGCGTCATGATCCCGTATCGGGCCTTGCTGTCGAACGTGCAGTTCGCCCACGAGGCGGAGCCCCACATGGACTGCAATTCCCGCATGGTCTCGATGCTGCCCACCGCCCACATGTACGGCATGGTCTTCGAGTTCCTCTTCGAGATGACCATCGGCGCCCATGTGTTCTTCCTGACGCGGTTGCCCAGCCCGAATATTATCCTTGAGGCGATGAGTTCGGTCAAACCCGACACCATCATCGCCGTCCCGCTGGTCATCGAAAAGATCTACAAAAACAAATTGCTGCCCTTCATCAGCAAGGCCCGCATCAAGTTGATGCTCAACCTGCCGGTACTCGACAAGATGGTCAAGAACAAATTCCGTGAAAGCCTGGTCCAGGCCTTCGGCGGCAAGTTCGGCGAGGTCATCATCGGCGGCGCACCGTTCAACCGCGAGGCGGAAGCCTTCTTCAAGCGCATCAATTTTCCCTTCACCATCGGTTACGGCATGACGGAGTGCGCCCCCATCATCACCTACGTCCACTGGGACAAAACCAAGCTCTACTCCTGCGGCAAGGCGGCACCCCGGATGAAGATCAAGATCGATTCCGAGAACCCGAAGAAGATTCCGGGCGAGGTGCTGGTCAAGGGCGACAATGTTTTCCTGGGCTATTATAAGAATGAGCTGGCCACCAAGGACGCTTTCGTGGACGGCTGGTTCCGGACCGGCGACATGGGTGTCGTCGACGGCGACGGGTACCTCTATCTGAAGGGCCGCTGCAAGAGCATGATTCTTGGCCCTTCCGGCCAGAACATCTATCCCGAGGAAATCGAAAGTATCCTCAACAACATGCCCTACGTGGTGGAATCGCTGGTCATCGAGGACGACTTCAAACTGGTCGGCCTGGTCTATCCGGACTTCGAGCAGGCGCAGGAAGACGGACTGGACCGTGAGCAGTTGCAGGCTAAGCTTACAGAGGGTATGCAGGTCGCCAACCTGGAACTCGACCAGTACTGCAAGCTCCACCGGGTCGAAATCGTCGACCAGGAGTTCGAGAAGACCCCGAAACGCAGTATCAAGCGCTACCTCTACCAGCGCGGCGTAAATCAACAGTAACATGGACAAGGACAAGAAATTCGACAGGAGCTACCTGGAGATGGCATCGGTCTGGGCGAAGAACTCGTATTGTTCCCGCCGGCAGGTCGGCGCCATCCTGGTCAAAGACCGGATGATCATATCGGACGGCTACAACGGAACGCCTTCCGGATTCGAAAATGTGTGTGAAGACGAGAACGGGGTGACCAAGCCCTACGTGCTGCATGCCGAGGCCAACGCCATCACGAAGGTGGCCAAGAGCAGCAACAGCAGCTTGGGCGCGACGCTGTATGTGACGGCTTCCCCCTGCATGGAGTGCGCCAAACTGATCATCCAGGCCGGTATCTGCCGTGTGGTCTATCTGGAGGAATACAGGATAACCGACGGCGTGGACCTGCTGCGCCGCGCCGGGGTCCAGGTGGAAAAATTCGAATAAGACATGAATCAGCAGACGAAAGATACCTTGCGCACCATCGGATGGTGGGTCATCCTGATGTTGTTGCTGGTGCTCCTGATCGGGATGTGGCAGCGTAACAAGCGGAAAGAGGTACAGATTCCCAAGGGCGACTGGGCCAAACTGATGCTCGTGCTCGAGAGTGTGGACCGGGATTATGTAGATGCCATCGACCAGAAAGCCGTGACGGAGCAGATCCTGCCCGATATCCTGGCCAAGCTGGACCCGCATTCGCTCTATCTGCCGCCCGTCGAGATGGAAGAGGCGGAACAGGACCTGCAGGGCGGATTCGACGGCATCGGCATCCAGTTCAACGTGCCCAACGACACGGCCGTGGTGACGCATGTGATTGCGGGCGGCCCCTCCGAAAAGGCAGGCCTGCTGTCGGGCGACCGCATTATCCAGGTGGACGACCGGGTGATCGCCGGTACACAGACGCCTCAGGACACGATGGTCCGCCTGATGAAGGGAAAACGGGGCACGCGGGTGATGATCCACGTAAAGCGCGAGGGCGTGAACGACCTGATTCAGTTCCCCATCACGCGCGGCGTGATTCCAGTCAATAGCGTGGATGTCTCTTTCATGCTAAATGACACGACAGGTTATATCAAACTCTCGAAATTCGCCAAGAGCACTTATTTGGAATTCCTGAAAGCGGCGCTTGCTCTGCGGGAGAAGGGGATGCGGCGGCTGGTTTTCGACTTGCGCGACAACACGGGCGGCTATCTCGACCAGGCGCTGATGCTCTCCAATGAATTTCTGGAGAAAGGCGATCTGATTGTATATATGGAAGGGCGGAACCGGCCCCGCAGCGATGTCTTTGCGGATGGCAAGGGCAGCTGCCGCGATATCGAGCTGGACGTGCTGATCAACGAAGGATCGGCCTCTTCCAGTGAAATCTTCGCCGGGGCGATGCAGGACAACGACCGGGCGACGCTCTACGGCCTGCGTTCCTTCGGCAAGGGTCTGGTGCAGGAGCCCCTCTTCTTCAGTGACGGCTCGGGTATCCGCCTGACGGTGGCCCGTTACCATACGCCTTCGGGCCGCTGCATCCAGAAGCCATACGGTGAAGACTACGGCTACGACATCTATGAGCGGTACCTGCATGGCGAAATGATGAGCGTCGACAGTATCAAAGTCAACGATACGCTGAAGTTCGAGACCCGCTCCGGCCGGACGGTCTATGGCGGCGGCGGCATCATCCCCGATGTCTTCGTGCCGCTCGACACGACCCGCTACACCGAGTTTCTGGGCAAGTGCAACCGGCAGAGCCTGCAGGTCAAATACGCCAACCAGGTGGCCGACCTCCATCGCGCTGCCCTGCGCGATATCCGCGACCTGCCCACCCTCAACCGTTACCTTGACGGAATTGACCTGAAGAGCGGCTTCCTGGCGTATGCCGCCTCGCAGGGTGTCGTGCCTGCGCCCGGTGACTGGGCGGTCTCCGGCGACGTCATCCTGGTGCAGGTGCGGGCGCTTGTCGGCCGCAATACACCGATGAACGACGATGCCTTTTATCCGATCTATCTGACGATCGACAATGTGATCGATGCGGTGATGAAAAAAGAGTGATGTGAAACTTTTTTGGATTTTATCCGTATAAATATTGTTTTCTCGCATAAAATCTAAAAAAATGAAACTGTCACAGTTTGGTTTTGAACTTCCTCCGGAACTGATCGCCAAATATCCTTCCCAGGAACGGGACGAGTGCCGCCTGATGGTGTTGCACAAGGATACGGGCACCATCGAGCACCGGATTTTCAAGGATATCATCGAGTATGCGGCGCCGCACGACCTGTTCGTGTTCAACGACGCCAAAGTGTTTCCCGCCCGGATGAGCGGCAACAAGGAGAAGACCGGCGCCGAGATTGACGTCTTCCTGCTGCGCGAACTCAACCGCGACCAGCGGCTCTGGGACGTGCTGGTCGATCCCGCCCGCAAGATCCGCATCGGCAACAAGCTTTATTTCGGGGAGAACGACAGCCTGGTGGCCGAAGTCATCGACAACACTACCTCGCGCGGCCGCACGCTCCGTTTCCTCTTCGACGGCACCTATGAAGAGTTCCGGGAGACGCTCTATCAGATGGGCTCCCTGCCGGTTCCCAAATGGATCCGTCCGCACGCGGAAGAGATTGACAAAGAGCGCTTCCAAACCATCTTCGCCAGCAAGGAAGGGGCTGTGGCCTGCCCGGCGGCCGGCTTGCATTTCAGTCCCATCCTCTTCAAAAAGATGGAACTCCGCGACATCGACCGCACTTTCCTGACGCTCTATATGGGCAATGCGCATTTCCATAACGTGGACGTGGAAGACCTGTCGAAGCACAAGATGGATTCGGAGCAGTACTCGATCTCCGAAGAGACGGCTGCTGCAGTCAACAAGGCGCGCGGGCGCGGCAACAAGGTGTTCGCCGTGGGCATCACGGTGGTCCGGGCGTTGGAGACCTATGTAACGACCAAGAAAGAAATCCGGGCCTTTGACGGCTGGACCAACAAGTTTATCTTCCCGCCGTACCAGTTCTCGATCCCCGATGCGATGGTGACCAATTTCCACCTGCCCTACAGCACGATGCTCATGACGGCCGCCGCCTTCGGCGGCTACCGCAACACGATGGAAGCCTACAAGGTCGCCATCCAGGAAGGCTACCAGTTCGGCACCTACGGTGACGCGATGTTGATCATCTGAGTTACTGGGGCGCTGCCCCAAACCCCGCGCCTCCCAGCCTTAGTACTTTGCTAATGCTGGGAGTTGTGCGTCTATGAGAAGGGTTTAGCAAAGTACCGGCTTCCGGCGGTCCGCTGATGCGGACTTGTTTCTCTTTTTTTAAATTTCCCGCCAGGCCGATATTGCTTTTCTGTCGGCCGAAAACCGATCGGGCTTCGTATCTTTCGGAAAAAAGAGATGGAGTCCGATCTTGCTGTTTATGCTTGTGCGCTGAGCAAGGTGTTCGCGTACAAATGCGCCGCCGGTCGGCGGCTGATGGAAGTTTTTGGCGGGACGGCCGGGGTGTTCAACGCCAGCCGCGACGAGCTCGCCGCCGTGCTGCGCGGCGGGGATGGCTTTGTGTCTCAGCTGCTCGATCCCGCTTTACTGGAATGGGCCCGGCAGGAGGTTGCGTGGGCGGGGAGTCATGGTGTCCGGCTGCTGACCCTCGGCTGTCCCGGCTATCCGCGGAGGCTGGCCGACTGCGATGACGCCCCGCTGCTGCTCTATGACAGCGGGACGGCCGATTTGAACGCCGAGCGGGTGTTGGCCGTCGTGGGAACACGCAAGGCGACCTGGCATGGACGGGAGGCCTGCCGGAGCCTGCTGGGTGCTTTGCATGATTTGAATCCGAAGCCTTTGATCGTCAGTGGCCTGGCCTTGGGTATTGATGGCTGCGCCCATGGCGCAGCCCTGGAGAACGGCCTGGAGACTGTCGGTGTGCTGCCCTGCGGCCCCGATGAAATCTATCCCCACCAGCACCGCGAGCTGGCGTTGCGGATGCTGGAGCACGGCGCCCTGGTGACCGATTTTGCCCGGGGTACTGCGCCGGTCGCATTTACCTTTCTCCGCCGCAACCGCATTATCGCCGGACTGGCCGACGCTACGCTGCTGGTCGAGTCGTATAGCAAGGGTGGCGGCCTGATCACGGTTTCGCTGGCCAATTCCTACAACCGGGAGACATTTGCCGTTCCAGGCCGGATCTCGGATGCATCGTTCGCAGGATGCAACCGCTTGCTGTCGCGGCAGGAAGCGACGGCGGTGGCGGATACGGGCACGATTCCGCTCGCGCTGGGCTGGATGCCGGCCCTTCGGGGGTCCGTCCGACAGCAGCTTTTCCGGCCGGGCGATCCGCCCCGCCGCCGCGAAGCGCTGCGGCTGCTGCAGGAGCGGGCGCCGCTTACCGCCGATGATTTAGCCGCCTTGATGCAGATTGAAGGACACGAGGCTTCGGTCCTGCTTCTGGAACTGGAAATGGAAGGCCGGGCAATAGCCGACGGCAGCAAATTTTTCTTAACTTTGTAAGCATGTTGATCGACACCCACTGTCATCTGTACGACGAGGCGTTCCAACCCGACTTCGAGGCGGTGCTTGCGCGCGCCCGCGAAGCCGGCATGGAAGCCTGCGTGATGCCCGGCATCGACCGCTCCAGCCACGACGCCCTGCTGGCCGTGGCCGATGCGTTGCCGGATTTCGCCTTCCCCTGCATCGGACTGCATCCGACCTCGGTGGGGGAGACATGGCAGGAGGAACTCGACTTTGTCAAGGCGCATCTCGGTGACCGGCGCTGGTACGCCGTCGGAGAGATCGGCCTCGATGAATACTGGTCAAAAGATTTTGTGAAAGAGCAGATCCGCGTGTTGGAAGAACAGGTCGTTCTGGCGGCGGAAGCGGACTTGCCGGTGATCATCCATCTGCGCGAGGCGACGGACGACTTTTTCCGGGTGCTCGCCGATCTTCGCGGCGTGTCTTTCCGGGGCGTGATGCACGCCTGGTCGGGCAGTTACGAGACCTGTCGCCGCCTGCTGGCGCTCGGTGACTTCCGCTTCGGCATCGGCGGGGTGGTGACCTATAAGAATGCCGGCGTTGCCAAGGCGATGGAGAAAATGTCGCTCCAGGACATTCTCCTGGAGACGGACTGTCCCTGGCTTACGCCGGTCCCGTTCCGGGGCAAGCGCAACGAGCCTTCTTATGTCCGGCTCGTCGCCGAAAAAATCGCACAAATCAAGCAGATCCCGCTGGAGGAAGTGGCCACGGCGACCACGTCCAACGCGCGGGCCTTGTTTAAACTATAGTTCACATGGACAGGAAGATACTTCTTATCTACACGGGCGGGACGATCGGCATGAAGGAAAATCCCGATACGCTGCTGCTCGAGCCCTTCGACTTCAACCAGATTCTTCAGGAAGTGCCCGAACTCCGCAAGTTCGACTTTGCCATCGACACCTATTCCTTTGATCCGGTCATCGATTCGTCCGACGCCAACCCGGCCTTTTGGGTGCGTCTTTCCCAACTCATCCGTGACAATTACGCCGCCTATGACGGCTTCGTGGTGCTGCACGGCACCGACACGATGGCCTATTCCGCGTCGGCGCTGAGCTTTATGCTCGAGAATCTCGAGAAACCTGTCATCTTCACGGGAAGCCAGTTGCCCATCGGAATGCTCCGCACCGACGGCAAGGAGAATCTCATCGACTCGCTGGAACTGGCCGCCGACCGGGATGCCCAGGGCCATCCCTGCGTGAGCGAGGTGTGCATCTATTTTGAGAACGAGCTTTTCCGCGGGAACCGCACTACAAAGTACAGCGCCGAAGCTTTCAGTGCATTCCGTTCGCCCAACTACCCGGTGCTGGCGGAGGTTGGCACGCACATCCGCTACAACGTCCCGTCGCTGCGTCGCCCCATCCGCTGGGGCGGGCCGCTGCTGCTGCATACGCAACTGGACAACCGGGTGGCGGTGCTCAAGATCTTTCCGGGAATCTCCGAGTCGTATGTCCGCGGCGTCCTGGCAACGGAGGGGCTCCGTGCCGTGGTACTGGAAACTTTCGGGTCGGGCAATGCGCCTTCCTATCCCTGGTTCCTCGATGCACTGGCGGCCTTCACCTCCTCCGGCGGCATTGTGGTCAACATCACCCAGTGCCTGACCGGTACGGTGGATATGGGCACTTATGCCAACGGTGACACCCTCCGGCAGGCCGGTGTGGTGTGCGGTCGTGATATGACAACGGAAGCGGCCGTTACAAAATTATTCGTGCTTTTGGGTCAATACAGTGATAATAAGACGGTTGCTATAAAACTTGAATTTGACCTCTGTGGAGAAATTTCTTAGAAAACGTGATACTTTCCAAAAAAATTATTAAATTGCAAAGAATTTTGGGGCGGGCATACCGCCGGTTGAAACTATAACTATTTAAATACAGTGTTTAATAATTAATCAAAAAACCTATGAAAAAAATTTTCATGTTTTTGGCAGTGATCGGTCTCCTGACCCTTTCTGCTGAGTACCAGAAGACTTTTGCACAGGACAATCAGGCTGCCGAGCAGACTGAGGCTGTGGCTCAAGCCAACGATGAGGTTGTCGACCCGTTCGCGGCAGCGCCGAGCGACCAACCGATTCACCAGCAGCTCAAGAAGCTCTTCATCGATGGTGGTGCAACCTTCATGTCCCTCGTGTTGTTGTGCCTCATCCTCGGTCTGGCCATCGCCATCTCCAAGATCATTACCCTGAGCATCGCCCAGAAGAACAACACCAAACTCCTGAACAAGATTGAGGACTGCCTCCAGAACGAAGGTGTCGACAAGGCTTACGAACTCTGCCGCAACACGCCGGGTCCGGTGGCCCGCATCTTCACGCAGGGTCTCCTCCGCGTCAAGGACGGCCAGGGCATCGAGAAGGCTGAGAAATCGGTCATCGAATACGGCTCCGTCGAAATGGGCAAACTCGAGAAAGGTCTCTCCTGGATCGGTCTGTTCATCGGCATCGCTCCGCAGTTGGGCTTCATGGGTACCGTGCTCGGTCTGATCCAGGCATTCAACGCCATCGAGGTCGCCGGCGATATCAGCCCGGCACTGGTCGCTGGTGGTATGAAGGTCGCTCTGATCACCACCGTCGGCGGTCTGGTCGTCGCCATCATCCTGCAGCTGTTCTACAACTATATCATCTCCAAGATCGACACCATCGTCGTGGACATGGAAGACTCTTCCATCTCGCTCGTCGACATGCTGGTCAAGTACAGCAAATAGCATATAATCAGTAACAACCTTCATTCACTGAATTTGTTATGAAAGAAGCTAACGAAAAAAGAGAAACCAGGCCCTGGAGAATTCTGGAGTTGATCCTGTTCGTGGTCTCGTTGGTGCTCTTCGGTATCGTCTTCGCCCAGAACCCGAAGACCGTCGATGCATCTTCGCTCAACCCGTACCTGTACTGGATCTATGCTCTGCTCCTTCTTGCCATCTGCGTGACCCTGCTCTTCCCGCTGGTCGCGTCGTTCAAGGACAAGAAGAAACTCCTGCGTCTGATCCTTCTCATCGTGGCGGTCGTCGTCATTGTCGGCGGCGCCTGGCTGCTGGCTCCCGGCAAGCCGATCGAGACCAACGCCATTACCAAACCCAGCGACTTCAAGCTTGCTGACGCGGTGCTTTATGTTTCCTATCTGGCCGTCATCGGTGCCTTGGTGGCACTGGCCTGGAGCGCCCTCCGTAACGCATTCAAAAAATAGAAATTTAGTATGGCTAAGAAAAAGGTTCCTGAAATCAACGGCTCATCAATGGCGGATATCGCGTTCATCGCGCTGATTTTCTTCCTGATGGTGACGACGATGGACAAGGAGGAGGGTATTGCCCGCCAGCTCCCGCCGATTCCGCCCGAAGACCAGAAGGTGGAAAACCAGGAGGTCAACCGTCGTAACATCATCCAGGTCAAGATCAATGCGAACGACCGCCTCTTGGCCGGCAGTCAACCGATGGATGTCAGCCAGCTGAAAGATAAGATCAAAGAATTCATGACCAACCCTTACGATGACCCGAGCCTCCCTGAGAAAGAAGTCAAGGACGTGAAGGGCATCGGTCCGGTTCCCGTTTCCAAAGGCGTCATCTCGCTGCAGAACGACCGCGGTACAACGTATCAGGCCTACATCACCGTCCAGAACGAGCTGGTGAAGGCCATCAACGAACTCCGCGACGATTTCTCGATGAAGACGTTCGGAAAGAAGTATTCCAAACTGACCGAAGAGCAGCAGGAGTCCGTCCGTGAGGCGGTTCCCCAGCGTATCTCCGAGGCGGAGCCGAAGGACGTCAGAAAGAAATAGGAGGATTCAGTATGGCTAAATTCATCAAAGAAAACAAAGGTGAACTTCCGCAGATGAATACATCGTCCCTGCCGGACATCGTGTTCATCATCCTGATGTTCTTCATGGTGTGTACCTCCATGCGCCAGACGGAGACGAAGGTGCGCGTCCGTACGCCGCAGGCGTCCGAGATTGCGAAGCTCGACCGGAAGGACCTGGCTACCTATATTTATATCGGTACGCCCTCCCAGCAATATCAGAAGGAGTACGGCACGGATTCCCGTATCCAGCTGAATGATGTCATCTGCAAGGACAACAACGACTTGAGCTCGATCCGCGACTTCATCGCCGCCGAGCGCGAGAAAATCTCCGAAGCTGACCGTCCGTTCATGCAGGTCAACATCAAGGCAGACCAGGATACCCGCATGGGTATCATTACCGACGTCAAGCAAGAGCTTCGCCGGTGCTCGGCCTTGAAGATCATGTATGGAGCAAGGAAAGGCGGCGTGCAGAAATGACGAATGCCTGAATCAAGGAAAGGGTGGCTTCGTCCACCCTTTCTTTTATAATCATAGGGAAGATGAAGGATTTATTTCATGGATTAGCAGTCGCTGCCCTGCTTTGTCTGGCGGTTTCCTGCGGGAAGCAGGAGAAGGACGCGAAATACGTGTTCTATTTCATTGGTGACGGAATGGGCGCCACCCACGTGGCCGCCGCCGAGGCCTATCTGGCCCAGGAGCGGGGCGTAATCGGAATGGACCCGCTTTGTTTCACCCAATTTCCGGTGATGGGAGAAGCTACCAGTTTCTCCGCGAGCAACATCATCACCGATTCATCGGCAGCCGGGACAGCCCTCTCAACGGGCGAAAAGACGAAAAACGGAATGCTCAGCATCGCCCCCGACTCCGTCACGAATTTGAAAAGTATTGCCTACAAAATACATGAGGCGGGTTATAGCGTCGGCGTCATGTCGACTACGCCCATCAACCACGCTACCCCGGCCGCTTTCTTCGGCCACAATATCAAGCGTGGAAACTATTATGCGATCGGCAAGGAACTACCCGGCACCGGGTTTGAATTCTTCGCCGGCGGCGGCCTCTATCACCCCAAAGGCAAGGAAGGCGATGAGGAAGTGTCCCTCTACGACTTGATTGCCGAGGGCGGCTATACGCTGGCATACGGCTATGAGGATTTCAAGGCCAAGCAGGATGCCGACCATATTGTCCTGGTCCAGGCCGAAGGTTCCGAAGAGATCTGCCCTTACGCGCTGGGACGACCTGAAGGTGCGCTCACGCTTCCCCAGATCGTGGAGGCAGCCATTACGGTGCTGGAGCGCAATCCCAAGGGCTTTTTCCTGATGGCGGAAGGTGGCCTGATCGACTGGACGGCCCACAGCCAGGACCTGGCGGGCACCATCTTCGAAATCCTCGATTTCGACCAGGCCATCGCCGTAGCTTACGCGTTCTATGAGCGTCATCCCAAGGAAACCCTGATCGTGGTGACGGCCGACCATGAGACCGGTGGACTCGCCCTGGGCCGCAAGGGCTACAATTACGACCTGACGGTCATCGACAAGATCAAGAACACATCGGCTCCGACCGACGTGGAGAAATACATGAATGATGCGCAGTCCATTGACAGCGTGAACGAGGAGGCCCGCGTCGGCTGGACGACGTATTCGCATTGCGGCGGACCTGTTCCTGTCTGGGCAATTGGTACGCACGCCGGGCTGTTCGCCGCGCGGCAGGACAATACGGACATTCCGAAAAAGATCTGTGCGGCCATGGGCGTTGCCTTTTAATCCGGGACGATGCGACGAAGTTTCTCACTCCTGGCCATCCTGATGCTTTCGGCGGTTTCTGCTTTTGGGCAGGAGCTGCCGAAGCGTGAATTCCGGGGTGCCTGGCTCCACATCGTGGGCAACCAGCAGATGAAGACGATGTCGCAGGAGCAGATCCGGCAGTGGTTCGTCACTTCGCTTGACCAGTTGCAGGCGCAAGGGTGCAATGCCGTGATCTTCCAGGTCCGGCCCCAGGCCGACGCGTTCTATGTGTCGGAGCTGGAGCCCTGGACCCGTTTTCTCACGGGGGAACAGGGCGTAGCGCCCGATCCCTTGTGGGATCCGCTGCAGTTCATGGTGGAACAGTGCCATGCGCGGGGGATGGAACTCCATGCCTGGCTTAATCCCTACCGGGTCACGTCGAACGACAAGGAACAGCTCTGTCCGGAGCACTTGTATTTCCGGAAGCCGGAGATCTTCAAACGGTATGGCAAGCAGCTTTATTTCGATCCTGGCGAGCCGGAATCGGTGGCTCATACGGTGAAGGTGATTGCCGACATCGTGACACGCTATGACGTGGACGCCATCCATTTCGACGACTATTTTTATCCTTATCCCGAGAAGTTCGAGGAATTCCACGACGATGCGTCCTTCGTAAAGTATGGCGTTCCGCAGGGATTCGAATACTGGCAGAAAGGGGATTGGCGCCGCCATAACGTAGAAACGCTCATCCATGCGGTGAACGACACGATCAAGGCCATCAAACCCTGGGTCCGTTTCGGCATCTCGCCGTTCGGCATCCATCGCAACAAGAAAGACACACCCGACGGCAGCGGCAGCGAAACCAACGGCCTCTCGAATTACGAGGAGTTGTTTGCCGACGTGCCGGCCTGGGCGGACAAGGGATATATCGATTACGTCGTTCCCCAGCTCTACTGGCGCATCGGCCATCCGCTGGCCGACTACGATGTGCTGATCCATTGGTGGAACGACCGCACCCGGAAGGGGCAGCTTTATATCGGACAGAGCATCGGTACGTTCAATGAACCGGACCTGGACAATCCCGCCGTCACGCAGACGGCCCGCAAGTTCCAACTGGTCCGCGAATTGCCGAACGTGAGTGGAAACGTGTGGTGGCCGGGCTGGACGCTGACCGAGCACAAGCCTTTCTCCGATACGCTGCGCGTGAACTATCAGCGTACACCGGCCCTGATTCCGGCTTATACTGACTTGGATGCCGTTGCGCCGGAGCCGGTGGTTTCGCTCAAGGCTTCGCACAAAGGCCTCTCGTGGAAGCCCGTCGAGACCGACGACGTTTTTCAGCAGCCGCACTTTTACGTGGTCTATCGCTTCGACGCGGATGCGCCTGTCGATCTTTCGCAGAGCCGCAATATCGTGAAGATCACCCGCGATACGCATTATAAACCTGCCGAAAAGCGCAATGGCCGGCATCAGTTCGTCGTGACGGTCGTCGACAAATGTTGGAACGAAAGTGAACCCTCAATCATAGTAAAGTGGTAAACATGAAAAGAATCAAGGATTATTTGAGCGGACAGCCGCAGGAAGACATCGTGGTCAAGGGCTGGGTCCGCACCAAACGGGGAAACAAGAACGTGGCGTTCATCGCCCTCAACGATGGATCGACCATCAACAATATCCAGGTTGTCTGTGACTTGTCGAAATTCGACGAGGCGCTGATGAAACAGGTCACTACGGGCGCCTGTCTTTGCGTCCGCGGCGACCTCGTGCCGTCACTTGGCAGCGGCCAGGCCGTGGAGGTCCAGGCCCGGGAGATCGAGATCTATGGAACGGCCGATGTGGAGACCTATCCGCTCCAGAAAAAAGGTCATAGCATGGAGTTCCTGCGCGAGATCGCGCACCTGCGCCCGCGCACCAATACTTTCGGCGCGGTGCTCCGCATCCGCCACGCAATGGCGTTCGCCATTCACAAGTTCTTCAACGACAAGGGCTTCTTCTATCTGCATACCCCGCTGATTACGGCTAGCGATGCTGAGGGCGCCGGCGAAATGTTCCAGGTCACAACGCTTGACCTCGATAACCTGCCGCGCACTGAAGATGGAAAGATCGACTACAGCCAGGACTTTTTCGGCCGACTGGCTTCGCTGACCGTGAGCGGCCAGCTCGAAGGCGAGCTGGGTGCCACGGCGCTGGGCAACATCTACACCTTCGGCCCGACCTTCCGTGCCGAGAATTCCAACACGCCGCGTCATCTGGCCGAGTTCTGGATGGTGGAGCCCGAAATGGCCTTCTACGACGTAAACGATTTGATGGACCTCGAAGAAGAGTTCATCAAGTATCTGGTGCAGTATGCCCTCGATAATTGCCAGGACGACCTGGCCTTCCTCAACAAGATGATCGACCCGGAACTGATCGAGCGTCTGAAGAGTGTCGTTTCGACCGAGTTCGTTCGCCTAACCTACACGGAAGGCATCAAGATCCTTGAGGCCAGCGGCCAGAAGTTCGAGTTCCCGGTGGCCTGGGGCGTGGACCTGCAGAGCGAGCACGAACGCTATCTCGTGGAGAAACACTTCGGCAAGCCCGTCATCCTGACCGACTATCCGAAAGACATCAAGGCCTTCTACATGAAGCAGAACGACGACGGAAAGACCGTCCGCGGCACGGACGTACTCTTCCCGAAGATCGGCGAGATCATCGGCGGCTCCGAGCGCGAAGCTTCGTTGGAGAAGCTCAACCGCCGCATTGAGGAACTGCACATGGATACGCGGAATCTCTGGTGGTACATCGATACCCGGCGGTACGGTACCTGCCCGCACAGCGGCTTCGGCCTCGGCTTCGAGCGCCTGCTGCTCTTCGTGACCGGCATGAGCAACATCCGCGACGTGATTCCGTTCCCGCGAACTCCAAAAACGGCAGATTTTTAATTATTTGTTAGGACTATATTATGTTGATCATCGGCATCGCAGGCGGCTCCGGCTCCGGAAAGACGACCGTCGTCAAGGAAATCACCCGCAGAATGCATCCCCACGAGCAAGTGACGGTCATTCCGCAGGACTCCTATTACAAAGACCAGGGGCATCTGTCCATGGAAGAGCGGCAGGCCTTGAACTTCGACCATCCCGATTCCATCGACTGGGAATTGCTGGTGCAGCAGCTCCGGGAACTCAAGGCCGGGAAGGCCATCGACCAGCCCACCTATTCCTACATTACCTGCACCCGGCAGCCTGAAACCGTGCACGTGGAGCCTTCCGACATCATCATCGTCGAGGGTATCCTCATCTTTACCTGCAAGGAGCTGATGGACGAGCTGGACATCAAGGTGTTCGTGGATGCCGACGATGACGACCGCCTGATGCGCGTCATCACCCGCGACATCGTGGAACGAGGCAAGAATGTGGAGTGGGTGATCGATCGCTACACGAAGACGGTCAAGCCGATGTACCTGCAGTTCATCGCCCCGAGCAAGCGCTATGCCGACATCATCGTGCCGCAGGGCGGACACAACAAAGTGGCCATCAACGTGCTGCTTTCCGGTATCCGGAAAATGGCCAAGGAGCGGGAGCAGGACTGATGAAGTGGTGGGGCGGACCGAACAAGGAGGACCGTGTCGGTTTCTATACGACGCTGGTCTTCCATTTGTCTGTCCTGATCGTGCTGCTGCTGGTCTCGATCGGCCATGTGGCTACGTCCGAGACTTCGTTCGTGCTGGATTTTACCAAGCAGGAGGAACTTGAAAAACTGCAGAAGGAGATCGAGCTGAAGGAAGAAGTCAATAAGAACCTGGAAGACCTGCTGGCCCGTCAGCCGCGCGAGCGCATCCGCAACGTGGCGGTCGATGCCGGCAGCAAGCTCAAGGACGACCGGTTCAAGAATCCTTCGGAAGTGTACGACGAAGCGCGGGAGCTGCAACGTAAGCTCGACGCGTCGAAGCGGGATGCCTTGGCCCAGCAGGCGAAGGAAGAGGCGGTTGATCTCAATCCTCAGAAAGGGGAGGTGTCTGACGAACCGGCTCAGGCATATCACGGGCCTTCGGTCATCTCTTATCAGTTGGACGGACGTAAGGCGCTTAGCCTGCCGGTTCCGGCTTACAAAGGCTACGGGGCGGGCGACGTGCTGGTTGACATCGAGGTCAACCAGGCGGGGCGCGTCACCGCGGCCTCCGTCCGGGCCAGCGATTCCTCTGCCGATGCCTCGCTCCATTCCTTTGCGATCGACGCTGCCAAACGCTCCCGTTTCTCCGCTTCGTCCGACGCCGCCAAATCCCAGTCCGGCTGGATTCTCTATCGATTTATCGCGCAATAAAACCTAAACCCTATGAAACCCGAAATCGAAGCCGCCATCGACAGCATCAATGTCACGATGAATGCGGGTGGCATGAACACCATCAACATCGTCCTGGCTTTCGTGATGTACGGCGTAGCCCTCGGCATCAAACCGCATATGTTCGTCGATGTTTTCAAGAAACCCAAATCTGTCATTCTGGGGGCATGCTGCCAGCTCGTGCTGCTGCCACTGCTCACTTTTCTGCTGGCCTTGCTGATGGACAGCGTGGGTTGGATTTCCTGGACGATGGCACTGGGTATGATCCTCGTGGCTTCCTGCCCGGGCGGCAACATCTCCAATTTCATGAGTTCGCTCGCCAAGGCGAATATCGAGTTGTCGGTGTGCCTGACGGCCATCAGCACGGCGCTGGCCGTCCTGATGACGCCGTTCAATTTCTGGCTCTACGGCAATTTATTCCTGAAGTTCGCCTCGGTCCACGGCGAAGTGCCCTATCTGACCATTCCGCTCTGGGATGTGTTCAAGACCATCTTTATCCTGCTGGGCATTCCCTTGACGCTGGGTATCCTGACCTCGCATTATCTGCCTAAACTGGCCGAGAAGATGAAGAAACCGTTCCAGTGGGTGAGCATCGTCTTCTTCCTGGTGATGGTGGTGCTCTCCTTTATGGGCAACATCGACGCCTTCCTCAAGTGCATCAAGTACATCTTCGTGATTGTGCTGATCCACAATCTCCTGGCGCTCAGTACGGGCTTCGGCGTCGGTTCGGCCTTCAAGGTTCCGCGCCGCGACCGCCGCACGCTGACCATCGAGACGGGTATCCAGAACTCGGGCCTCGGCCTGGTGCTGCTGCTGGGTACATCCATTTTCGCCGGCCTTCCGCCGCACGGCGGCATGCTGGTCATCACCGCTTGGTGGGGTGTGTGGCACATCATTTCCGGTCTGACCGTCGCTGCGATTTTCAACGGGACTAAGAAGCCGTTGGAGAAAGAAAAGGAGGCATGATATGAAACGGATGCTGGTTGCTGCGGCTGCTTTGGCCGCATTCTTCCTGATGGCCGCTTGTGGCCGGCAGGCTGTCAAGACTTCCCCGTTGGAACTCGTCAAAGATGAAAGCGGCATCGTCCGCCGCGTCAACCCTGCGGAGAAGAATGTCTATCTGGTTTTCACGGCACATTACAGCGAAAACGACCAGGGATATTTCGAGAATTTCGACGGTGTCGTTCCGGTGCTGAATACTTTGAAGGAGAAGGGGGTCAAAGGTTCGTTCTTCCCGACGGGAGTCTGTTTTGTGCAGCCGCAGTACCAGGAGGCCATCCGGAGAATCATCGACGAGGGTCACTATCTGTCGTCCCATTCCTATGCGCACCTGGTGCTCTGTGATCACGGCGAGACGCTGGTGAGCCGGGATTCCCTGGCGAAGGATTTCGCGTTGATGGAAGCGCAGCTGGAGCGGTTCGGTCTGGAGAAAAAGCAGTACTACTGGATGATTCCGCCCTATGAGACCTGCAATGAAGAGTCGCGTGAGAACATGGAAGCCCTCGGATACAAGCTGCTCAATCCTTCGGACGGGCCGATCTTCGACCTCGACTGGACTACGCCCGACATGGACGCATACAAGACCATCGACCAGATGCTGGCGCATCTGTGGGAAATCGAGGAAACCGACGGCTTGAACGGTCTCATCCTGCTGATCCACGCGATGAACTATCCGGAAAAGCAGGACTACGAGCGCCCTTACAACCACCTCGGCGAAATTATCGATACCCTGAAGGCCCGCGGCTACGGCTTCAAGACCTTCAAGGACGTCATCGCGCAGGAAAACTGACGGTTTTATTTCTGTCCCGCGAAAGCGGCCATCACTTCCATCAGGGCCCGGACGTCGTCGCGTTTCGGGTCATAGGGCCGTCTGCTTGAAGCGGCCGGGTCCTGCCCGGCTTTCAGCGCGTTGTATCGGCGCAGGAACATATCGGCACCTGACCAGATGGTGTGGATATAGCCTTGGAGATGTTCCGCCATCTCGGGCGACGACTGTTGGCGGAAGGTAACCATGTCGCGAATCTGCTGCAGGCAGAGATCCGAGTTTCGGTAGCCGCATTCCGCGACGGGGAATCCTTTGGTCGCGAAATACACGCCGGTCAGATCGGCCCGCTCGTAGTGCCAGTCGCAGATGAACACATCCTTGGGGATCATGTCGATGGCCCGCCAGGTGTCGTTGTAGCTGGCTTCCCATTCGCCCAGGCCGGTCGTCCGGCCATCGAGCAGGCGGTCGCCCCAGATCATCAGCTGGCGACCTTTTTCGGCCAGATGGTCGTGGATGCAGGTTACCTCGCCGGCAAATAGTTCAGACTTGTCGTGTCCTTTGCAGCGGGGACATTCATCCATACCGATATAGAACACTTCGTCCATTCCGGCATGGAAAGCGTCAGCCTCGAAGGCGTCGCAAAGTTCATCGATCAGCGGGAAGACCACGTCGTGGACTTCGGGGTGAAGCGGGCAGTAACTCTTGCAGTACAAGCCGTAATCGTTGGGCCAGGGAGCATAGTGCTCTTCTGTTTTGATGGACGGCGTCTCGTCGAACTGGGGATACTCCCGCAACAGGGCGTAGGTCTGATTCGCCCAGGACTGGTGGCCCAGCAGGTTGATCTGCGGAACCAGCCGGATTCCGCTTCGCTGGCACAGGGCTACGATCCGCTTCACGTCGTTCCGGGTCAACGGATTCGGATCGCGGAGCTCCGGATGGGATTCATAAGCGTAGTTCCAGTCCACACGCAAGATGAGCAGGTTGAAACCGGCGGGCACCAGATCTTCTTCGATGAATTTCAGGAATGCATCCAAGCCGGCCGGTTTGGGTGCCTCGATGGCCAGGCCCCGGACGGGAAGCGAAGCGGGAGACAGATTGTCGGCAGGATTGTCGGTAGCAGCAGCGGGGGCGGTAACAGTTTTGTCGGCCGGCGCCAGCCCGGAAGCAATCAGGAGCATCAGGGCCGTCAAAGCAAGGGTCAAGTACTTCATGGCGGTAATGGTTTACGAACGAACACTTAAAGATACAACAATTTTCAGATTCCTTGACCGGCGTCGCCCTGTTCTTCCTGCTATAATCTCCGCTTCATCCCATTCCCTGGCCGCGAGCAGGATCAGGAAAGTTGCAGTCGTTCGGATTCGTTGAAATGTGTTGTGAAGTCCGGGTCGGAGGGGAAGAAGATATTCAGGGCGGAGGACTTGGGGAAGCGGCTGAACCAAGGGTCGGCGGTCAGATAGAAATCGACCGAAGAGACCTGGCCGCTCAGTTTCATGCCGCGGCGATAGGCCTTCAGACGTCGTTCATTGTTGGGCAGCACTTTGATGCCTGTCCGTCCATCCTTGAGTTGCACGAGAGCGACCACGCGCCAGACGGGCACTGTGTCAGTCGCCATCAGCGGCTGCAAGGAAGCCGCTCGATGGGAGACGGTGATATGGCGATCGAAGCGATTATTGATTTCTTTCATCCGGGCGCGGAACAATCGGCCGTGGGCGGAGGTGTCCTGCCGCTGGTTCACCAGGATTTCGTAGTGAATCATCTCGTGCAGGATAACGTCTTCCAATTCGTTTTCAGGCAAATCAAAACGAGTGCTGATACGGATGGCGAAGCCGTAGTATTCTGTGCGACCGAAAAGATGCTTCCGTTTCTTGTAGGTGCAGGATCCCAGACTGCGGACCGCCCGGCCCAGCTTTAGAGGTACTGGCGGCAAAGCACCATCGAAGCAAAGCGTGTTAAACGTTTCGAAACGGTTCTCCAGAAAGGGCAAAGTCGCAATCATAGGCTAGAACGCCTCCCGCTTCCTTGTCATCAGTACCAAGCCCAATGCGATGGCGAGGCAGGCAATGGTCCCGAACAAGACTTCTCTGTTGTTTTGCAGCAAGTCAACCGCTTTTGTAAAGGCGGAATTGTCAACTTGCAGGGGTTGGATAGGATAGAACAGGACCAGCAGTGTCACCAGACATCCGATTACCAGGCCGGCTGCCAGTGCGATGATCAGCGCAATCCGTCCGCGACGGCGCTCACCGTCCACCGTCTTTTTGATGCCTTCCACGGCGTTCAGCCGGGCGTTCGTCTCGATCAGGAACTGTCCCTCATCCGGAGTCTCCGGCGCGTTTTCTCTTAAAAACTGTTCAATGTCTTTCATAAGCGGATGTGCTGTCTAAGGTGGTCACGGCCCACCGAAAGATGATATTTGACCGTGCCGGAAGGAATCTGCATGATGGAGGCAATCTCCTTGACCGGCAGGTCTTCGAAATAATGCAGGACGATGGCGGTCCGTTCCTTTTCCGGAATCTGCGCCAGCGCCCGCTGCAACTCCTCGTGCCGGAAAGCGGCGTCCGATTCGGCGTCGCCGGCCACGTGCCGGGCTTCCGGGGAATCGATATCCAGCGCAGGCACGGGCAGTCGCCGCAGATTGTCGATGAAGCAGTTGTAAGCAATCCGGAAGAGCCAAGCCTTGAAATTCCCGATGAAGCGGTCCGAGTTTACATAAGCCCGCACCAGCGCTTCCTGGGCGATGTCATCGGCCAGGGCGGCATCTCCACACAGCGAGGTCAGGAACCGCCGCAGCCGTCCCTGACACGCTCGTACCTCGGAGATGAACCGATCCCGGGTCATGAATTACTGTTTCTCTTCGGTGAGTCCTTTTTCTTCCGCTTCGATCTCTTTGGCCAGCATCTTCTTGCCCGCGAAGTAGGAGATAAAGAGGCCGATGCCTACTGCCACCATGACGGCTCCGGCAACCGGGTAGAAACCCGCCATGAAGAAATGATTGGCCACTTCGCCGCCGACGAAATACAGCGCCAGGAATGCAGCACCCAGCAGGCTGGTAATGCAGGCGCCGTTGAGTTTCTCGAGCAGCTCTTTCTTGAGCGACCTCTTTTTCTTATTGTCAGACTTGAAAAGAGCCGTGTCGATGGGGACACCGTTTTCAATCGCCTTCAGCATGATTTCAGCCTTGCGATTGGTCTCGTTTTGCCGGGCACGACTGACCATCCAGACAATCAAAACGGGAAGCACCACACAGATGCAGATCGGGAGCAGGACTTCTTCCCATAAGGTATAACTCAGAAAATTGATCATTGCATTAACGTTTTAAGGGTTCGACATGGCCCTTTTGCGGGGCGTTTACATTGCTATAACGCAAAAGCCAGCCGAAAGGTTGGAAAAAAAGCAACTTTTTTCATCGGAGGGCCTTGAGCCACTCGATAAGGGTTGCCAACGCCTCCGGAGCAAAGGTTTCTTCAATGTCCTTGTACTCGCTGGGGTTACCGGTAGGGCAATGCTGGAACAGATGGTTTACGCCCTCCACAGGAACAATCCGGTTGTTAGGATTGCCCGGCAGGCCGGTCCGCAGGGCAGAAAGATTCTGCTCCGGATCGACCTGGAAGTCCTTCGTTCCGTTGAGGGCAAGGACCGGACATGTAACAGTATTGAGGAGCGGGCGCATATCCAGCGCCAGGAAATACCGCATATACGGAGTAGCAGACTGAACGAGTACCGCCTGGTAGTTCTGCTTCAGCCCTTCCGGCAGGTCGAACTTGTCCGCGGCGGGCGGATTCATGCCTGCAACGGTGGCATCAAAGGCTTCTTTCAAGGCCTTGCAATACGTATCGACCGTCGTTTCCGGAAAGCCGGCCAGCACGAGTAACAAGCGGTTCTGGATCAGCAGTGTCTCTTCTCCAGAAATCACCATGCCGGCCAGACTCACGATGAAATCGGCCTGCTTCTCAGCGGCGAGCATCAGGGCGATGGTGCCACCTTCGCTGTGGCCGATGACTCCGACGCGGTCAAACCGCTCCCGGAGCAACTTGATGCCGGCCAGGGCATCGTTTTTCAAATCTTCCGTTGTGCATGACACGGCATCGCCGGTCGATTCGCCGAATCCCCGGTCGTCGTATCGCAGCGTTGCGATTCCGGCCCGGGCGAGCGCATCGGCAATGACGGCAAAAGGCTTGTGCTCGAAGATTTCCTCGTCGCGATTCTGCAGGCCGCTTCCCGTCACCATCACGAGAACAGGCGTTTTCCGGCTGCAACCTTCCGGCAGTGTGAGCGTTCCCTTCAAGACAGCATCGCCGTTGGCGAAAGAAACTTCTTCGGTTGCATAGGGGAAAGGCCCTTTTGGCGTCTGCGGCCGGTTCAACTTCGGGAGGCCCGGCGTCAGGGTCAGCGGGAAAGACACGCCATGCTGTGTAAATGTACCTACAAGCTGCCCGGCCAGCAAAAACCCTTCATACGTGGCGCCAAACGACGGAATGCTGATAACCAGCTTCCCCAAATCGGTATGGCTCGCCTCGGCCGGAATGCCCCGGACTCCCTGGTCGGGAGAATCCACCTTGCAGCCATCGGCGTCCAAATGGAGCACCAGCGTGATGCTGGTACCCTGCACATTCAGTTTACCGGACCAGTCTCCCGTCTGTGCCTGCGCGGTAAGGGCGACCGCCAACACGAATACCAAAACTACGATCTTTTTCATCTCAACAAAAATTCAGTCATCCACAAAGATAACGCAACTAGGCGGCAAATCCAAAAACACCGCGCCGCACCGCTCGCGGCCAGGGAATGGGATGAAGCGGAGGTTATAGCAGGAAGAAGAGGGCGACGCCGGTCATGCTGACGATGACGCCGAGGATTTCGCGGGGCTTGATGCGCTGGTGGTAGATGAAGGCGTAGGGGAAGAGGATGAAGACAGGAGTCAACGCCATCAGGGTCGAGGCAATGCCAGCGGATGTGTACTGGACGGCCATCAATGAGAGGGACACGCCGATGACCGGTCCGAAGAGGGTGAGGATGAGCGCATAACGAAGACCTTTCCGGTCACGGCCGGCTGCTTTCAGTACAGCGGTCTTTTTTTGCAATGCCATCAGAAGGAGAAATCCGGCACCTCCCACGACGGCGCGGATCATGGTGGAAGCGAAGGGAAGCATCGTCCCGATGCTGGCCGGCGCATCGGAAGGGATGGCGGCGGCATAATGTTCCATGCCCACTTTGCTGAGCACCAGCCCTACGCCTTGCCCTATGCCGGCGCCAAGTCCCAGCAGGACCCCTTTGAGTGGCAGGGTCAGGTGAACCTGATGTCCTTCTTCCCGGCTCAAGATGGAGATGGCGATACCGCAGAGCGTGACAGCCATTGCGACAATGGATTTCCAGGATAGCGTTTCTCCCAGAATGGCCCATCCGGCGATGGCGGCCATGGGCGGGGCGAGTGTCATGAACAATTGCCCGAATCGCGCGCCAATGCACAGATAGCTGTTGAACAGGCACCAGTCTCCAAATACGTAGCCCACAAGCGCCGAAGCCGCCAGCCATACCCAGGCTTTTCCATCGGCATAGACGGGGTAGGGACGGCCGATGAACACCCACAGGATGACGGCCAGAAAGAGAGAAGCCAAAACCAGCCGGATGACATTGGTGGTCAAAGAACCCAGTCGATGACTGGCCTTGTCGGCATACAAGGCTGTCACCGTCCAGGAAACGGCTACGGTCAGCGATAAAATCTCTCCGAGATGGGGCATGATTTCCTAAATAATCCTATTCGCGGACCCAGACGTGCTCGATCTCGCCGATGTAGAGGGAATGGATACCCATGCCGCGGGATGTGTAAAATCCTGCGGGGACATCGCCCATACCTTCTTTAGCGAAGGGGGCGCCGTAGATTTTCCGGGCTTCAATCACCATTGTCGCCTCGGCGAACGAGGGCTGGCCGCTGGCGAGGAATTCCAGTGTGAGTCCCGATTCGGTAATCTTATCGGAGTCGCGGCCGGAGTGGGTTCCGAGATAGGTGAGGGCAGGACGGTACTGTTCCGGGAAGAAGGCGACGGTGAAGCGGTCGTTGCGCTCCATGAATTCGTGGGTGTAACGGGAACTGGACACGTAGACCGTGACGACGGGCTTGTTCCATAATTCGCCCAGCGAGCCCCACGAGATGGTCATCGTGTTGAGGTCGCCGCGGACGCCTGCGGTGAGCAGCGCCCAGGATTCGTCGAACAGAGCGATGGGATTTTCTTGGATTTCAGTGGTTTGGATTTCGCGCATGGCAGGAGTGGGGGAGGTTTGGGTTATGCTTGTTTTCAATTCATTTTCAAATAGCTGCCGGTCGACGATCCGGTAGTGGGGATGGTAGGCCTCGCCGAATTCCTCGCTATGGTGCAGGATGAGATGTCCGGCCGCAATCAGGGAATCGATGGCGGCCAGGTCGTCCGCTGCCCCCGGAATGTCCGAGAAATGATGGCGGATGACATCCGCAACCTTGTTCCACTTCTTCTTCCATTCCGCTTCTGAGAGAACCTTTCCTTCGTTGGCGCTTCGGACGAAGGCGTCCAGCAGCGTATCGGCATCAACCAGCCCGTCCAATACGACGGACAGGTCCACTCGAACGTAATTGCCCTGATCCCCGACCAGCTCGTACCGCACCTGCGGTTTCTCGTATTTGCCACTGGTAAGATCTTCCTGGTACTCCTTCAATTCGGACAGTAAGTATGCCCGGGCCTGTTCCGGATTGGGAATCAAGTGCCCCGGTCCCAGGTTATCCTGGCAAAAACTCTTGTAAATATCCTGACCGCGGGATTCCGGATATTGCTCCAACTGGCGGGAAATGGCTTCCCGCGTTTGATCGCCTTGGCAAGCGACGGCCAGAAGCATGGTCAGGAATGGGATGAAGGGGCTTTTGAGGAAGGACATAGTTATGAGCAGCAGATGATGATACAAATGTAAGAAAAAGATTGGGGATTGCGGCGCGCTCCACAAGCATGAAGGCAGGTTCAACTGAACCTGCCTTCATGCTTGTGGAGTATAGGGGATTCGAACCCCTGACCTATAGATTGCGAACCTATCGCTCTACCAACTGAGCTAATACCCCGTTTGTAACCGGCGACAAAAGTACACGATTTCTGGGAAACCAGCAAAAAACCGGGCGATTTACTATTTTCTTTCGTTTTACTCCTAAAATAATTAGGAAATATAAAAAAGATGTATTACCTTTGTCATTAGATAAACTCCCAAAACCTTGAACCATGGAGAAATTGACTGCCAAGGAAGATGAGATCCTGCGGATGTTCTGGGCCCACGGGCCGATGTTCATCCAGGATCTGCTCAAATGCTTTCCTGATCCCAAGCCGCATTATAACACCGTCGCCACGCAGGTGGGTTTTCTGGAGGAGAAGGGGTATGTGGCCCGCGAGAAATTCGCAAACGCCTATCGTTATCATGCGGTGGTGAGCGAGCAGGATTTCGCCGACCGGGTAATTTCCGATACGGTCGCCCGCTTTTATGACAATTCCTACGCGAGCGTGGTTTCCCGTTTTGTGGAAGAAGACAAGATGGACCTCGATGAACTCAAGGCGCTGATCGCCCAAATCGAAAGCAAACGGAAATGAGCACCTTCCTTGTATATTTGTTGAAAAGCACGCTGCTGCTGGCCGTGTTCGACGCTTTTTTCCTGCTGGTGATGCGCCGGAGCGAGCACTTCCGGTTCAACCGGATCACGCTACTTGCCGGAAGCGCCGTGTGCCTGCTGCTGCCGCTGATCCGCATCCGGGTGAACCGGCCGACGTTTTATTCGCAATGGTTGGAGCCGGTCGTGGTTGCGTCCGGCGAAGCGGGTGAACCTGAAATGGCTGCATCGGCCAGCGGACTCACGCTCTCCTGGCAGGCGGTCATTCTCCTGCTTTACCTTGTCGGCGCGCTTGCCGTGCTGGCTTTCTACTTATATTCCTATGGCCGCATGTTCCGCCTGTTGCGGAATACGTCCAAGGAGCAGCGCGATGGAATCACGCTTCATCTCGTTCCGTACGGAACCCCGTCTTTCAGTTGGATGCGGCACATCGTGATGAACCGCGACGATTACGCGCATTATCCTGCGATTCTGCTGCATGAGCAGGCACACGTGCGTTGCGGGCATTCCCATGACCTGCTGCTCTCTTCTGTGTTCACCGTCTTCCAATGGTTCAATCCGCTGGTGTGGATCTGTCGCAGCGAACTCAAGCTGCTCCACGAATACGAAGCTGACGACTTCGTCCTCAACCAAGGCATCGATGCAACCCAATACCAACTGCTGCTTGTGAAAAAAGCCGTGGGGGAAAAGCGTTTCCTCCTGGCCAACGGCTTCAATCACGCCCAACTCAAAAACCGTATTACCATGATGCAAATCACGACCCGTGCAGCGTGGAAGAAATTCTCCCTGCTGCTCCTGATTCCCCTGCTGGCCGCTACCGTGCTGTTGCTGGCTGAATGTACGTCCCGGGAATCCATTCCCCCTGCCGCAGAACAAACGGTGCGGGAAGCAACGCTGGAGG
>JAFZAF010000062.1 GCA_017548335.1 Bacteroidales bacterium | reverse complement strand
CTTGGATGGTCAAGAAGGTATAGGCAAACACTAGCGCTGAGATAAAAAGGATGGTCCTGTTCTGCAGGAGGAAGATCGCTCCGATGAAGAAAATGGCGCCGGCCAGGTCATACAGGTTCCATCCACGCTTAAGCCGGTCCAAGAAAAAGAAGAGCGACACCACGACGAATTGAAACCCGGGAAGGAGCATGACATAGGAATCCGAATCGATCAGTTCCCGGTTCGGATGATCGTCATCGATGAAAAACTGCCTGTCGATGAGCGGCAGGCCCAAAGCGTCCAGACAGGCAAAGGTCAGCAGGATGAGAGAAAACCAGATGATTGCCTTCTCAAGTTCCTTCCTGTCGGGCCGGACTGTTCCGATAGCGGGCAATGCGATCAAAGCCAGCATGTACCTTGAAGAGATGAGGGACTGCGGAAAAGACTGGCCATAAAGAACTCGGGCGGGAATGAAAGAGATCAATACGCCCAGTCCGATGAGCAGCACCGGCCAATAATACCCTTTCAGTGTGAGACCCAGGAATCTTTCAGGAGGATTATATAGAAAATGGGCGGCCAGAAGCCAAAGCAGGAACAAAACCAGGCAAAAGTTGTTCCCGGTCAGGGACGCGATGGGGGTAAAATGAAAGAAATTAACGGAAATGAGCATCAAAATCAGCAGGTATGCTGATTTGTCGAAACGAAAGGGAACGCGAAGCCGGAGTTGCTTCATGCTGCTCCGCCTCCACGTTTCTCTTTCCTCAATGCCGCCACGCAGGTTCCGGCCAGGGCGCCCAGAATCAGCCAGATGAACATCAGCCGCACTCTCGACGGCTTGCCGGTGACAGGAGCCTTGGCGCTTTGGATCACTAAGAGCACCGGGGCCTCTTGTTGGACTTTTGCCCGGGCGGCAAGCAGGTTTTGGGCGGTCTGATAGTATATCTGATAACGTGCCTGGGCTTCGTTCTGCAAGTGCTGCTGTTCTACCTGAGAACTGCGGCTGAGACTGCCCAAGTGGGAATCCACATAGTAGGCATACTTACGTTGAGCAGCAAGATAGTCCGTGTGTGTTTCCTCGTAGATCTGCTGAAGATAGTCCACGTTGTCCAAAGCCCGCTCCCGGCGATAGTCGACCACGAATTGGCGGAGCTTCTCCACCACTGCGTTCGCCACTTGCGCCGCCACGACCCGGTCCTGCATCACGGTCCGGATCGACAGGACATAGGTTTTCTTCTCGACGGTCGCTGTAATGCTTTTTCGGATCGCCTTGATCACGCGTTCCTGCTGCCGGGTCAGGCGCAGGGAATCGACAAGGGCGGGTCCTTCCGAATCCTCAGGAGTGTCACTCTTGACAAATATTCTTTTAATAGCTGCCACTCCCATCCTGGGAAGCCCCATGATGTAATTCCACCACGGTTGTCTTGTATAGTTGACCATATAGTCGTACAGGTCCGTGCACACCAGCGAATCCCGGGTCTGGACGGTTACCGGCAGATCAAACAGGGAGATGGCCATGTCCGCAGACTTGATTACTTCCGCATACAGGTCGGGATGCATGGCGTCAGTCATTGCCAACGTGTTCATGTTGATCCCGGCCAGACTGGCCAGGGAACTCACCCCGCTGCCCAAGGTGGAACGCGTGGCAATTTCAGGGGCCACAATCGTCGTTGACGTGAAGGTCCGGGGCGTGCTGATGCCGATGACTATACCGACTAGCGCTCCACATAAGGCCCATACAAGGATCCGCTTCCAAGAATGGATCACGCGCAATACATAGGGCTTCAAGTCGATGTAGACCTCTTTTTCGCCGGACGCCTTGACTGTTTCCATAAATTTACTGTTGTTTGATGAACAGACTCACGACCGTGGCCACCATCGTCGTGATGGAGGCCGCCGTCGTGCCGATGCCGAGCCACTCTGCCGTGGACAATTTTTCTTTTTCGGCGCGAGCCGGAACGATAATGACACAGCCGGGTTCCAGTTTTGCGCCACTACCGACATCCACCGTACCGTTCATATACACCACATAGGTCTTGGCCCGGCGGGCCTGGTTGGTGAAACCGCCGGCCTGCTGGACATAATAAGAGACCGGTTTGCCAGAAATGTAATGAACCGTATTGGGATAGAGCACTTCTCCCTGGATGCTCACGGTGGAAGTCATTTCGGGGATGATGAGTTCGTCGCCGTCGCGGAGCACCACATCGTAGTCTGATCCGGGATGGGCCAAAGCCTTATCAAGCTCGAGGCCGACCGTATTGACTTCATCCAGATTCAATTTATTGATATCCAAAGAATCTTTCGTCGAGGCACTTTGGGCCACAAGCCTTGACATGGCGCTGCGCACATTGCGTTCATACTGGTTGACCCGGCGTTTGAGCATCGCGCCGCGGACATTGCCGTTGGGCGTGGCTCCGCCCGCACGGCGGACCAGTTCAGAGACTCGTTCGTTGGTATTCGTGAGGGTATACTGTCCGGGGAAAGTCACTTCGCCGCTGATGGTGACGTTGCGCTGCTCGACATAGGTCGGGCTCTTATGCACGGACACAACATCGTTGGGCTGGAGTTCGAATCCTTTCGCCCCTTTGTCGAAAAGACCATCCTTGATCGCGATGGAGAACACTTCGGCCAGGGTCTCCGACGCGCTGTCGCTGGACGGGTTGTCGATTCGGCGCGAGATGTCCACCTTGGCCAGCGACGCGCCTTCGGTCAGACCGCCAGCCAAAAGGATGAGGTCTTCGACTGTCGTATGTTCGGCAAACGGGTAATTGCCGGGATTAACTACCTCGCCGGTAATGACGAAGTCCCCTTTCGGCTCGATGGCATTGATATTAGAGACAACCAGGATGTCGTTGGCTCGCAGCAAGATGTCTTCCACATGGCCCTCCATGATTCCTTTCAACGGGACGGAGAGCATTTCTTTGGAACGGTCTGCTTTCTCCCGAATCAGCTGGGCCCTGCCGAGGAAGGCGTCCGGAAGGAGGCCGCCGGCGTGGTCGACCAGTTGCTTGACGGTAGCGAT
>JAFZAF010000061.1 GCA_017548335.1 Bacteroidales bacterium | reverse complement strand
GCCGAGTTCCTTCATGGCGGCGGTGAAGCTCAGGCGTGTACGGGTGCTGGGCTCATAGAAGAGGGTGGCGAGTTTCTTGTGGGCCATCGCCTCGTAATATTCCTCGGGATGGTCGATGATCCGGTCGGCCAGGGCGATGATTTCGCTGATTTCGGCACGGGTCAGGTCGGTGGGTTCAATCAGGTGTTTCATGAATGGGTATAAGATTTAATTGTTTGTATTCATCCAGGATGCGTCGGAAGGATTGTTGCGGAAACGGAGGATCCGTTCGCGCCATTGCGGGGCGAGCACGCCATCTTCGACGGCGACGCCGAGAAGGGCGTCGAGATTGCTCAGGGAGTGGTTGGTGGTGCCGGCGGCGGCAAGCCGGTCGAGGCCGCGCTGCATGCCGTAGGTGAAGATGCTCACGATGCCGAGTACGTCGGCCCCTGCTTCCCGCAGGGCTTCGACGGTTTCCACGGCGCTGCCGGCGGTAGAAATCAGGTCTTCCACCACAACAGTTTTTGCGCCGGGTTCCAACTTGCCTTCGATGCGGTTGGTCCGGCCGTGGCTCTTGTTCTCGCCGCGGACATAGCCCATCGGGAGGTCGAGAAGCTGCGCGGTGAGTGCTGCATGGGCGATGCCGGCCGTAGAAGTGCCCATCAGCAATTGACAGGCAGGATAAAAGGTGCGGATCAATTCGGCGAGGCCGGCTTCGACGCGGTTGCGGACCGCCGGGGCGGTCAGGATGAGCCGGTTGTCGCAATAGATGGGGCTCTGGATGCCGCTGGCCCAGGTGAAGGGCTGCTCGGGGCGGAGAAAGACGGCGCCGATGGAAAGCAGGTCGCGGGCAATGGTTCGTTCCAGGTTTTCAGCCATGGTTTATCGGGTTTTCAAGGTTTCGGGACAGAATTCGTTGAGGCAGCGCAGCCAGGCGGCGCGGGGGTCGGCCGCGGCCGTGATGGGTCGGCCGACGACGATAAAGTCGGAGCCGAGTTCGCGGGCGCGGGCGGGTGTAGTGATGCGGACTTGGTCATCGCTGGTGGTGTCCGCGAAGCGAATGCCGGGGGTGACGGCCAGGAATTCGGGGCTACAAGCGGCTTTAACCAGTGGGGCTTCTAGGGGCGAACAAACCACGCCGTCAAGACCGGCTTCCCGCGTGTTGCGGGCATAGTGGGCGATGGCTTCGTCGATACTGGCATCGACGAGCAACTCGCGCTGCATCCGTTCTTCGCTGGTGGAGGTGAGTTGGGTCACGGCGATCAGCAGCGGCCGTGTTCCGTCGGGGCGGGTCAGGCCTTCCCGGGCGGCGCGCATCATGTCGATGGTGCCGGCCGCATGGACGTTGCACAGGTCGATGTCGAGGGCCGAAAGGACCCGCATCGTCTTCCGTACGGTATTGGGTATGTCGTGGAGCTTGAGGTCGAGGAAGATGCGGTGGCCGCGGCGCTTCAGCGCGCGGACCATTTCCGGCCCTTCGGCATAATATAGCTCCATGCCGATTTTGAGGAACGGCTTGTGGGCTTCTCCGGCAAAATGCCCGAGAAACGCAAAAGTGTCTTCGGCGCTGTCGAAATCACAAGCGATGATGACGTCCTTTTTCATAAATGTACTGTTTTCGCGAACTGTATTCTCTTTCAAGACCGTCTGCTCCATCATATCATATGATTCCTTTTATTGTTTCAAGTTTTTCGATATTGAGCTCTTCCATTACAGCGGGGAGGCGGTCGATGATTGTGGGGCAGGCGAGGGGGTCGCGGAGGTTGGCGGAGCCTACCTGCACGGCGGTGGCGCCGGCCATCATCATTTCGATGACGTCTTCCGCTGAGGACACGCCGCCGCAGCCGATAATCGGGATGTGGCAGGCTTTGGCGGCCTGGTTGACGAAGCGCACGGCGATGGGGAAGAGGGCAGGTCCGGAGAAGCCGCCCGTGCGATTGGCGAGCACAGGCTTGCGTCGGCGGATGTCGATCCGCATGCCGGGCAGGGTGTTGATGAGCGTCAGGCCGTCGGCGCCTTCGTCTTCGCAGGCGCGAGCGATAGGGACGATGTCCGATACGTTGGGCGATAGCTTGATGAAGAGAGGCTTGCGGGTGGCTTTCCTCGCCCGGCGCGTCACTTCCGCTGCAGCCGCGGGATCCGTTCCAAAGGCCATGCCTCCATGGTGGACGTTGGGGCAGGAAATGTTGACCTCGATCAGGTCGATGCTGTCGCAGGCATCGGCCTTTTCGCAGCAGATGCCGAATTCTTCAACGGCGAAACCGCTGATGTTGGCGATCAGTGGCGTCTGGCAGAGACTGCGGATGCGGGGCGCGATTTCTTTGACAAGGGCGTCGATGCCAGGGTTTTGGAGCCCGACAGCATTGAGCAGGCCGCCGCAGCACTCGGCGATGCGCGGCGTCGGGTTCCCGAAACGCGGCTCAAGGGTAGTTCCCTTGAGCGCGATGGCGCCGAGCTGGTTGAGGTCGAAGCAATCTGCCATCTCGTAGCCGAGGCCGAAAGTGCCGCTGGCCGGGATGACCGGATTCTTGAGACGGAGG
>JAFZAF010000060.1 GCA_017548335.1 Bacteroidales bacterium | reverse complement strand
ATGTCGAAGACGGCAGCGGCTTTGCGCAGCGCTTCGGTCTGGGCGCGGTCCTGCTCGCCGGGCTGCGGATTGCCGGACGGATGGTTGTGGACGAGGATCAGTCCGCTGGAGAGCCGCTCCACGGCTTTCTTGACAATGATCTTGATGTCGATGACGGTGGAACTCAGGCCGCCGGAACTGACTTTCTCCTTGCCGATCAGCTTGCTGCCGCGGTTGAGGTACAGGACCCAGCACTCTTCGTGGGCCAGGTTGCGCAGGAACGGGGCCATCATGCGGGCGACGGTTCCGGAGCTCCGGATGGTCAGGTCTTCTTCCGGTATTTCGGCAGCCAGGCGGCGGGCGAGTTCGAAGGTGGCGAGGATGGTCGTGGCTTTGGCCGGACCGATTCCTGCTACGTCCATCATGGCCCCTGCTTGCCTGCGGGACAATTCATCGAGCCGCCCGCTACATCGGGAAAGGACTTCGCGTGCCAGGTCGACGGCGCTCTTTTCGCGGGTTCCCGCGTGGAGGAGGATGGCCAGCAGTTCGGCGTTCGTGAGGGCGGCGGCCCCTTGTTGCATCAGCTTTTCCCGCGGCCGCTCTTCCTCACCCCAAGTCTTGATGCTATTGTTGTTCATGGCGAAAAGGATATAAAAAAACTTTCCAACAAAGGTTGGAAAGTTTTTTCAGATACTCTCGACAAAAAAGCAATTTATGCGAGCTTGTTCACATAAACTGCAATACCGCTCTTCAGGTTGGCGGCCTTGTTCTTGTGGATGACGTCGATCTTGGCCAGTTTGTCGATCATGGCGAACACCTTCGGCATGGAAGCCTCGGCTGCTGCTTTGTCGGTCGTGTTGCGGATCGCCTTGATGGCGTTTCTTGTCGTGCGTGCATAGTATTTGTTATGCACTCTGCGCTTCTCGCTTTGGCGGAAACGCTTGTCTGCTGATGCGTGATTTGCCATTACTTGATTTTTTATATTTTTGGTAGCGGGTAGGAGAGTCGAACTCCTCTTTAGAGAATGAAAATCTCTCGTCCTAGCCGATAGACGAACCCGCCAACGACCCATGCTTCTCAGAATGGGACCGCAAAGATAGAAAAAGATTTTTCAACTACAAATTTTTTCTGCGCTTTTGCTTTTATTTCCTGCTCAGTGCCAGGAATAGATGATGGCTTCAAGCTGTCGCAGGTAGTCGCGCTTGTCATATTTGGGCGCATACACGAAACCTTCGATTACGATCACGTCCTTTCCGTCGGAGCTCTGGAAAGCATCGCTGATGAAGGGTCCGCCCATGTAGTCGTTCTGGGTTTCCCAGAGCGAACGGATCTCCGTGAAGGTGCGGCCCCGGTAGGTTTTCTGCCAGTATCCGGGCTTGATGACAGGATTGGTGATCATGTAGCTGCCTTCGAGCGAGCCGGGCACGTTCTCTTTCATCACTTGGTTGCGCTTGGCCACAAGGGCTTCGAGCGTGAACTGTTTCTCGCCGGTATAAGGGAACTTGTAGATGAACACGCCCTGGGTGGTATAGGTCGTCTCATAGGAAATCCAGGCGAAATCGTCGGTCTGCTTCTTCATGGTGTAGGACGAAGGGAACCACGGACTTCCGCCGAACTGGTTGCGCACGAGCATGGCCAGGCCCTCGTTCGGGAATGACTTGGCGTTGATGATGACCCGTTCGCGCTCCGCATCTTCGAAGGTCTCGCAGATTTTCTGGTCATGCGACAGGATGATCTCGGCAGCGGAGGCCTCGTCGGGCGCGAAGACGGAGATCATGGTCTGGGGCTCCGCCCAGACGTTCTTATTGACGACCAGCTTGTTGCTGCAAGTATCGGCGATGTGGACATAAAGGATGTTGCGGTGGAAGCGGAACACGTTGACAAAGCCCTCGGGCGGGACGTTGTAAATCCGGAATTTGGTTTCTTTCTGCGGCGTAAAAGGATACTCTGCCTGCAGGACGGTGCGGACGGCGTTGCCTACTTCCGACTCCCAGAGTGCTTTGCTGGAGACAATCTCCACTTCGCCCGCCTTGCCGCTGATGGAGGGAAGGAGCTGTTTCTTCGTTGTTTCTTTCGCGCAGGAGCCGGTCAGGAGCAGAAGGCTCGGGAGCAACGCGAACAGGAGGATGTATTGTTTCATGGTATACCGGGGATTGTTTTGTCAGGATTAGAAAAGACTGCGGATGTCGTTGCCGAAGGCCAGGACCATCAGCATCAGCAGCAAGGCCATGCCGATCCATTCAGCCACCTCCATGAACTTGTCGGAAGGTTTCCGTCCGGTCAGCATTTCAAAGATCAGGAATAGGATGTGTCCGCCGTCGAGCGCGGGGATGGGCAGCAGGTTCATCACGCCCAGCATGATGGAGAGCAGGGCGCAGAGCGTCCAGAACTTGTACCAGTCCCAACTGTCGGGGAAGATGCGCCCGATGGCGATGAAGCTGCCCACGGACTTATAGGCCTGGGTTTTCGGCGAGAAGATCAGGCCGAGTTCCTGTACATAGCCTTTGATGGTGGTCCAAGTCTTCCGGGCGCCGGCCGGCAGGGCGGACAAGAGGTTGTATTCGCGGGTCGTGACGTGGAAGAACTGGTTCAGGTCGGTGTCGAGCAGGACGCCGATGTGTCCGGCTGTATCGACCTGCAAAGGGATGTCGAGCCGTCCGGCGGGTCGGCGGACGGTGGCTTGGATCGCTTCGCCCTTGTGCCGGAGCAGTTCCTGCTGGATCTGCTGGACGATAATCATGGCTTGTCCGTCCACGGCCTTCAAGGTGTCGCCGGCCTGCAGGCCGGAGGCCAGGTTGGGTGATTCGGGCTGAATTTCCTTCACTACGAACGGGAAGGCCAGGTCGAACATGCCGGGAGTGTTGAGCATGGCCGGCAGATAGACCGGGTCGATGGCAACCTTCAGGGTATCGCCGTCGCGCAGGACGGTGGCTTCCCGGGCCTGGGACCGCACCAGATCGACCTGCAGGCTGCTGAAATTCTCGGTCGGTACGCCGTCGAAGGCCAGGATCCGGTCACCGAAGCGGAATCCGATCTCTTGCGACAAGTCGTTGACGGCTATGCCGTAGACGGCGTCTTCGTTGCGCAGATACTCTTCTCCCCAGGTTCCCAGGATCGCCGCATAGAGGATGATGGCCAGGATGAAGTTGAAGAGTACGCCGCCGAACATGATGAAGAAACGCTGCCAGGCCTTTTTCGTGCGGAACTCATAAGGCTGCGGGGGCTGTTTCAATGCTTCGGTGTCCATCGATTCGTCGATCATGCCGGCAATCTTGCAATAGCCGCCGAACGGCAGCCATCCGATGCCATATTCCGTTTGCTCCGGATGGGCGTTCCAGGCAGGATCCTCGTTGGAGGCGAAGAACTTGCAGTGCCATTTTCCGTCGAAACGTTTGAATTTCAGCAAGGAACGCCTGGGGTTGAAGAAGAGGTAGAACTTTTCGACCCGCGTCTTGAACAGTTTGGCAAAGGTATAGTGCCCGAACTCATGGAAAAGCACGAGCAGGGAGAGAGCCAGGATGACCTGGACGATTTTGATCAATACAACCATCAGTGCGTTTTTCTATCGACAAGTGCCGCAGCCAAGCGTTTCGCTTCAAAATCCGTGCTATAAATCTGCTCCAGGCCGGGTTCTGCGATAAAATCGCAATGCGCCAGTACGTCGGCGATGATTTCCGGAATCTCCGGGAACCGGATCTTGCCTTCCAGGAAGGCGGCGACGGCTACTTCGTTGGCGCCGTTCATGATGCAGGTGGCATTTCCGCCTCTTTCCAACGCTTCATAAGCCAGGCCCAGGCAGGGGAAACGCTCCAGGTCCGGTTTTTCAAAGCTGAGGGTCCCCAGTTCCGCGAAATCGAGCCGACGGGTGTTCAGGTCGATGCGGTAGGGATAGGAGAGCGCGAACTGGATGGGCAGTCGCATGTCGGGCTGGCTCAGCTGGGCCATCACGCATCCGTCCGAGAACTGGACCATCGAGTGGATGATGGACTGCGGATGGATCACGACTTCGATGTCTTCCGGCTCCACGTCGAAGAGCCAGCGGGCTTCGATCAGTTCGAGTCCTTTGTTCATGAGACTGGCCGAGTCGATGGTCACCTTGGCGCCCATTTTCCAGCGCGGGTGATTGAGTGCCTGGTCGCGTGTGGCGGCGGCGATTTCTTCGCGGGTGCTGTGGAGGAACGGGCCGCCCGAACCGGTGAGAAGAATTTTCTCGAGGCGGGCATGTTCGCCCTGCAGGCACTGGAAAATAGCGGAGTGCTCCGAATCGACAGGGAGGATGGGAACTCCGTAGTGGCGTGCCAGGGGCATGACGAGGGCACCGGCCGCCACAAGCGTCTCCTTGTTGGCCAGGGCGATCGCTTTTCCGGCCCGGATGGCAGCAATAGTGGGACGCAGTCCGCTGAATCCGACCATGGCGGTGAGCACAAGGTCGATCTGGGGGGCCTTGAGCAGTTCGCAGATCGAGTCGATGCCTGTGAAAACCTTGATGTCGAGGGGATCGAGAGCGGCGAATACTTCGTCGTAAAGGGACTCGTTGCAGATGACGACTGCGGAGGGATTGAAGCGTCGGGCCTGTTCGATCAACAGGCGGCTGTTGTTGTTGGCGGTGAGCAGGTCCACCACGAAGCGGTCGGGATGCTGTCCGATCACGTCCAGGGCCTGGGTGCCGATCGACCCGGTGGACCCGAGGATGGCAATCTGTCGCTTGGCTTGTCGTTCCATCAGAATGCGATGTAAAGGGCCGGATCGATGGGTTGGTTCTTGTAGCGGAGTTCCAACTGGATGAGGGCCTGGGAGAGTTCACCGGTTTCCCCGACGACGGCGACAGGCGTTCCGGCCTTCACCTGCTCTCCTACGCTTTTGAGCAGCCGGTCGGCATGCCGGTAGAAAGAGGTAAGGTCGCCTTCGTGCTGGATCTTCAGGGTGCAACCCTCCACTTCGTTCCATTCGGCCGAAACGATCCTTCCATCGAGAATGGCATTGGCCTGCGTTCCGGAAGGAGCGGATAGATCCAGGTATGGATGGCTGCCTGTCCGGCTGAATCCTTCTTTGAGCGTCCCGCGGAGCGGGCGGTAGAACTTAAGGTCCCGCAGCGCTTCCAACGGCGGCGGTGCAGGGGCGGCGAGCTGGCCGGCGTCAATCTGTTCGACTTGGGCGCGGAGCAGCGAGTCGCTGGCCGCCCAGGCGGCGCGTTCCGCTTCGTCCGGCTCGGTTCCTGCCTGGGCCAGCCGCATCGAGTCGATGGGGAGCGGCTCGCGTCCGGTGGCGATCCGTTGGATGTTGGCCACCTGGAAGGCCCACAAGTCAATCACTTTTTCAAGCGAGTCGATTTTCTGGTAATTCTCGATGGCGGCCTGCCGGGTTTCCCGGGAAGGGTAGCCCGGAAGGGTCCGTCGCAGCGGTGTATGGGCGATGAGCAGGTAGGTCAGCAGCATCACCACCAGCACGCCGGCCGAGATGTTGAGGAGCTGATGCCTGTCCAATTTTCTTTCTTGTTTTGCCATAGAAATCGTTAACTTTGCAAAATATGGACAGAATCATCGGAATCGATTATGGCAGGAAACGCGTCGGCGTCGCGGTCAGCGACCCGCTGCGGATCTTTGCTTCCGCCCTGGATACTGTCCCGTCTGCAAAGATAATAGATTATCTGAAAAGATATGCCGAAAACGAAGCCGTCGAACGCTTCGTCGTCGGCTATCCCATGAATCTGGACAACACGCCTTCCGCCGCTGCGCGTGACGTGGACCAGTTCCTGAACCTGCTTCGGAAGCACTTTCCGCAGGTGCCCGTTACCCTGGAAGACGAACGCTTCACTTCCGTGCTGGCCCACCGGGCGATGATCGACGGGGGCGTGAAGAAGATGGACCGGCGCGACAAGAACGCCGTGGACAAAGTGAGTGCTGCCCTCATCCTGCAGACCTATCTGGACCGAGACAAACCAGCGACATGATACTACCTATTTATTTATATGGCTCCCAGGTCTTGCGTACACCGGCGCAAGAGGATGACCTTTCCGACCGGGAAGGCCTGCGGAAACTCGTCGCCGACATGGTCGAAACAATGCACCATGCCGACGGCTGCGGCCTGGCCGCTCCGCAGGTCGGCATCTCCAAACGCATCCTGGTGGTGGACGGCAACGACCTGACCGACCGCTATCCCGAACTCAAGGGTTTCCATCGCGAAATGATCAATCCCCGTTTTACTTTCGAGAGCGAGAAGTTGTGCTCGTACGAAGAAGGCTGCCTGAGCATCCCCAGCGTCGATGCCGACATCTCGCGTCCCGAAACGATCCGGGTCCGCTACCTCAATCTTGACTTCGAGGAAGTCGAGGAGGAATTCAGCGGATTTGCCGCCCGGATGGTCCAGCACGAGATGGACCACCTCGACGGCATCCTCTTTACGGACCATGCTTCGCCCATCCGGCGGAAAATGTTGACCGGCAAGCTGATGAATATCAGCCGGGGCAATGTCCGTACCCGCTACCGTGTGAAGACAGATAAAAAATGACGATATGAAACTGAAAGCTTTCCACGCGTACGACATCCGCGGTCATTTCGGGACGGACCTGACGCCCGAACTGGCCTACAAGGTGGCGTATTTCCTCCCTGAATTGCTGGATACCCGCCGGGTCCTGGTGGGACGCGACATGCGCCTTTCTTCTCCGGCCCTCCACGATGCTGTCATCCGCGGCCTGCTCGACGCCGGGGCCGAAATCTGGGATCTCGGCCTGAGTACCACGCCGTTCGTCTATTACGTGACCGCCCGGCACGGCTTCAAGGCTTCGATCCAGATCACGGCTTCCCACAATCCCAAGGAAGACAACGGCCTGAAAATCTCCCGGGAACTGGCCCTGCCGGTGGGATACGACTCTGGCCTGAGTACCATCGAGCGCTGGATCCTTGAAGAACGTCCCACTCCGGTCGTTCCGGAACGCGGCACGGTCCGCGACTACGATGTCCGCGAAGAATATGTTTCGTTCCTCAAAGGATTCGAGCAGGATTTCTCCAACTTGAAGATCGGCATGGACTGTTCCAACGGCATGGCCTCGATTTTCGTGCACCAGCTGTTCGGGGAACAGCCCATCTATCTGTACGACACGCTTGACGGCAGTTTTCCCAATCACGAGGCCAATCCGTTCCAACCGGAAAACGTCGTGGACCTGCAGAAACTGGTGATCGCCGAGAAGTGTGATGTAGGCGTCATCTACGACGGCGATGCCGATCGTGTGATGTTCATCGACGAGACGGGCCGTTTCATCGCGCCCGACCTGATCATTGCTTTGCTGGGAGAGTATTTCATCAAGGAGAAAGGCGAGACCGGTATCGTGCTGGAAGACATCCGCAGTTCCAAGTCCGTGGCCGAGTATCTGGAACCGCTGGGCGCCGAGATCGCCATGTGGAAGGTAGGCCGCGCCTTCGCGGCGCCCCGTCTCCGCGAACTGGGCGGAGTATGGGGCGGTGAAGTGGCCGGACACTACTATTTCCGCGATTTCTTCTATTCCGACAGCGGCCTGCTGGCCGGCGTGATGGTCCTGAACATCGTAGCCAGGTTGAAGCGCGAGGGAATCAAGTTCTCCGAGATGATGGCCCGCATCAAACGGTATGAGAATTCCGGCGAGATCAACTTCCGCGTCGCCGACAAACAGGCGGCGATGGATGCCGTGAAGCGGCATTTCATGGAAGCCGAGAAGCATACGGCCTTCTACGACTTCGACGGCTACCGCGTCGAATTCAAGAACTGGTGGTTCAACGTCCGTCCCTCCAATACCGAGCCGTATCTCCGCTTCCTCTGTGAAGCTACGAGTCTCAAGCTCCTTGAGCAGAAGATCTCCGAAGCCCGCTCGGTCATCGAATCGTTTGTCTAGAACCCGTACGGACACAAAGAAAAAGGGCGGCTCGCAGAACAGCGGGTCGCCCTATTTCATTTAACCTAAAACTTAACCTATGAAAAAACTATTCGAAATAAAGGTTAAGCAAAGGCCGTGCCAAAGTTGAATACAATTAGATTAATCCGGCAGGAATATCCAGCGTGATGACTTCGTCGTGAATGCTGACGATAAGCTCCTCGTGGAACGGGAGGAGGATCTCACGGCCGTCTTCGGTTTCTACCGTGAGGACGATGTTGCCGCCGTAATCGCTGAAATCTACGATTTCGCCCACGAGGCGGCGCGAGCGGCTGTCCCGGACTTGCAGGCCGACCAGGGTGTCTTCCGCTTCTTCATCCTCGTCGGAGAACCTCACTTCCCGCCCGACCAGCTCTTCAGCTTCGGCCAGGGAGTCGATGTCTTCGAATTTGACGATGCAACGGTTGCCCTTCTCCTGCACGGATTCGAAGAAAAAAGGAACCGGCAATCCATCGAATTCGATGAATGCCGGTTCCCGATTCTTCCAATCCTCGGGATCTTCATCCGAGCGGCTCAACACCACTTCGCCGGATGCACCCCAGGATTTTAACACCTTCATTCCGCGCTTAGGCTTCCGGATTCTCAGCAGCAGCTTCAGCCTGGGCGGCAGCAGCAGCGGCTTCTTCGGCGGCGGCACGGGCAGCAGCCTCGGCAGCAGCGGCGATTTCAGCCTTCTTCTTGGCGATGGCTTCTGCACGTTCCTCGTTCACCTTGGCTTCCGCCTTGATGGCAGCCTTGGCGGCCTCGGCGGTCGCGTTGGCGATGGTCTGCTTCTTCGAAGCGACCTTGGATTCCTTCTGGTTCTTCCAAGCGGCGAAACGGCGCTCAGCCTCCTCCTCGGAGAAAGCGCCCTTGGCCACGCCACCCTGGAGGTGCTTCTTCAGCAGGACGCCCTCATAGGAGAGGATGCGACGGGCCGTCGTGGTCGGCTGGGCACCTTTGTTGAGCCAGTCGAGGGCACGTTCACCGTCAAGGACGATGGTGGCGGGGTTGGTGTTCGGGTTGTAGAGGCCGATCTGTTCGATCAGACGGCCGTCGCGCGGTGCGCGGGCATCGGCCACGACAATGTGGAAATAGGCATAATTCTTTTTGCCGTGACGTGCGAGACGAATTTTTACAGCCATTTGTACAAATGCTTAAAGTTAATAATCAGTTCAATAATCGTAACTTCCCCATCTTCTCGAGAAAGGGCCTGCAAATATACGGATTAATTTTGAAATACAAACTTTTCTTACAGGGCGTCAACGACCTTCTGCATGTGGTTGCCGTTCGAGCCCTTGATGAGGATGGTGCTCTCTTTGAGCGGGTTCTCCTGTACGAAGGTTTTGAGCGCGTCGATGTCCGGGAAGGCCTTTACCTGCTTCGGATCGGCATGCAGCGTGCGGGAGGCACGGCTGAACGCTTCCCCGACCACGAAGATGCGCGGGGCTACTTCCATGGCCCGCCGCAAGGCGGTACGGTGCTCTTCGGACGATTCTTCGCCGAGTTCGAGCATATCGCCCAGCATCAGCACTTTGTTGGCAAAGTCGGTGCCTGCGAAGTTGTCGAGGGCGGCTTTCATGCTGGAGGGATTGGCATTATAGGCGTCGATGATCAGCGTGTTTTCGCGCGTCTTGACCAGCTGGCTGCGGCTGTTGGAAGGCCGATAGGCTTCAATGGCGGCCACGGCCTTGTTGAAAGGAACTTCGAAGAAGTCCGCGATGGCCAGGGCGGCCATCACATTGTCGGCATTGTAGTCGCCGACCAGATGCGTAGTGACCGTCACTTTCCGGCCTTCTTTCTCCAGTTCGAGGCGAAGGAACGGCGATTCCGCCGTGGCGGGCAGGATCTGGACGCCCTGTTCCCGGACGCCGTACTTGCGCGTGCGGAGGCCCGGCCGGTGCGACACCATCTCGCAGAGATGCTCGTTGTCGGCGTTGTAGAAGACCATGCCGCCGCGTTGCCGCAGGATGTCGTAGAGTTCTCCCTTGGCTTTCTTGACGCCTTCGAAAGAGCCGAAGCCCTGCAGGTGCGCCTTGCCCACGGTGGTGATCAGGCCGCAGGTGGGCTGGACAATCTTCGTCAGTCCGGAGATTTCGCCCGGGGCGCTGGCGCCCATTTCGACCACCGCGACATCGGTCCGTTCGTCCAGGCGGAAGAGCGTCAAGGGGACGCCGATGTGATTGTTGAAGTTCTCCTGGGTGGCCACGACATTGAATTTCTTGGCCAGTACGGCCAAGACCAGTTCCTTGGTCGTGGTCTTCCCGTTGGTACCCGTGATGCCGATGACGGGAACGTCGAATTGCCGGCGGTGGTAGGCAGCCATCTTCTGCAGCATCTCCAGCGAATTCTCGACGACGATGCATTTGCGGCCCCGGTAGGACGTTCCTTCCAGCAGGAACCGGTCGACAACGGCATAGCGGGCACCCGACTTGAGTGCCTCGAGGGCGAAGTCGTTTCCGTCGAACTTTTCACCTTTGAGAGCGAAGAACATGACGCCGTCCTTGATGTTGCGGCTGTCCGTCGTAATTCCCGAGCACCTTTTGTAAAGGGCGTACAACTCCTCTACTGATATCATAGCTTATCTTATTGTTTTCCTGTCGATCCGAATCCGCCGCTTCCGCGGACACTCTCTTCCAGCGTTTCCACCGGTTCCCATTCCACCGTTTCGTGCCGGGCCACCACCATCTGGGCGATCCGTTCTCCGGGCTGGACGGTGAAAGGCGTTTTAGAAAGATTCACCAGCACCACCTTGATTTCCCCGCGATAGTCGGCGTCGATGGTTCCCGGCGCATTGACGATCGAAATGCCATGCTTGGCGGCCAGTCCGCTGCGGGGACGGATCTGCGCTTCAAATCCTTCCGGCAACTCAATATGGAGTCCGGTCGGGACCAGGGCGCGATCCAGGGAATCCAGCACGAGCGGTTCCTGCAGGTTGGCCCGAAGATCCATTCCGGCCGAAAGAGCCGTGGCATAGGACGGGAGTCCGAAGGGCGAATGGTTGACAATCTTCACTTTCATCAGGCGGTCCGTTTCTTTCTACTTGCAAATATAACAAAAGCAATGGCAATATAGAGCAGCACAAAGGCGGAATGTACCAGTATTTTTGCCCAAAGTCCCATTTCAGGCAAGAGACGGCTCAGTCCCCAGACTCCGAGTCCTGCTGCAATCAGCAGCAGGACCACACCCCAGTTGTAGGGAATGGGATAATGCCTGCGGCCCAGCGCGGCGGTCAGCACCAGCATCGTGAGATAGCTGGCGATGTGGGCCCAGGCTGCCGCATGGTAGGAGTAACGCGGCATGAAGATCAGGTTGACCACGACAGTCACCACCAGGCCGGCCAGGGTGATCCAAACCGCGTAGCCCGTCTTCTCGGAGAGTTTGTACCAGATATTGACGTTGAACAGAATGCCCGTGATCACATAGGCCATCAGCATGATGGGCGTGATGTCGAGTCCCACGCGGAAATCCTTGCCCAGGATCAAGCCGATTTCGTCCATGAAGAGCATCAGGACCACAAAACCGAACATGCAGAAGGCCGTGAAGTAGTTGAGCACGTCGGCATAGATCTTCTTCCCGCCCTTGTCCCGCTCGCGTTGGAAGAAGAAGGGCTCCGCGGCATAGCGGAACATCTGTACGAAGAGCTGCATGATCACGGCCAGCTTCACGGCCGCCTGGTAGACGCCGAGGTCAGCCCGCCAGTTCACCGGATCCGCATTGATGAAACGCATCAGCACGCGGTCGAGCACATCGTTCATGATGCCCGGCAGGCCTGCGACCATCAGCGGCAGCGAATACATGAGAAGCCGGCGGATAAGCTGGCGGTCCAGCCGGAAAGTGAGTTTCAGCAGTTCCGGTGCAATCAGGATCAGGCAGACCAGGCAGCTGACCAGAATGGCAAAGATCGGATAAGTAAAATCGGGCGCGGCACTCACGAAGCGGGTGAGCCAGTGATCGGGATTCCGGGCGAAGCGGGCGGCCATCACCAGGTAGAGCAGGAGATTGACGCCCACTTCCGTCAGGATCTTGAGCGTCTTGATGACGGCGAACTTGAGGGCCTTGTGCTCATGGCGGAGCTTGGCGAACAGGATGGCCGTCGTGCAGTCCAGGAACAGGATCAGGCCGCAGTAGACAATCAGCTTGGCGTGTCCCGCATACCCCATCGCCGTGGAAATATCGCCCGCAAAGACAACCATGCAGGCCAGGAACAACGCACAGATGCCGAAAACCGTCACGAAGGCGTTGGAGAAAACCTGTTTGGGATCGGCGCCTTCTTTGGTGGCGTAGCGGAAGCATCCCGTTTCCAGTCCGAGCGTCAGCACCACCTGCAGCATGGCGATGTAGGCCATGAATTCAGACATGACCCCGAAATCCGACTGGGTGAGCACGCGGGTGTAGAGCGGAACCAGCGCGAAATTGATGATCCGCGCCAAGATGGTGCTCAGGCCGTAGATGGCGGTTTCGCCAGCCAGCTGCTTGATCGGATTTGCCATTTGCCTGCGATTTAACTGACAAATTTAAGAAATAATCACTAATTTTGGCTTTGCAAAAAGTACATTCTATGAAATACCGTTTCGCATACTTTTTCCTGGCCTGCCTTCTCCTGCTGGCGGGTTGCAAGGACGGAAAGGTGACCAATCCTCCCGATGAGGAGCCCTCCGCCACAGAACAGGCTTCGGAACAGGCCACGGAACAGAAACCAGCCATCAAACCCATGAACGAAATCCCTGCTGTGCCCGCCGACAAATGGGCGGAACTCGGTGAAGAACCGCTGTTGAAAATCCTGACCAGCGACGGCACGATGACCGTCAAGTTATACGCGGAAACCCCGCTTCATCGCGACAACTTCCTGAAACTGGCCAAGTCCGGCTTCTACAACGGACTGCTGTTCCACCGGATCATCAAAGGATTCATGATCCAGGCCGGCGACCCGTTTACGCGGGACTCTTCCAAAGTGGCCCAGTACGGCACAGGCGGTCCGGGCTATACCATTCCGGCCGAAATCGTGGAAGGCAAGACGCATAAGAAAGGTGCCCTGGCGGCCGCCCGGCGGGGCGACCAGGTTAATCCGGCCAAGGAATCGTCCGGCTCCCAGTTCTACATCGTCCAGGACCCGGCGAACTGCGCGCACCTTGACGGAGAATACACTATCTTCGGCGAAGTGGTCGACGGCCTGCCCGTCATCGACAAGATTGCATCCGAACGCACCGACCTCCGCGACCGTCCGCTCCGGAAAGTGCAGATTATTTCGATCACTCCAGCAAATTGATCCAATTTTGGCACGGCCTTTGCTTAACCTTTATTTCGAATAGTTTTTTCATAGGTTAAGTTTTAGGTTAAAAGAAAAAAGCGATCTCCCTTGGATAAGGAGACCGCTTTTTTCTTTT
>JAFZAF010000059.1 GCA_017548335.1 Bacteroidales bacterium | reverse complement strand
GCGATGATCTTCTCCACCAGTTCGTCGGGAATCACCTCACCGGTCTGGTAATGCTTGGCATAGCCGGCGAGCACCTCTTTCTGGAAGGCCCAGTTCTCGTTGATCTGCGAAGGCAGCTCCACGAAGTCACGCGCGACGGCCGTACCGCTGACCGTGTGATAGTGGCACTGGCTGAGCAGGCCGTGGAGGGCGTGGCCGAACTCGTGGAACATGGTTCCCACGTTGTCGAGGCTCAGTAGCGAAGGCGTGTCGGCCGTCGGCTTGTTGAAGTTGCCGACGTTGACGATGATCGGACGGACCATCTGGCCGTCGACCGTCACGTACTGGTCGCGGATGTTGTTCATCCAGGCACCGCCGCGCTTGCTTTCCCGCGGGAAATAGTCGGTGGTCAGCACGCCGATCAGCGAGCCGTCGGCATCACTCACCTTGAAAGCCTCCACGTCGGGATGGTACTTCGGTGCATTCTCGATCTTCTCGAACTGCAGGCCGTAGAGTTTCGAAGCGGTGTTGAAGACGCCTTCACGGACATTCTCCATCTGGAAGTACGGCTTGGTGGTCTCCTCGTCGAGGGCGTATTTGGCTTTGCGGACTTTTTCGGCGTAGTAGAACCAGTCCCACGGCTGGATCTTGGCGCCTTTCTCGACCTTGCCGGCCTTGATGTCCTCGTCCATCACTTTCTGCATGTCTTTCACCTCTTCTTTTGCACGGGCGACGGCATACTTGAAGATGTTGGCCAGGAAAGCATCCACGGCCTGCGGCGTCTTGGCCATCTTGTCGCTGAGGATGTGTGCGGCCGGATTCTCATAGCCCAGCAGCTTGGCCTTCTCCTCTTTGAGTTTGAGGATGTTGAGGATGATTTCCTTGGTGTCGTTCTCGTTGCCGTTGTTGCCGCGGTTCGAGTAGGCGCGGAACATTTCTTCGCGCTTGGTGCGGTCTTCTTCGGTCGTCATGGCGTCGGTGTATTCGGAGATGGCGACGCCGAACTTTGCCTTGAAGGCGTTGTTTTCTTTCAGGAGATAATTGCCGAAGCGGTTGCTCAGGGCGGAGAGTTCGGTATTGATCTCTTTCATCCGGGCCTGTCCGGCATCATCAAGGGCGATGCCTTCGTCAGCGAAGGAACGATAGACCTTGTCGAGCACCCGGTCCTGTTCACGGGTCAGGCCGAGCGATTCTTTCTGCTTGTTGATGGCTTCGACCTTGGCGAAGAGCGCTTTGTTGAAGGTGATGTCGTTTTCGTGCTGCGACATCAGGTTGGTAGCTTCCTCGACGATCTTCTCAAGCGTCGGGGTATTGTCGGTCTCGGCAAGATTGAAGAGCACGCCGACAACCTTGCTGAGCAGGTCGCCCGACATGTCGTAGGCGGTGATCACATTGTCGAAGGTCGGCGCTTCCGGATTGTTGACGATGGCTTCGATTTCAGCGTTGTGTTGCCGGATCCCTTCCTGAAGGGCAGGGATGTAGTCGGCTTCCTGGATCTGTTCGAACGGAGGGATGCCGTAGGGCGTGTCCCATTCTGCGAAGAACGGGTTCGTGCGGTCTTTGGTGCAGGCTGTCATGGCTAGGATCGCCAGTACAATGGCAAAAATGCGTTTCATGGGTTATTGAAGATTTGTTTGGATTCGTTTAAAAACGTTTATAATCGTATAGAAATGGATAACATTTTACAAAAATACGTATTTTTGTTATTCTAAATCTAAAAAACACCGCGATGATTCAAGATATTACTCCTTCCGTCAAGTTTATCGGTGTCGACGACCTCGACCTCGATCTATTCGAAAGCCAGTATGTCGTTCCCGAGGGGATGTCGTACAATTCCTACTTGATCCTCGACGAAAAGGTTGCCGTCCTCGATACGGCCGACGGCCGGAAAGGCGCGCAGTGGAAAGCGAATCTGGCTGAAGGCCTGGGCGGCCGTACGCCGGATTATCTGATCATCCATCACATGGAACCGGATCATTCCGCCCTCATTGCCTGGATGCTCGAACAATATCCTTCCCTGACACTGGTGGCCACGGCCGCGGCCCTCAAGATGCTGCCGCAATTCTTCGAGGGCATCGCGCTCGAGGGGCGCACACTTGCCGTCAAAGAAGGCGACACCCTCAGCCTCGGCACCCACACCCTCCGCTTCTCGCTGGCCCCGATGGTCCACTGGCCGGAAGTGATGGTTTCCTATGACGCCGCCGACAAGCTCCTCTTCTCGGCCGACGCCTTCGGCCGTTTCGGCGCCATGGCAAAGATCGCTTTCTGGGTGTCTGACGATGACGACTGGGCTTGCGAAGCCCGCCGCTATTATTTCAACATCTGTGGCAAATATGGCGTGCAGGTGCAGAATCTGCTGAAGAAAATCGCCGGCTACGACATCGCGATGATCTGCCCGCTCCACGGCCCGATCCTCAACGAAAATCTGGGCTACCACCTGGGCCTCTACCAGACCTGGAGCAGCTACGGTGTGGAGACGGAAGGTGTATTTGTGGCCTATGCCTCCATCCATGGCGGTACGGCCGCGGCGGCGGAGCGTTTCGCTGACATGTTGCGCGAAAAAGGCTGCCCGAAAGTAGCTATAGCCGACATCACCCGCGACGACCTGGCCGAATGCGTGGAAGACGCCTTCCGCTACGGCAAGATGGTCCTGGCCGCTTCGTCGTACGACGCAGGTGTCTTCACGCCCATGCACGACTTCCTCTATCGCCTGCAAGCCAAAGGCTATCAGAAACGGACCGTCGGCCTCATCGAAAACGGCAGCTGGGCCCCCAGCGCCGGCCGCGTCATGAAAGAAATGCTCGGCGCCATGAAAGAGATCACGATCGTCGAGCCCCTGGTCACGATCCGCAGCCGCATGCACGCCGAAGACCTCCCCAAACTCGAAGCCCTCGCCGCCGCCATCCTTGCCTAACAGCACCCCCGCTGCAACGGACAGTAAGAACGGCTAACGCGCTGCAAGGATCTTCGAAACGGCCGAGAGGATCGGGTCGACGCTGATGGGGGCGCCGACTGCGCCTTGCATCCAGAGTTGGGGCGTCAGGCGGCCCTGGCGGTAGATGCGCTGCAGCTCCGCGGCGAAGGCTGCGTCGCTGCCGCATTTCGCCAGATGCTCTTCCAGCTGATAGTGGGCGATATGCCCGATCGGATAGTTCGGCAGATACATCGGATAGTCGAGCATGTGGGAATAGATGGCCAGCAGCGGGGAGTCATGCGTGCCGAGCACCGGCTCATAATATTTGTTCCAAACATCCCGGGCAACGGCCAGCACGGCGTCGCGCAGTTCGGCAGCCGTGGCTTTCGGATGGTCATAAAGCCAGCGCCAGGTGTACATATCCACCAGGCTGACGCCCATGATTTCATACATACCCCAGAAGATGTCAAGCGTGGCGTTGGCATCGATCTCCTGCCGGCCGTAGCCGAGCAGCTGCAGGTCGCGCACCTGGAACAGGAAGGCCATGGACTCCGTGAGGGCGGTATTGGGAACACCCGCAAGCGGATAGTAATCGATGTGATAGAGGTCGGTGACCTGTTCTACGTTGTGACCGAATTCGTGCACGGCGATATTGTAGCCCTTGTAATCCATCCCTTCCGCCCCGATGCGCGTGCGCAGGCGGGCCGGCTCGGTGCGGCCGAGGCACTCCCATGCGTGGCCGGAGCCGCGTGCCCCCTCGACCACGATGTGGTCGGCGAGGAACTGCGCCTCCGCCGCGTCGAAGCCCAGGTTACGGAGCATGCGCGGCATGTCGCGGTGGAAGGCCTCAGCGTCGGGGTAGCGACGGCGCGTCTCGGCGGTCAGATCGTCCTCGGAGAAGGCCGAACGGCTCTTGAAACCGTCGTACCAAATGTCGTAGGGCCGCAGGTCGCGGCCGAGACGCTGGGCGATCAGCGCCCCGACGCGCTTCACCTGGTCGGACGTGATGAACCGGACAAAAAGATCTTCCACCTCCCGGTCGTTCATCTCGATACTCCCTTCAAAATTGCGGACGATGGCCGTAGGCATCGCCGGGCACCAGCGATCCAACTCCAGGTACGTATGATACTGATTCAGGATATGGCTATAGCGCACATCTCCCTCCGCCGGGAGCGAGACTTCTTTCCCGTCTTTCCAAACGCGATTCGACACCGGAGCCCAATCGTACTCCGGATTGTTCACCACCGCCGCAGGAATCTCCTGCGTGACGATGCGTTCCATCACCTGATAGATCATCTCCTGCTTTTCATGGGCATGGGGCACGTCAGCGTAGTTTGACTTGAGCTCGTCGCGCAAGTTCCAGTGCGAGAGCAGCGACATATCCTCGGGGAAAAGGCGCTCCCCTTCCTCGGTCAGCAGATGGCCCATCCGGATGTTGTACGTATCCACATAGGCTTCCGCCGCACTGCGCACCGCCGTCACCGTCTGGCTGACCGAAGCAGGCACCCGCTCCGTGAACTTGTCGCCAAGCCGGGCGTAAGCCCACTGCAGACGGTCCCATCCGGGTCCCAACTGATTCTTCTCCTCCAACGTATAATGCGGGAAGTTCAAAATCGTGATGAACGCCACCTTGTTGGCGAACAAGTCGTCCGACAAATGCGCCGAAGCATCGTAACTGCTCAACAGATAATCGATTTCTCCCGGTTCCCCTTCGGCCAGCACCGTCGGGCGTCCCAACTCAATCGTAAGCTGGTTGGCCTGTGTGTTGAAAATTTCCAACGCACGGGAAAGCTTTTCGAAAAGCGCGTACCGCGCCTCAGGCGTCGTCGCAAGCCATTGTTTCACGAAGGCGTCGAATTCCTCCTTCGTTCCGTCTTCAGGCCGCCAAAGCGCGGCACATTGGTCGATGCCGCGCTGGGCAGGATTGTTCCAGATGATATCCATTTTGTAGGTTCCGGCTGTGTATTCTTTTGTAGCTGATTCGCCCGGGACGGTCACCGAAGCCGTGGCGCCTTCGGGAATCGTGAACGTCCAGTGCCACTGGCCGTCTTCGGTAAAGTTCCAGGCACTTTCGATCACGCCCGCCGCCGACGCGTAGCGGGCGCTCAAGGAGCCAAGGCGCTTGTCAGGGATCGGCTTCAGGATGATATGCTTGAAGCCCGGAGCGGCCGGATCGGCGGCGATACCTGCTGCCGTCTCCCAAAGCCACTGGCACACGCAACCGTAGGCATAGTGGTTATAGCTGTTCATGCCGTTGGAGCCCATACCGCTTTCGGCCGTATAACTGTTCCAGCGCTCCCACATAGTAGTGGCGCCGTTGTCAACGGTATAGAGCCAACTGGGATTCTTGCGCTGGAAGAGCAGGTCATAGGCGAGGTCCGCCATGCCGTTTTCCGTAAGGGTCTGCATCAGGATGGAGGTTCCCAGGAAGCCGGTCTGGAGGCAGTCGCCATGGTCGGAGAAATTCTGTTTGAGCCGCGCGATGAGATTTTCCCGCGCCCGACCCTCCACCAGGCCGAGCTTCAGCGCAAAAACGGCCGGGGTCTGCATCGTATTCAAGATAGGCGTCAGGAAATTCCCATTCGCATCCAGGCACTGTTCCTTCAGAAAAGCCTTGGCCGCCGACTCCATGGCCCGGTATTTCCCGGCGTCACGCCCGGTAGCGGCCGCCATGTCGGCCATCATGCCGGCATCAATAGCGCAATAGCAGGCACCCAGATACCGCCAGTAGGCGAACGAAGCCTGATGCGTGGGCTCATCGAGATACCACTTTCCGCTGCTGCTTTCCAAGGCTTCATAGCTGAGCCAGTCGGCCCATTCAAAATGACCGTTCTCCGCCCCGACGAGGGCCTCGTCGTAGCGGGTTTCATCGACATGCTGCATGAAGCGGTCCATCGCCTCCCAGTTCTCGTCGACGATTTCGTTGTCGCCGAACTGCTTCCAGATCGTCCAGGGGACGATGATACCCGCATCGGCCCAGCCGAAGCGCATCATGTCATTGCCATACTGGGCCGTCGGAGCGACACCCGGAAAAGCGCCCGTTTCGCTCTGGGAATCCCGCATGTCGCGCATCCACTTGTGGAAGAACAGCCGGGTGTTCGCAAAGAATGTCCCTGTCTCGGTAAATACTTGTGTGTCGGCCGTCCAGCCCAGCCGCTCGTCGCGCTGCGGGCAGTCGGTCGGAATGGAAAGATAGTTGGAGCGCTGTCCCCACATAGCATTGGATATCAGCTGATTGACAGATTTATCACCCGTCGTGAGCGTGCCGGACTCCAAGTCCTTCGCAATGGAAGTGACCGGAATGGAAACCACCGAACGGATCTGGACTTCGTCCGTCGCCGTCACGGAGATATAGCGGTAGCCGAAGAAAGAGCAGCGCGGTTCGTACGACACGAAATCTTCGGCAGCGGCGAAGGTATAATCCACCCGGAAGAAATGTTCGTTGAGCCGGAGATTCTGGCGGTACACGCTGCCCGCCGGGCCGTCGTTGCCCCGGCTGACCTCACCGTTGCTGTCGTTGAGAATCTCTGCCGGAAGGCAGGTAAGCACCGTTCCCTCGGCTGCCTTGAAGACGAATGACGGGACGGCGGAAGCGTTCTGGCCGAAATCCACCACCAGCGTCTCGCCGGGAAGGATCGTCATCGTCTCGCCTGCCTCGTACGTCCGGATCATGACAACCTTGCCGTGTTCCGCCGGCTGATCGTCCGTCTTTTCTCTGGCGCCCGTGGCGCCTTTCCAGACATAGGCCTTGACCGGCTTCAGAGCCAGGTCCCGGCGGAGATATATTTCCGCCCCTTCGGACGGGAGAATCTCCCCGGAGAATTCCGTATTGACTTCCGGGACCGACAGTTTTTCGGGCGTGGCATAGCCCGGCAGTTCCCGGGCGTCATATGTTTCACCATCGAAGATACCCGCATGCTTTACGGGACCGGCGATACCGGCCTTCCAAGAATCTGTATCCGTACCATATAAGACCTTGCTGCCGTCCGCATAGGTCAGCTCCAGCACGGCGCGGAAAGCGCACTTGCGGCCGACCATCCCCTCATGG
>JAFZAF010000058.1 GCA_017548335.1 Bacteroidales bacterium | reverse complement strand
TCCTGGATAATGCGGTCGAGGATGCCGTTGACGAAGATGCGGCTGTTGGGCGTGCTGTAGTACTTGGAGATTTCGACGTATTCGTTGATCGTCACCTTCACCGGGATGGTCGGGAAGACCACCGCTTCGGTGACGCCCATCACGATGAGGGCGGCATCGGTCAGGACCAGGCGGTCGGACTTCCAGTTGTCGAGATGCGATTCCATCAGCTTGAAATACTCGTCGTAGCGCAGGATCGACTCGGTGAGGAGGCGCAGCGCGAACTCCTTGTCATCTTCCTTGAGGAAGGTGTTCGGATGGATGATGCGGTGCTTCCTGCGCGTCTCGTCAATTCCGGCAATCACGGCATTGAGGGCATAGGCCAGGTCGTCGATCCAGAGCAGGGAGAGATCCTCGAGAATGGATTCGAGCTCTTCGTTATCCTCAAACTCGTCCTGGAAGATGCAGGAGATCAACTGGCAGTCTTCCTCGAAGGAATCTTCGCCGGAATTCATATAATTCTGGTAATACTCCTTCGTAACCATGGAGTTGTAGACATGGCGCACGAAAGGCTCATATTCGCCCCACAACAGCCCGCGCTTCTGGCAGATGCGGCCGAATTCCGGATCGTCGGCCAGCAGGGCTGCGAAACGGTTGCGTACAAACTTGTAGTTGGGGTGCGCCTCAGCTTCGGTGGGATGGAACTTCCGCAGGCCCACAGCGATCTTCTCTTCCGCGACGTTGACCAGCGACGCGGTGATGTTGAGCATGAAATAATAGAGGTCCTTGACTTTGTCGCAAGATTCAAGGAACGTCTTCTGCGCCGCATTGACATTGTCGGACTCCGAGCCCACGAATGCAAAGAGCGTTTTGAATGCCTTGATACGGATCAGTCGGCGAGATAGCATTTCAAAGTTTTCTGAATTTTTTACAAAGATAAGTGGTTTCGTTCAAAAATAAAATCTATCTTTGTCAGAGAAACTCGAAAAACGTTTAAAACATCATACTATGTATTTTGAGGATTATGACAATGCAGGCTATCCGGAAAGGAATGGGGACGATGTCTATTCGAAGCCTGTAAGAGCGGGTAAGAGGACCTACTTCTTTGATGTAAAAGCCACCAAGGGCAACGATTATTATCTGACGATCACCGAAAGCAAGCGGCGCATCGAACGCGACGGCCGCTATGTGTACGACAAGCACAAGATTTTCCTGTACAAGGAGGACTTCGACAAGTTTGCCGACGGACTCCAGGAAGTGATCGGCTATATTCGGGAACGCCTTCCCCAGGAGCCGGAGGCTCCGGTTGCGGAAGAACCCGGACAACCATCGAACTCCTTCGCGGACGTCAATTTTGAAGAACTCTGACAAAAACCGGCTTCAACGCCGGTTTTTTTTGTGACAGCCCGACAGAATTGCTATATTTGTAACAATTTTGTTAAATCTCCTGATGGACCTCCCGTTTGCCTTTGACAAAATCGCCGCCGGCAACAGCATCCTCGGCCGCACCGATGAAATCGGAACGATTGTCGCCACCCTCGAAAAGGGAGGCCGGGGCCTGGCCATCTACGGGGAAGCCCGCAGCGGAAAAGAGACCATCGTCACCGAGGCAATCGAGCAGGTCCGTGCCCGCCGCAACAACCTGATCGTCTGCCTCATCGACCTTTTCAACATCCGGACGCTGGAAGATTTCTCCGCGCTCTGGCGCGAAAAGATGAAAGAGTGTGCCGTCGAGGTGAACCGCGGCGCCCTGCTTCCCTTCGAAATCAGCATCGACGAGATTTCCGGCAACAAGATCTTCGACCTGCCGGGCATCATCGCCACGGAAGCCGGCGCGCAGATGGTCGTCTATTTCAAGGAATTCCAGAACATTCTCCGCTTTGAGGACGAGAATTTCCGCATCGCGGACCTCGATCGCATCTGGAGCCGGCACAACCGGGTGAATTACCTGTTCACCGGCTCTTTCGTCAATGCCATGAAGAGCATCTTCGTGGAACGCCGGTGCTTCTACATCCTGTGCCGCACCCTGGAGATCCGGCCGCTCGACCGCAAGCTGGTGTGCGAGTATATCCGCACCACTTTCCTCAACTACGGACGGGTCATCGAAATGGAGGAAGCCATGGCCATCTACGAAATCGCCGCGGGTAACATGTGGTATGTCAAGCAGCTCTGCGCACTTTGCTTTGCCATGCCGGTCGGCTACGTGAACCGGAAAATCGTCAACCAGGCCCGCGACACGCTTCTGTCAATCCATGTCCCGCGCTTCAAGCAGACGCTGCTCGACCTGACCGGCAACCAGATCAACCTGCTGCACGCCATCGTGGACGGCGTCCAAAAACTCAGCAGCGCCGAGATGATGGAACGCTACCGCCTCAACTCGTCGGCCAATGTCTTCCGCGTGAAAGATGCGCTGCAGAAGAAAGAAGTCATTACCTTCGACGGGGAAGAAAACGCCCGGATCATCGACCCGCTCTTCGCCTGGTGGCTCAGAAACTACTATTTCAACTGATATGAAAAAACTCGTCGTATTGTCCGGCGCCGGCGTCAGCGCCGAGAGCGGCATCAAAACCTTCCGCGACAGCGATGGCCTGTGGGAAAACTACAACGTGGCCGACGTGGCGGACATCGAAGGATGGTATCGCAACAAAGGCCTCGTGCTCAAATTCTATAACGAGCGGCGCCACCAGCTCGAGAAGGCGAAGCCCAACCGCGCCCATGAGATCATTGCGGAGCTCGAAAAGTATTTCGACGTGACCGTCGTCACCCAGAACGTGGACAACCTCCATGAGCGGGCCGGTTCCACCAAGATCATCCACCTGCACGGGGAGCTGACCAAGGTCCGTCCTGAGGATCAGGAGGATCGGGGTGTGAAAGACATCGGCTACCGCGACGTCAATCTGGGTGACTGCGACCAGCGCGGCGTGCAGTTGCGGCCGCACATCGTCTGGTTCGGCGAAGCCGTCCCGATGATGACACCGGCCGCCCATGCGGTTTCCGAAGCCGACATCCTGCTGATCATCGGCACATCGCTCAACGTCTATCCGGCCGCCGGGCTCTTCCGCTACATCCAGTACGGCCGGCCGATCTTCCTCATCGACCCGAAGCCGATCCGGCTCGACTACAAGTATTTCAAGCAAATCCAGGAACCCGCCACGGTGGGCATGGCCCAACTTAAGCAGATTCTGCTCGATGAGTACCTCTAGCAAGTCGGTCAAGAATGTCGTGCTGGCGGTCACGGGCGCCAGCGGCGCCTGCTACGCCCAGCGCTTCCTGGAGCGGGCCGCTGCGCTGGACGGCGTGCGGATCCATCTACTGATGACCGACACGGCCCGGGAAGTCTGGCATCATGAACTCGACGCCCGCCCTGTCCCCGACCGCTTCATGCTGCTCGACAACGACAATTACTTCAATCCGTTCTGCTCCGGCAGCGCCGCCGCCGACGTGATGGTGGTCCTCCCCTGCTCCATGGGCACGCTGGCCCGCATCGCGGCCGGAACGGCCGACGACGCTCTCGCCCGCATCGCAGACGTACAGCTCAAGGAGCGCCGGCCGCTGATCCTCGTCCCACGCGAGACGCCTTTGAGCCTGATCCACTTGCGCAACATGACGGCCCTGACCGAAGCGGGAGCCATCATCGCTCCCGCTGCTCCCGGCTTCTACAACCGCCCTGCCGACCTCCCCACGCTGGTCGACGGCTTCGTCGCCCGCATCCTGCAGCTCGCCGGCCTCACCCCGCTGGAACCCGGCTACAGATGGGACACTATCCTGACTCAATCATAATTATATACCATGAAAAAGATTCTGGCTGCATTGACGATTGTTCTCCTGCATGCGGGTGTTTTCGCGACAGGGGTACGGGCACAGGATGTTCACTTGTATCTAACGGAGCATGAGCTCCCCAATCTGGTCAAGTGTCTTCCGGCGCCGCCCGATACCATCGGGGAAGCTTTCACGCACGACATCATGCGGTACATGTGGGGAAAGACGCAGCGGCTGGACAGTGTACGCCTCGCCCAGGCGAAGCGCGACGCGATCTGGAATCTCGACACCACCCGGGTCATCTACAGCGAGCCTTTCGGCTATGCAATCGATCCGGAGCAGACGCCTGAGATTTACCGGCTTTTCGTCAACGGGGTCTCAACCATCGAGCAGATCCGTTTCCGGCCCAAAGCCCATTATTTCCGGATGCGGCCGTATGCCCGTTTCCATGAAAGCTCCATCTTCCCCCAGGATGACGCCTGGCTGGCCACCGAAGGATCCTATCCTTCCGGCCATACCATCCGCGCCTGGAGCGCTGCCCTGATCCTGGCTGAGGTGAACCCCAATGCTGCCGAGGCGCTTTTCCACCGGGCGGTTGAAAGCGGCGAAAGCCGTGTCATCGCCGGGTGTCACTGGCAGAGTGATGTCGATGCCAGCGCTTCCGCCGCCTGTATCGGCTTTGCCATTCTCCAGGCCAACGCCGAATACCGGGCGCAGGCCGAACGGGCACGCGAAGAGTTCAAGCGCATTTCGGGGATTCCGCCGTTCAAGGCAGAATTCATCTGCGACTTTGCCGACTGGACACCCGAAAGCGAAGAAGTCACAGGCTCGACGCAGGGATTCGCCATGTACGACAAATATGCCTTCGTGCTGCACGACAAGGGCCGCATCTGCATCTTCGACATGAAAAAAAAGCGCCTGGCCGCCAACTTCCTGCTGGAAGGCAATACGTCCCACTGCAACAACGCCTGCTTCGGCGTGGAGAAGGCTTCCCGCCGGTCGAAATTCCCGCTGCTGTACATTGCTTCCTGCGGCGGAGAAAACTGCTGCTACGTCACCGACATTTCCTTGCAGGGGAGCCGCATCGTCCAGAAGATTTTCTACACCGGTACGGATTACGCAGGCACCATCGACTGGTGTCTCGACGCCGAAAACGGGTTCATCTATACTTATGGCGGCCGCAACGGAGACTACAAACTGCTCAAGAAGTTCCGGCTTCCCAAGCTTGCCGACAGCGATGAAAACGGCGAAGTGCACCTGACCGATGCGGACGTGCTGGATGTCACGCGCCTCGACGAAGGCATCAACATCTGGCAAGGCAGCATCGTCCGCGGCCGCTACGCCTACCTTCCTGACGGCTACGCGCCCTACGAGCTCTTCCTCCATCTGGTGGACCTGGAAGAAAAGCGGATTGTCGTGAGCAGAAACGTTACCGACCTGGTCGACGAGCCCGAAGGAATCTGCCTCGCCGACGGCTACGCCTATGTGGTGTTCCACACTTCCCGCGAGCCGCGCCATTCCAAACTCTGGCGTTTCAGCCTGGAGCCGTGAATCACGGCAAGACCTCCTGTTATATTGTCTATTTACGATTATTTGATATGAAAAAAATCCTTTTCCTTGCAATGGCCATGACACTTGCCCTTGCCTGCAACCGGAGCCAGGCTCCGAAGATTCTGGTGCTTTACTATTCGCAGACCGGCACGACCGAGAAAGTCGCGCAGGCGCTGCAGGCCAGCCTCAACGCCGATATCGAGGCCATCATACCCGTCGAACCCTACAACGGCGACTTCCAGGCGACTATCGAACGCGGTATGAAAGAACTTCAGGGAGGCATCCTCCCCGAGTTGCAACCGCTGAAGGCCAACGTTTCCGACTACGACATCATCTTCCTCGGCTATCCTGTGTGGTTCGGCACGTATGCCCAGCCGATCGCCACGGTGCTGGCCAAGCAGAACTTCGACGGCAAGAAGGTCGTTCCCTTCTGCACCTTCGGCAGCGGCGGCCTGGATTCCAGCGCAAAGGCCATCGCCGACAAACTTCCGAATGCAGAAGTCCTGCCCGGCTACGGCGTCCGCGCCGCCCGGATCGATGCTGTACCGGCTGAAATTGACCGCTTCCTGAAGGCCGGCGGATTCATTGCCGGAGAACCGGTCAAACTGGAGGATTTCTCCGCATCGAAGCCCGTTACGGAAGAGGAAGCAGCCATCTTCGATGCCGCTGTCGGCGACTATCCGATGATGCACGCCAAGGCGGAAGAGGTGGCCTCCCGTCCTGTTCCCGGCGGAATGGAATATCTGTTCACGGCCCGGGATCTTCCGCGTGAAATGCCCGGCGGCGACGCCCCTAAGGATCTTCCACCGACGGCCCGTTCGATGAAGGTCTACGTCCTCGTCGAGGACGGCCAGGCCCCGGTCTTCACCCAGGTCATCCGTTAGTTTCTTCGACATGAAAGGTATCGTACTCGCGGGGGGAAGCGGAACCCGTCTCTATCCTATCACGAAGGGAATCTCGAAGCAGTTGATTCCCATCTACGACAAACCGATGGTCTATTACCCGATTTCCGTGCTGATGATGGCGGGGATCCGGGAGATTCTGGTCATCTCCACGCCACACGATCTGCCGGGCTTCCGTCGCTTACTAGGGGATGGATCTGATTACGGTGTGCATTTCTCCTATGCGGAGCAGCCCTCGCCCGACGGGCTGGCGCAGGCTTTTATCATCGGCGAGGAATTCATCGGTGACGATGCGGTCTGCATGGTCTTGGGCGATAACATCTTTCACGGGACGGGCTTCCGGGATCTGTTATTGAAGGCTGTCGATAATGCGGAAAAAGATAAGAAAGCGACCGTCTTCGGATGCTGGGTGAACGATCCGGAGCGTTATGGCGTGGTGTCGTTCGATGCCGACGGGAATCCCGAGACCATCGAGGAAAAGCCGAAGGAGCCCAAGAGCAACTATGCCGTCGTGGGCCTCTACTTTTATCCGAACAAAGTGGTCCGCGTAGCGAAGGAAGTGAAGCCTTCGGCCCGCGGAGAACTGGAGATCACCTCGGTCAACAACGCCTTCCTTGCAGACCACGAACTCAAGGTGCTTACCTTCGGCCGCGGCTTCGCCTGGCTCGACACCGGCACGCATGAGTCGCTTGCCGAGGCCTCGACCTTCGTCGAGGTCATCGAGAAGCGCCAGGGCCTCAAGATTGCCTGCCTCGAAGAAATCGCCTGGCTCAACGGCTGGATCACGGCCGAAAAGCTCCGTGCCATCGCCGAACCGATGAAGAAGAATCAATACGGACAGTATTTGCTGTCGTTGTTATGAGACGCCTTCTTGCCATTTGCCTGTTCTGCGCAGCGCTCAGCGCGGCTGCGCAGGACAAGCCCATCAAGTTCGCTTATCTGAGTGACATCCATATCACGCTCAACGGGACCTCGCACATTGGGAATCTGCAGCGCTGCATCGCCGACATCAATACGCAGCCGGATATCCAGTTCACGATTTTCGGAGGCGACCTGACCGATTTCGGGACGGATGAAGAATTCGCCTTTACCAAAGGGATGCTCGACGGGCTCGACCATCCCTATTGGGTTGTGGCGGGCAATCACGATGCCAAGTGGTCGGAGAGCGGTTGTAACAGTTTTGCGAAGGTCTTCGGCTACGAACAGTTTGATTTTGAGGCTGGCGGCATCAAGTTTCTAGGCTGCAACTGCGGCCCGAACATGCGGATGGCCCCCGCCCTGATTCCCCAAGAAGCACTCTCATGGCTCGATTCTCTGGTCCGGGCCCTGCCGCCGGAACAGCCGGTGATTCTGGTCAACCATTATCCGCAAGACACTTCGGTGCTCAACTACTTCCAATTGATGAACACCGTCAAGCAGTGCAATATCCAACTGCTGATCGGCGGCCACTGGCACCAGAACCGGATCCTCAACTATGAAGGTGTACCTGCCATCCTCGGCCGGTCACCCGATCGGGGAAAGGAAGTGGGTTACAACATCATCGAGATCCGGGACGGTGTCTTTGCGGCACACGAGCGGATTCTGGTGGATACTGAAGGCCAGACCTGCACTCCCTTCGACCGCGATCCGTGGTACACCCAGACGCTGACGGTTGTGCCCCAATATGAGCCCGACCGCGCTGCCGGCAGGAACAATCCTTATGGGTTGCCGCTCGACTATCCTTTCCTGAAGTTCGATGTCAACCGGGAATTCCCGCGGGTGACGGAAATCTGGCGGAGCCAGGACGAGGGAGATATCGGCTGCGGAGCCATTCTGGCAGGAAACCTCGTACTCTACGCCAATGAGGCCGGCATCGTCAAGGCACTGGATGCCGACACCGGCAGGGAAGTCTGGCGGTTCGCCACTGGAGGAAAGGTCTTCTCGACGCCCGCCGTTTGGAAAAAGCGGGTGATCATAGGCTCGACCGACGGCTTCATTTATTGCCTGTCCCTGAAAAACGGCCGTCTGCGCTGGCGATACCGCTGCGAGAAATCCGTGCTGGCCACTCCCGTCATCCAAGACGGTATTGCCTATGTGGGATCTTCCGACCACATGTTCCGGGCGCTGAAGGTTCGC
>JAFZAF010000057.1 GCA_017548335.1 Bacteroidales bacterium | reverse complement strand
GGCCGGGTGCTGACCACGCCCCGGCATTATGCTTATCTAAAGATTGCAGAAGGATGCGACCGTTCCTGCTCATACTGTGCCATCCCGATGATCCGGGGTCCGCACGTGAGTGTGCCGATGGAGCAGCTGGTCGATGAGGCGCGGCTGCTGGCGGAGCAGGGAGTCAAGGAGCTGATCATCATTGCGCAGGATACTACCTACTATGGTCTGGATCTCTATGGCCGGCGGATGCTGGGCTCTTTGCTCGAACGTCTGGCCGCCATCGACGGCATCAAATGGATCCGCCTGCACTACAGCTATCCGGCGGGTTTTCCCGACGATGTGCTGCGGGTGATGGCCGACCATCCGAAAGTCTGCCCGTACATCGATATTCCCTTGCAGCACAGTGCCGACCGCGTGCTGGAGATGATGTGGCGCGGAGTGGACGGCCTCCAGACGCGTGCCCTGGTGGCCCGGATGCGGGAGCAGGTGCCGGGTGTCGTGCTGCGCACCACATTTATCGTGGGTCATCCCGGCGAAGGCGAAGCGGAATTCCGCGACTTGCTCGATTTCGTCCAAGAAAGCCGCTTTGAACGGCTCGGCGCCTTCACCTATTCGGAAGAAGAAGGAACCTACGGCGCGCTGCACTACCGTGACGAAATCCCGGCCGAAGTCAAACAGGAGCGCTACGACCGGCTGATGGAACTCCAAAGCAGCATCTCCCTGGCCTACAACCGCTCCCGCATCGGCACCCGTGAACGTGTGCTGGTCGACAACTTCAGTGACAGCGTTTTAGTGGCACGTTCCCGTACGGAATCCCCCGAAGTCGACGGGGAAATCCTCATCGATCCGGCTCCATCCGCGATTCCGCCAGATTCCTTAGTCGGAAAATTCATCGATGTCAACATCATCGGTGCCGATGAATATGATTTGATCGGGGAGATTGCGACTGGGACTTAGGGTGAAGCGGCGGGTGGTATTTTGGGACGCGAGCATTTTTCTGCGAGCGGCACGAAATACCAGAGCAAGCGGAGCCCGTGAATGTGTAATTAAAAACTAATAACATAAATGGAATTATTGAAAGGAAAGGTCGCGCTGATTACGGGCGCGGCGCGGGGGATCGGCAAGCAGATCGCCCTTAAATTCGCAGAAGAGGGCGCCGACATCGCCTTCACCGACCTGGTCATCGACGAGATCGCCGAACAGACGAAACAAGAACTCGAGGTGTTCGGCGTGCGCGTGCTCGCCATCGCCTCCAACGCCGCCGACTTCGCACAGACGCACGATACCGTGCAACAGGTCATGGATACCTTCGGCCGGATCGATATCCTGGTCAACAACGCCGGCATCACCAAAGACGGCCTGATGCTCCGGATGAGCGAAGCGCAGTGGGATGCCGTGCTCACGGTCAACCTCAAGAGCGCTTTCAACTTCATTCACGCCGTTTCGCCCGTCATGCTGCGGCAGCGCGGCGGCTCGATCATCAACATCAGCTCCATCGTGGGCGTCCACGGCAACGCCGGCCAGTGCAACTACTCCGCCTCCAAGGCGGGCATGATCGGCCTGGCCAAGTCCATCGCGGCCGAACTCGGCCCGAAGGGCGTCCGTGCCAATGTCGTGGCACCGGGTTTCATCCTGACCGACATGACGCAGCAGCTGCCGCCCGATGTGCTGAAGCAGTGGGAGTCCAAGATTCCGATGCGCCGCGGCGGTACGCCGGCCGAGGTGGCGAAGGTCTGTACCTTCCTCGCTTCCGACCTGGCCTCGTATGTCTCCGGACAAGTCATCCTCGTCGACGGCGGCATGGGAATGTAGCCATCCGAATGCGTGCAAAAAAAGAACGGGAGCCTGAAAAGGTTCCCGTTCTTGGTTCAGCAATGCTGGGCTTACTTCGCGAGGGCTTTCCAGACCCAGGCAGCAAAGGCGCCACCCACCATCGGAGCGAGGATGAAGACCCAGACCACCTTGAGGGCTTCGCCGCCGGCGAAGAGGGCCGGACCGATGGAACGGGCCGGGTTCACGGAAGTGCCGGTCAGGTTGATGCACACCAGGTGGATGAGGATCAGGGTCAGACCGATGGCCAGGCCGGCCAGGTTGCCCGCACCCTTCTTGGCGTCGGTCGTGCCGAGCACGACGAAGACGAAGAGGAACGTGGCGATGAACTCGACCAGGCAGGCGCCCCAAGGACCGCCCGCGTTGGCGACACCGTTGGTGCCCAGACCGCCCGTGAGGTCAGGGGCGGCGACCACCTTCGAAACAGCCAACAGCAGGGCACCGGCGATGATACCGCCGATGAGCTGGCCAATCCAGTAGCCGATCGCATCTTTCCAGGGCATGCGGCCCGAAAGCGCCACGCCGAAGGTGATGGCCGGATTGATGTGGCAGCCGGAGATGCCGCCGATCGTATAGGCCATGGCCACGACGGTGAGACCGAAGGCAATGGCGGTTCCGACCACGCCAGCAGGGGTGTTGCAGCCGAGGAACATCGCGGTTCCGCAGCCCAGGAACGTCAGGACGAACGTTCCGATGCATTCTGCAAAGTACTTTTTCATAGGCATTGTTATTTAAGGAATTAGTATATTTTGCGATAAAGTTAACGAAAAAAACGTAAAGTTGTTCTTTCAGATGCCCGGTCAGGCCGGGCATGACGCTATTTCAATCCGATCTTGCTCTTGTCGGGAGCGGCGGGCGTGCCCGGGAGGGCCGGCCAGTTCTTCATCTCGGCCTTCAGCACTTCGATGGCCTTGTCGAGCTGGGCATCCTTGCCTTGATAGTCTTCGAACGGATTGATGTCGACGTCGATGTCAGGATCTACGCCGTGACCTTCGATGATCCATTCACCGTCGGTGGAGTAGGAGGTGAAGAACGGGGTGCGCATGTCCTGGCCGTCGAGGTAAGCGCGTGAGCCGGAAATACCCACGATGCCGCCCCACGACCGCTTGCCGATGAGCTTGCCCAGGCCGAGCTTGCGGAATCCGTACGGGAAGAGGTCGCCGTCGGACGAGGAGTACTTGTCGATGAGGCAGACCTTCGGGCCGTAGAACGTCGCTTCGGGCACCGTCGAGTTCTTGCCGCCGTTGCGCGACATTGTCATCCGGTAGACCTCGCGCTGCAGGCGCTCGAGGATCATCGGGGAGACATTTCCGCCGCCGTTCATGCGGTCGTCGATAATCAGGGCCTTCTTGTCGAGCTGCGTGTAGAAGAGTTTCGTGAACATGTCGAGGCCTTCGGTGCTCATGTCGGGGATGTGGATGTAGCCGATTTCCCCGTTCGAGGCCTTGTCCACCTTTTCGATGTTCTTCTGCACCCATTCATAGTACGCCAGGTTCGATTCGTCCGCCACGGGCTTCACATAGACCGTGCGGGCGTTCTTGCCGGCTGCATTCTCTGCGATTTCCAGCGAAACGGTCTTGCCGACCTTGCCGACCAGCGCCTGGTGGATGTTCTTCAGCTCGGAAGCAGGCGTCCCGTTTACCTTGGTGATATAATTGCCCACTTTGGCGTTGATGCCCGGGCCGTCGAGCGGTGAGACGAGGGTCTTGTCCCAGGAAGCGCCCTTGAAGATGTGCTCGATGCGGAAGGCGCCCGATTTGGCGTCCTTGCTGAACTTAGCGCCCAGGAGGCCCGGGGCGACGCGCGGAATTTCCGGCACTTCACCCGAGGTAATGTAGGCGTGGCCAATGGTCAGCTCGCTGATCATCTCGCCGATGAGGTAGGTCAGGTCGTGGCGGTGCTTCACATACGGGAGCATCACGGCGTATTTGTCGTGGATGGCGTTCCAGTCGATGCCGTGCATGTTCTCCACATAGAAGTTGTCGCGGGTGACGCGCCAGCTCTCGTCGTAGATCTGTTTCCATTCGGCCTGGTGGTCGATGACCATGTCCATCTCGTTGGTGGGGACGGGATCTTCCAGTCGGCTCGGGCCACCGCCGAAGTTGGTGACATAGAGTTTTCCGCCATCGCGGACGAGGCATTTCTTATGGTCGGGCGTAAAGGCCATCGGGACGTTCTTCGGACCGTCCGTCGATTTCAGGGTCTTGAGGTCGAGTACCTTGACGGCAGCCGCCTGGGCGCCGCCGCGTCCGCCGGGCGCGGGCATGCCGCCCATGCCGGGCATCATGCCGCCGAAGGAGCTGTAATAAAGCTTGCCGGCATCCGCCAGGATCAGGCGGTAGCGGCCGGCGGGCAGCGGCAGCACGCTGGCGCGCTGGCCGATGCCGTCGACATCGACTTTCATCTTCGCGGGAGCCTTGGCCTTGTCGGCTTTTCCGTCATGCCCGGCTTGACCGGGCATCTTGCCATCCGGCTTGGGCATATCTCCTCCGAAAGTCGGTCGTTCACCCGGTTTGAAGTCCGGGCGCTCCGGCTTGTCGCCGGCCGGTTTCTTTCCATATTCATCCGAAGAGAGTGTCGTCGGGTCGGGCGTATCCTTGGCCAGCGGGAGTACGAACACATAGTCGTTCACGTTGTAGGAGGCGTTCCACTCCACGCGTGAATACTGCGAGCGGAAGTCACGGGAGGAGGTGAAGAAGAGGTATTTGCCGTCCTGGGAGAAGAGCGGGCTGGAGGCATCGTACCAGCGGTCGGTGACCTGGTAGGACTTGCCGGTGGCAATCTCGTAGAGGAAGATGGCGGAGATGTCGTTGTCCAGCGACATCGTATAGGCCGCCCAGGTGCCGTCGGCCGAAAGGGTAAAGCCGCGCGGGGCGCTTATCTTGCCGGTGATGATGGGCTTGGCGGTGGCCGATTCGATATCGAGGCTGTAGATCTCCCGCTTGAGCGTGGTGAAATAAAGGGTCTTGTTGTCGGGCGACCACTGCAGGCCGCTCGGATAACCGTCCTGGAAGTGGGTCATCTGCCGGGCGTTCTCCATGTTGTCGGAGGTGGCTACATAGACCTGGTACTCGCCGTCCTTGTCGGAGAAATAGGCGATGTGCTTGCCATCCGGCGACCAGACGCCTTCGCGCTCGTGCCCGCCGGGCGTGTTGGTCACATTGTAGACCGGTCCGCTCTGGGCGGGGAGGGAGAAGAGGTCGCCCCGGGCGATGATCAGGACCCGTTCGCCGTCGGGCGAAAGGCTGTAGGCGAACATCTTGTCGGCGACGTTCTTGTATTCGGGGCGGCTGTAGACATTGTCGTTGTCGAGATAGATGGTCACTTTCTCGCATTTGCCGGTCTTGACGGCGTATTTGTAGATGTAGCCGCCGTTTTCAAATACCACGTAATCCTGCGAATAGGAAGGGAACTTGCAGTCGTATTCCTTGAAATCGGTCACCTTGCGGGTCGCCTTGGTACGGGTGTCGTACACGAAGAGGTTCATGATCCGGTCGCGGTCGGATAAGTAATAGATCTCGTTGCCGATCCACATCGGGAAGATGTCCTGTGCGTCGTTGTCGGAGATCTTCTCGAGTTTGGTGGTGCCGACCTTATTGATCCAAATATCGTCGGCCTGGCCGCCGCGATAGTATTTCCAGGTACGGAACTCGCGGAACATGCGGTTCATCGCCAGCTGTTTGCCGTCGGGCGAGTAGCTGCAGAAGCCGCCTTCGGTGGTCGGAATCTCTTCGCCGGTTCCGCCCTTGGCGTCGACTTTCATCAGCTGGCCGCGCAGGCCGCTGAAGCACCACTGCTTGCTGCGGTAGACAATCTGCTTGCCGTCGGGCGTCCAGCACATGACGATGTTGTTGGGGCCCATGCGTTCGCCGACCATGTCGCGGCTGACGAGGGCGGACCAGGTGATCCGCTGCGGCTCGCCGCCCGTGATCGGGATGGTGTAGACTTCGGTGTTGCCGTCATACTGGCCGGTGAAGGCCACGGTCTTGCCGTCAGGCGAGATGCGCGGGAACACTTCGTAGCCCACATGCGAGGTGAGTTTTTCTGCGTTTCCGCCGTTGATGCTGACCCGGTAGAGGTCGCCGGCATAGCTGAAGACGATATTGTCGCCGCCTACGGCGGGGAACCGGAGCAGACGCGCCTCCTGGCGGTCTGCCGCAAAGGCCAGCAGCGGCAACAGCGCCGCCAGCACGGTGAGGAATCTCTTCATACGATTATAAAATATTGAGTGATTGTTCTTTGATTTTCTCGAGTTCGTCTTTCATCTTGACTACCCACTTTTGGATTTCCGCATGGTTGGCCTTGGAGCCGAGGGTGTTGATTTCGCGCCCCATCTCCTGGGCGATGAAGCCCAGCTTGCGGCCCGGAAGCGGCTCTTCGGCCACCGTCTCCCGGAAGTAGCGGCAATGCTGCCGCAATCGCACTTTCTCCTCGTTGATGTCGAGTTTCTCCAGATAGAAGATCATCTCCTGTTCCAGCCGGTTCGCGTCCGGCTGCGCCGAAATTTCCCGCAGCCTTGTCTCGATCCGTTCCCGGATGGCAGTGATGCGCTCGCGCTCATATCGTTCCACTTCCGGAATGTACGACTCGATCTTGTCCACCTGGCCGAGAATGTCACGTTCCAGGCTTATGCCTTCTTTCTTTCGGAAGGCGTCGAGGTCGGCGACGGCCTCACGGATGGCGTCGAAAAGACGTCCCCATTCTTCGTCCGAGAGTTCGGTGCTGCGGACCTCCAGGACATCGGGCAGCCGCATCAGCGACTGCAGCATGACGTCGGGGTCGCAGTATTCCAGCATTGTGCCTTTGACGGCCGCCTGGAGCTGGCCGTAGTAGGCAAGGAGCGCGGAGCGGCTGATCTGCTTCGTGGCGGAACCTTCGGCACGCTCAACCGTGATGAACAGGTCGATGTTGCCGCGGTTCAGCCGGTCGGTGAGGTATTTGCGGACTTCGACTTCGCGGTCGCGCGGGATGATTTGTGTCTTGAAGGTGATATCGGCGTTCTTTCCGTTGACCGATCGGATTTCCACCAGGTATTTATCGGGGCCCAGCAGGCATTGCGCCTTGCCGTAGCCAGTCATGGATTTCAACATGGGATGGTTCGGTTTTAAGCAATAAAGATAGTGATTTTTTAATATATTTGTGGTTTGAAACATCTTGAAGTATGGAAGAAGAGAAGAAAAACAACTTTCTCGAAGAGATTATCGAGGCCGACCTCGCCGCCGGCAAGTTCGACAGCATTATCACCCGCTTCCCGCCGGAACCCAACGGGTATCTTCATCTGGGCCACGCCAAGAGCCTGTGCATCAATTTCGGACTGGCGCAGAAGTATGGCGGTCGGACGAACCTCCGCTACGACGACACCAATCCGACAAAGGAGGACGTGGAATATGTCGACGCCATCAAGGAAGACATCAAATGGCTGGGCTTCCAATGGGCCGAGGAACGCTATGCCTCCGATTATTTCGACCAACTTTATGAATGGGCGGAGCAGCTCATCGAGCGCGGCCTGGCCTATGTCGACGACCAGACCCTTGAGGAGATGCGCGCCAACCGCGGCACCGTGGAGACCCCCGGTACCGACAGCCCCTGGCGCAACCGTTCCGTCGAGGAGAATCTTCGCCTCTTCCGCGAGATGAAAGCCGGCAAATACCCGGACGGCGCCAAGGTGCTCCGGGCCAAGATCGACATGGCCCATCCCAACATGATGTTCCGCGACCCGATCCTCTACCGCATCAAGCACGCCTCGCATCACCGCACCGGCGACAAATGGTGCATCTATCCGATGTACGACTATACCCACGGCCAGTGCGACTCCATCGAACATATCACCCATTCCATCTGCACCCTGGAATTCGACATCCACCGTCCCCTCTACGACTGGTTCATCGAGACGCTGGGCATCTATCCGTCCCACCAGTACGAATTCGCCCGCCTGAACCTCACCTATACCCTGATGAGCAAGCGGAAGCTGCTCGAACTGGTGGAGAAAGGCTATGTGGCCGGTTGGGACGATCCCCGCATGCCGACCCTCTGCGGTGTCCGCCGCCGTGGCTACACGCCCGAATCGCTGAAGCTCTTCTGCGACCGCATCGGCGTGAGCAAGCGCGACCAGCTGATGGACATCGGCGGCCTGGAGTCCTGTGTCCGTCAGGACCTGAACGAGCGCTCCAACCGGTATATGGTGGTTTCGGACGACCCGATCAAGGTAACCCTTACCAACTGGGAGCCGGGCCGTGTCGAGTGGTTCGAGGCGCCGCTCAATCCCGCCGCGCCCGACGGCCCCAAGCGCCGCATCCCCTTCACGGGCGAACTGCTGATCGACCGGGCTGACTTCATGGAGGATGCGCCCAAGAAATACTTCCGCCTGCGTCCGGGTGGTGAAGTACGTCTGAAATATACGTACATCATCAAGTGCGAGGAAGTCATCAAAGACGCTTCCGGCAAGGTGGTGGAGCTCCGTTGCACCTACGATCCGCTCACGCACCCGGCCTCCGGCCAGTGGCGCTCCGTCAAGGGTACCATCCATTGGGTGAGCACGGCCTTCGCCAAGGAAATCGAATGCCGCCTCTACGACCGGCTCTTTACCCTGGCCGACATGTCGCAGGTCCCGGAAGACAAGGACTACAAGGACTTCCTTAATCCGGAAAGCCTGGTCGTGAAGCCCGGTTGGGCCGAGCCCGCCCTGCTCGACGACCCCGGCGACCTTGCCGTCCAATTCGAACGCGTCGGCTACTTCAAGAAAGACCCCGACTCCACACCCGACCACCTGGTGATGAACCGTACGGTTACCCTGAAAGATTCTTTCAAGCTGTAGAAGCCCCTTCGGGCAGCAAATCTATGGAGCCGTGAGCAACAAAGGCCTTGTCGCTCACGGCTCCTACCTTTGCCGGCCGTCGGTGAGCATAATGCGGGTTTCTGCTCACCGAGCCCCCGTTTGCCAGCCGTTGGTGAGCAAGTCGTGGGTTTCTGCTCACGGTGCCCCCGTCTGCCGGCTGTCGGTGAGCAATAAGCAGTTCCTTGCTCACGGTAGTTATGGGTGGGGCGGGAATAGTTGTCGGACAATCTCTATGGCGAGTCCCAGAACGCGGCGGATTTGGTTGGGCGTCGCATGATAGTCGGTATGGAGAATCCGGGCTATGGCTTTTTTGGCATCGACAGGAAGCAACGAGGGCTGTTCCACCTTATAGTCGCGCCAACTCAGCATCTTGGCGACGGGATAGATCTCTTCATCAGTCAGGAGGATGGTGTCTCCCAGCCTTTTTGATTCTTCGCTGTAAGATTCATAGTTCCGGGTGAGCAGATAGAAATACTGATGGGCATCCCGGAACATTTCTTCTCCGTCGCGATACAACGAATAACTGTCGGGAAGGATCATGCTCCTTCCATACCGATAGTGATGCGGCATTTCGAGGTTTCTCCGGCAGCATAGGAATCGTTTGTCCCGAAAGGGAATCTTTTTAAAAGGGATACCCGGATCGGTATGAAGCAATAGATTGAAATAGACCGATCCGCTTCCCCAGGGATAAGAAAAAGGTGTGCAGGAAGGTTTGACAAGATATCCGTTCCGGTTGATGTAGACAATCTCGTTGCGCATCATGTCGAGCGAGGTGATTTCGATGGGATCATCACATCGGAAATTCTTGAGATTCAGGAAACGTCTTTGTCGGGTACTATACTTGACCAGCCGGTAGGTGAAACGATCAAGATAATCGATGCACTGCTCCTTTGTACCGCCGCCCAGCGTATGGATATGATTTCCCATGATTTGGTCGGTGAAGATGACCAGTCCGCTCTCGGCTGCACTGATTGCACTGTTTGAGACGGCAAACTTGAAGTCTTCGTCTTCCACGAAAAGCGTTTCCGACAGGTTTCCGGGGGTGCTGATGTGCCAGAGTTGGCCGTATTTGTTATGGATTTCGTAGAAGTGCCTTTCACAGCGTCTTTCTTTTTCTCCAAACGAGAGGGGGCGGGTATGGCCAGATAGTTCATTCATCACAGGATCGGTCGCCACTTATGGCATTGCCATGGCAAAGATAGGATGAGAATGTCGGATTTCGCCGACAAAAAAGCAATTTTTGCGGAATAATCCCGTTGGATAATTCCGATAAGTTTTCGGGCGGGGAACGTTATCGGGGATTGTACAACTGGTCGCGGAGCCAGGGCGTGAAGCCGGTGGATTCGATGGCTGATCGCAGCCGGTGCTCGCCTGCGGGATTTGCCAATGAAACGTCATGCCCGGCGCCGGGCACTTCATGCAATGAATGATGGGCCCCGGCGGCGGAGACGACATTTTCTTCGATCATGATCGACCCCATGTCATCGGCTCCGGCCTGCAAGGCGCGCAGTCCTGTCGGAAGACCGACGGTAAGCCAGGAAGCCTGAATGTGGTCGACGTTGTCGAGGATAAGGCGGGAGATGGCGATGGTGCGGAGGAACTCTTCATCGGCAGCCCAGCGAGCGGGTTCGCCCGGGAGCGTGATCCCGTCCGGCAGGCGTTTTTCGGTGGCCAGTTGCTCCAGCAAGGTGCCTGTCAACTGCATAGGCCAGCATATGAAGGCGCGAAAGCCCGGCATGCCTGCCGGACGCGCATCCTGCAGCGTCCGCAGGCGGAGCAGGTGATCGATGCGTTCTTCCAATATCTCGATATGGCCATAGACCATTGTCGCCGTCGTACTCATCCCCAGGCGATGAGCTTCCTGCATAACATCCAGCCACTGCTGTGCAGAGGGTTTAGCCGGAGACAGGAAATGTCGGACTCTGTCGGAAAGGATCTCGGCGCCAGCTCCCGGAAGCGTGTCGAGGCCTGCCGCCTGCAGGCGCTGCAGCACCTCGCGATAGGTCAGATGCGACAGGCGGGCGATGTGTGCGATTTCGGGCGGGCCGAGCGCATTCAATTTCAGCGATGGCTCGACTTCCTTGAGTCTGCGGAAAAGGTCTTCGTAGAATTCGATGCCGTAGCGTGGATGGAGGCCGCCTTGCAGAAGCAGCTGGTCTCCTCCCAAAGCCTTGAGTTCGGCGATTTTCGGAAGGTAGTCGTCACACGACAACGTATAGGCTTTTTCGGGTTCGTCGGGCCGACAGTGAAAGTTGCAGAACTTGCAGCCGGAGAGGCAGACGTTGGTATAGTTGACGTTACGGTCGATCTGGTAGCTGACGCGGCGTTCCGGAACGTGCGCGAACCGGGCGGCCTGCGCCTGCTCACAGAGTTCCTCGAGCGGGGCATCGCGGTAGAGCGACAAGGCGTCGTTTTTGTCCAGGCGTTGTTTCATCGGCGATGCTAATATCGTCAAAAAAAACAGGATTCACAAGTCCGCGGTTTCCGTTTCCTGAAATAAGGTGAGCAAAACACGTTGATCTGCACACCGACGACCGGCAGATGGGGTCCCCGTGAGCAGGAACCCACATTCTGCACACAAACGGTTGGCCACCAGGGCTCCCGTGAGCAGAGACCCGCTATTTGCTCACCAGTTGCTGGGATAGCACATGTTGGTGAGTGATTGCGGTGTGGTTGCTCACGATGGGGAGGAGGAATGATAAAAAAACGTATATTTGTACTTTCAAGGGAGAAATCATGAAAGAAAAAGTTATCTGCGGCCTGCAGCAGGTCGGTATCGGTGTGAAGAGTGTCGATGAAACGTGGAAGTGGTATCGGGAGCATTTCGGGCTCGACATTCCGATTTTGGCCGACGAGGGGGTGGCTGAGCGAATGCTGCCGTATACGGGCGGCAAGCCCCAGCCGCGTTATGCTGTCCTGGCGGCCAGCCTGCAGAGCGGGGGCGGCTTGGAGATTTGGGAGCCGCGTGGCCGCGAACTGAATTATCCTGCGGAGCCGCCAAAGTTGGGCGATCTGGGCATATTCATAGCCAAGATCAAAAGCCGCGATGTCGCCGCCACGTATGACGACTTTGCCCGCAAGGGCCTGCACCTTCTCTCCGCTCCGACGGTTTCTTTCGCCGGCTTGAAGCATTTCTATATGGTCGATCCTTGGAACAATATGCTGGAGATTGAGGAGAATCCGTATGTTTTCGTCCGTTCGAAGACTTTCACGACCGGTGGTGTCGTCGGGGCCGTGCTGGGGGTCAGCGACATGGACCGCTCCATCAACTTCTATGGCAAGTTGTTGGGATATAATGAGGTGCGCGTTGACGAAGTGGGTGTCTTCGACGAGTTGAAAGCGCTTCCGGGTGGTGACCGGCTGGTCCGTCGCGTATTGCTGGAACGGACGGAGCCGTTTGCGGGACCGCTCTCCGAGTTGATGGGCCCTTCGCATCTGGAACTGGTCCAGGCTGTTGAAGCCCCGGTGGTCAAAATCTATGAAAACCGCTTCTGGGGCGATCCCGGTTTCATCCATCTTTGCTTTGACATCCGGAACATGGATGCAGTCGAGGTGGACTGCAAGGCACTCGGCCATCCGTTTGTCTGCGACAGCGGCGTGGATTTCGACATGGGCGACGCCAACGGCCATTTCACTTATGTGGAAGATCCCGATGGAACCCTAATCGAGTTTGTCGAGTCCTTCAGGATTCCGGTTGTCAAGAAGATGGGATTCTACATCGATTTCACGAAGCGGCCCGACCGCAAGCCGCTGCCCCGCTGGATGGTGAAAGCGTTACGCTTCTTGCGTGTCAAATAACGCGGCGCCAGCTTCCGCCCCATAACCCGTATCGGTCAACAAATCCGGCCCTTGTGATGCTGCGACTGCCAGGCGGTCGCAGCGTTCGTTTTCGGGGTGCCCGTTATGGCCGCGGATCCACACGAAACGAACCTGATGCCTGCGGTAGGCCGCCAGAAAACGGGTCCAGAGATCGGGGTTGGCTTTCTTGGCGAAGTTTTTCTTCTCCCAGCTGAACACCCAGCCTTTTTCTACAGCGTCAACGACGTAGGAGGAATCGCTCCAGATGGTCACGTCGGCCTGTTCCCAGCGGATGGCTTCCAGCCCGGTGATGACGGCAAGCAACTCCATGCGGTTGTTGGTCGTCACGGCATAGCCCGCCGAGATGACTTTCTCGTAGTCGCCGCAACGCAGAATCGTAGCGAAGCCGCCCGGTCCGGGATTGCCGCTGCAGGCGCCGTCGGTGTAAATCTGGATGGGGGCGCGCTTCACTATTCGGGCAGGATGGTCTTTTCGTAGCGGGGACCTTCGAAGCGCCGTACTTCGAGCGGATTGGCGTGCATGGCGTCGTAGCGGCGCCGGTTATTGCTCAGGTCGATGGCGGCATAGATGGCCCGTGTCATCGGCCCAGAATAGGCTTTGTTCTTGCCGGCGATGTCGTAGCCGGTGCCATGGTCGGGGGAGGTCCGGACGATGGGAAGACCGGCCGTGAAGTTGACGCCGCTGTCGAAGGCCAACGCCTTGAAGGGGATGAGGCCCTGGTCGTGATACATGGCCAGTACAGCGTCGAACTGTCCCTGCATGTGGATGCTGAAGAAGCCGTCAGGGGAGTAGGGACCGAAGGCCAGGATTTTCT
>JAFZAF010000056.1 GCA_017548335.1 Bacteroidales bacterium | reverse complement strand
GGTCGCTAAATGGATTCTATGGTCCATCTCCATCCTCAGCCTGGCCTTGTTTGTCTATGGCCTTCAAACTAAGTGGTTGCCTGTCCGTTTCTTCGGGGGCTGTTTGGTGGCTGCACTCATTCAAGGCTACCTGACGAAAGCCGATTCATCTTCACAACGGCGGACCAGCGAACTCGTGCTCACCTGTATCGCCTTTGCACTGTTGTTAATCGGTCTTCACTACCTTGAACGCCACCGCTGGTTTTGGATCTTCTCCATGATGCCGTTTGCATACTACATGCTCCGCCTCTCGTATGACTTAACCATTCAGAACCTAATGGAGAAACGCTGGGTAAGGGCCACCGTTATAGTTCTGTCAATCATTTCTTTCTTTTGTGCCATCTACGTTTTGATAAGCAACTGGGGTTGGTTGTCATTCAATTACCTTATCCCAATTTGGTGCGTCATCCTCCAGCCGGTAGTAGTCTATCCGTTCATCCGCCGGTGGCAAAAGAAACACGCTGAGAAATGACACGACAACACATTGTTTTCCTGACCGGTGCCGGCATCAATAAAAAAAAGGATCAGTGGAGAAATCGGAATCCCAAGCAGAGCGGCGTTACAACGCCTCTGATGCTGATTGCCGGGGACTCCGAGCCATTTTTTCCTCGGAGTCCCCGGTAATCGGCGAAATACGCTATGAAGGACACTCGGATGGGGACTCCGAATACGCCGTTGGGCCGCGCAAGTTATCCGCAAAAACTTTTGCGAAACCGTAGGAATTCATATAACTTTGTAGAGCGGCCAAGCCCTCTGGGGAGTGGTCGCTATTATTCACATCACACATCACATTTATTATGAATCAGTTAAAGCGCATTTCGCTTGCGTGTAGGCCATCGTCACCGCAAGTCGCGGCCGGACCACCTCTTTCCGGCCCCTCAATCACGGTTTCTTCACCCTGTAATTTGACGGTCTCATAACCCTTTAGACCATGAAAGAACAGGTTGCCGCCTTGGACTTCGGAAGCTCCAAGGTTGCGCTAGCCGTCGGCAAAAGGGCCGGGGCTGGCATACGGATCGTCGGCTATTACGATGCCCCTTCGGCGGGCATCGAGTGCGGCGAGATTGACAATGATTTCAAGGTGGCGGAGGTGGTCCGTCAGCTGGTGGAACAGGCTGAAAAGGAGCTTGGAGAGAAGATTACCGAGGCTTCTGTAGGCCTATCGGGCCGTGTTCTTCATCGCAAAGAGCAGACGAGCACTGTAAAGAGGAAGAACGCCAATTTGAGCATCATGGAGCCGGAAGTACAGCAAATCATCCGTTCCCAGTATGATACGAACGTTGGGGAAGGGGAAGCGGTATTTGAGGCCGTTCCGCAACGGTTCAGTACGGAAGATCGCATCGGTATCACGAAGGATGAACTGATCGGTATGATTGGCGCAGAGGTTGAGGCCGAATTCGTTTTATTCAGCGGGCGCAAGGCGATTCTTGACCGGCGCTTGAGGGTATTGGAGGAATGCGGTCTTAAACCGTACAAAGCTATTCTCGCGCCGGTTGCATCTGCCAGGGCTGTGCTCACTGCGCGGGAGATGGAAAACGGTGTCGCTTTGGTGGATATCGGCAAGGGTACGACGGAAGTCGCCATTATTAAGGATTACATCGTACGCCATGCGGCTGTGATTCCTTTTGGCGGAGAAGCTATTACCACCGACATCAAGACTGATACGGGCATCACGCGTCAGTGGGCCGAGAACATCAAGATTCTGCAGGGGCGAAGTTGTGAGGAATACGCCATCGAGAACCGCAAGCTGGTGCTCAAGGACGAGAACAACAACGTAGACTTCGAGGTGGACCTGATGCTGCTGACGCGCATCATCGAGGCACGGATGAGCGAGATCTTCGACGCGGTGGCTTATGTTATTGGGCAATCGGGTTATGACAACCGTATTCCTTCCGGCGTGGTTATTACCGGCGACACGAGTCATCTCGACAATATCCTTCAGCTTGCCGGCTCGCTGCTCGGGCGGAAGGTCCGGCTGGCCGCGCCGCAGAGTTCCATCACGGATGACAGTTCGGAGTATGCCTTCGACGTCTATGCCTCGACGGCCGTCGGACTTGTGCTGGAATCGCTCGATCCGAAACTCTCCAATTCTATTGCGTATGATCAGGATCTTCCGAAACAGCCGGTTGAGCAGCCGGCAGAGCCGGAGCCTGCTCCTCCTCAGCCCGTAAAGCGGGGCGGCTTCTTTGGCGGCCGGAAGGGCGGCAAGAAAAAGGAGGATGATGAGCCGGGCCTTTTTGAAGAATGGTTCGGAACCGTTAAGAAAGAATACCTGTCAACAGATAACAGCGCATAATCTATGGATACACAATTAATCCCTACCTCTTGGGAAAAAAGAGGCCATCTCATCATCGCCATCGGGGTGGGCGGTGGCGGCACGAATGCCGTGTCGCATATGTACCCGATGAATCTCAAGGACGTTGATTTCATCGTTTGCAATACGGATGTCAAGTCGATGGAGTTGAGTCCGGTCCCCGTCAAGCTCCAGATCGGCCCCGGCGTAACGCATGGCCTGGGAACAGGAATGGATCCGGTGCTTGGCAAAAAAGCCGCAGAAGAATCGCTCGAAGAGATCGAGCGGATTCTTGAAGGCGATTCGGAAATGGTGTTCATTACCTGCGGAATGGGCGGCGGCACCGGAACGGGTGCGAGCCCGGTCATTGCGAAGCTGGCCAAGGAGAGGGGCAAGCTGACGGTCGGCGTCGTCACGATCCCGTTCCGCGACGAAGGCAAGGAATCGCTCTACAGGGCAGTCGAAGGCATCAAGGAACTCTCCAAATATGTCGACAGCTTGCTGGTCATCGACAACCAGAAGCTGTATCAACTCTACGGAGATATGAGTTTCCGGAAAGGCTTTGCCAAGGCCGATGAGGTGTTGGCGACGGCCGTCAAGAGTATCTCCGAGGTGATTACGACGACAGGCGCGATCAACGTTGACTTTGCCGATGCCAAGCGGATTATGCAGAACAGCGGTGTCGCGATTATGGGTATCGGCGAAGCGGAAGGAGAGGACCGGATATCGAAAGTGGTCGAAAACGCGCTCTCTTCGCCGCTGCTCAACGATCTCAACCTGCAGAACGTCAAGAAGGCCCTCATCAACATCACGGTTACTTCCGATGAGGAGCGCTGCCCCTCGATGTCCGAACTGGCTCAGATCATGGAATACACGTCGCAGTTCACAGGCGCAACCATCGATTTCAAGCGCGGCATCGTGTACGACGATGAAGTCGGCGACAAGATCCGCGTGACGATCATCGCCACCGGCTTCGAAATGTGGCAACTCCCGGTCATCGACGAGAACGAAGTCAACCGCGGCAACTTCATCGATGTCCGCATGATTCCCAATCTCTTCTGCAGCCGCAAACGCGGCCTTCCCATCGCTCCCGACAACGGCAAACGCTTCAACAAGCAGCGCGTCCCCGGTACCCCTTCGCTCATCGCGGAAGACATCCGCCTCCTGAAGGACCTGCAAGAGGAAACGGCCTACTCACGCCGCTACAAGCTGCTGGCGTCCGCCTGACGGACGCATGTCAAACCTGAACCCAATAAAGAAGAACATGTTGCACAAACTATTGCTTTCCTTCATCATCTGTATCCTCAGCTTCCTTTTCGTGTCCTGCTTTCAGTTTAGCATGCGGTTGACCAAACTGAGGATCCCTCGTCATTTTTATATGATGGACGATGTCAGGTCCGGGGACAAGGACCTTGCCGATTCGCTCCTGACCCGCTTCTTCAGCGAGCTGCCCGAGCCGCAGCGATGCCCGCTTTGCGGCGGGACGGTCCTCCCTGTATACTATGGCTTCGGCAATGCTCCGGAAATCGAATATGACAAGTCAGGCCGGCAACGGATGGCCTGGCTGGGTTGCGTCGACGATGAAACGACCTGGATATGCTTGCGCTGCGGGCATCGATACCGAATAAAACAGAGCTATGCAGATGACCCGGAAGTCATCGATTAGGCGACTGTTGATCGTGGCGGCTGCCATTCTCCTGCTCCTCGGTGCAAAAGTGTTGTGGATTCATCTTGCCACCCGGCATCACGGCTCTTTTTCGGCCGAGAAGCAGGAGATTCTCTCTAGAAGGGATTATCTTGCGGACAGGATTGTGACCACGCCGTCAGAACTGCTAGCCCGAATGCCGAGAAGCATCGGACCGCAGTTCCAAGGCGAATGGGCGCTCTATTCCTGTTCGATGTATGCAGCGGCTCTTGTTAATATCGCGCGGCTCTATCCAGAGATGCGGGAAGCGTCCGTTGAACGGGTCAACCAGCTTATCCAAATTGTCCTCTCTCTCGAACTCAGGCGGTATGATGCCGTGCGTTGGGGAGAAGATCCGCTCGAGGATCTGCCGGGCGATGTGAGTCACATATCCTATCTGAGCCATCTGGCGTGGATGATAGGCGGATACCGGAAGATTGGCGGCGGCCCGCAATACGACGACCTATACGATGAATTGTGCGAAGCGATGAACCGTCGCATCCTGCAAAGCCCGATTCTTAATCTCCCGACCTATCCTGACGAGGCAGTCTATGTGCCGGATATGCTCGTGGCCATCGTGGCGTTGGCAGAATATGCCCGCCAACATAAAGGGCTTTATGCGTTAACCATAGAGAAATGGAAAAGGCTTATGCTGGATCGCTACGTGGATCCCACAACCGGGCTGATTCAATCCTTCATCTGGCCGGAAAAGCCAGATGTTTCTTTGCCCGTCAAGGGCTCTTATTCGGCGCTCAACTGCTACTACCTGACACTGATTGACCCGGATTTGGCCAGCGATCAATACGGACGTCTGAAACGCTATTTCCTGAAGGAGCGGCCGATTACAGGGATCAAGGAATATGCTGACTGGTCTCCATTCCTCGCCTTTGAAATCGATGCAGGGCTGATCGTCTGCGGCCTGAGCCCGACCGGAACAGCCTTCGCCACGGGAAGCGCCACCTTCTTTCAGGACACCACCCTTCGCCATGCAATACTCAAGACAGCCGAACAAGCCGGGACTACAGTGTCCTTTGGCCACAAAACCCATTACACCCTCGCCGACTTCGCCCTCGTAGGAGAAGCCATCATGCTCGCCATGCGGACAAATGTCCCGGATAACCCGTGATTTCCAAAGAGGGTTTGTCCTGCCTGGCCGCGGTGAGCAGAAGCCCTTGTTTTGCTCACCGAGGGGCTCCGCAACCGGCCGCGGTGAGAAGAATACCCAGATATGCTCACCGAAATCTCCCCAAGCAGGGAACGGGACATGGATCGTGGCGCTTCCTATGCTGAATGTCAGGTGGTTACCGAAAAGCGCTGTAGATCAGATGGGGTTCCGCCATGCCTCGCCATACCCGTGGCACCTGCTGCCCCGACCAGTTCGCCCGCGCCCTAAAGGCCCTGCAAGATCGCAAAGACCGATTTTAGGCTATCGAAAAAAGATCTATCTTTGCATTAAGGTAATAGTCGTAAAGAAACTGTGCGTAATATTATACTCACAACGGAAAGGCTGATTCTACGCCCCTGGCGCGAGGATGACGCGCCTGCGTTATTCAAGTATGCATCCGATCCGGAGGTCGGGCCACGCGCCGGATGGCCGCCGCATAAGAGCGTGGAGGAGAGCTTGGAGATTATCCGAACTGTCTTCTCCGGAGAAGGGATGTGGGCAGTGGAACTGAAGGAGACTGGCGAGGCTGTAGGCTGTGTCGGTTATCTTCCGGCATCTGCCTCCAACCTGAAGATTCCTCCGGATCAGGCCGAGGTGGGATACTGGATTGCCCGCCCATTCTGGGGGTTAGGCATCTGCACGGAGGCCCTTCGTGCCGTTATCCATTATTGTTTCAATGAAAAGGGATTCTCTGTCCTTTGGGGCGATTATTTCCCGGATAACCCCGCTTCCGGAAAGGTAATGGCCAAATGCGGATTCACAGATACCGGCCAGGAGGCATTTTGTCCGAAACTCGAGGTCGGCGCCGACCGCCCTGTAAGGATCATGAAACTGGAGCTCACAGCTCGTTAGCCATACCTGCAAGCTTATGAATGATTTCGCGGCGATCGATTTCGAGACGGCCAACGAGAATCTCTGCAGTGTCTGCAGTGTAGGGGTTGTCATCGTGCGGAGCGGAAGGATTGTGGACACATTCTACAGCCTGATTCATCCGGAGCCGGAGTACTACAGCTGGTTCTGCCGGAAGGTCCACGGGTTGGGGCCGTGTGACACGGACGACGCACCGGTTTTTCCTTATGTTTGGGAGAAGATTGCGCCCCGGATTGAGGGCCTGCCGCTCGTGGCCCATAACAGTCCTTTCGATGAAGGCTGCTTGAAAGAAGTTTTCAAGGTCTATCAGATGGACTATCCTGACTATACGTTCTTCGACACTTGCGCCGCTTCACGGCGTCATTTCGGCCATCGGCTGCCGAACCATCAACTTCAGACCGTCGCCGCCGCCTGCGGCTTCAATCTCAAGAATCACCACCACGCTCTGTCCGACGCCGAGGCCTGCGCCCACATCGCGATACATCTCCTGTAGACACCTTTTCGTGGACGGATTTCAGAGATTCCTGCTCACCGACACCGCGGTTATTTCACGCGAATCTTCTTGCCGACTTTGAGGATGGTGGAAGTGGTCATTCCGTTGAGTTGACAGAGTTTACTGACGGAGGTGTGGTGTTGTTTGGCGATTTTGGAGAGGGTGTCGCCTTTCTTGATGGTGTAGTAGACTTTTTCGGCTTGTGCGGACTGTGTCGGGGTGGCTGTGTTGTTGGCGGGGGTTGTGGCCGTTGTTGCGGTGGCTTTGGGGGCGGACGCTTTCGGAGTGCCCGACTGGGCAGTTGTGCCCGGTTTAGCAGAGGTGGCCGGTTTGGCGGTGGCTTCGGGGTCGGGAGCGAGGTCTCTCGGGTCGGCTTTCAACGCGGAGGCGGGGATGCTGACCTTTGCTTCGCGGACGGGGGCCCAGTTGCCGTCGCCGGCCAGGATGATGTGGCCGCCGGTTTCGGGAAGGATCAGCGTCCCGTCTTCGGCGACATAGGCCCATTTTCCGTTCTCGAAGAGGACGATGCGCCGGTCGTTCTCGGCCAGCACGAGGCTGTCGGGGGCGATGTGGACGCCGATTTCCGGCTCGAAGGCATAGACGGCGGTGCTGTCGAAGACGACGTCAAAGTCTTCGAAATCGGGCAGGATGCGGCGGGCGCCGAGGATGCGGTTGGCATAGTAGCTTTCGGTGAGCATGGAGCTGTAGCGGACGCCGTGGACGGAGGCGTGGATGAAGCGCGGGTCGCGGCCCGTGCTGTCAAGTCCCACGAAGATAGCGGCATGGCCGACGACCTTAGGATTCCGGCGGCTGCCGATGGCCAGGATGTCGCCTTTCTGCAGGTTGTGGAAATCGGAGATGTCGACCTCGCGGCCGTCCTTGGCCTGATCCTTAGCCGAGCGGCTCAGGTTGTGGTAACCGAAATGACCATATACGTAGCGGGTGTACCCCGTGCAGTCGAAGCGTTTCGGGCCGTTGGCCCCGTAGCGGTAGGGGGTTCCCAGAAAGGTTTCCGCGTACTCCACCAGCCGGTCGGCCAGTTCGCGCGCCGTAATCTCTACCTCGCCCGTATCTACTGCCGCAACGGCTTGCGCCCGGGCAGGTACTGCCGCGCCCAGCGCCAACAGTCCCCCTGTTAAAACCACCAATATGATTCTCTTCATCCTTGCAAAGGTAGGAAAAAAACTATTTACCGCTATAAAACCCGAAGCCGTGCTTGATGCCGGCGACGACGGCGTCCCAGCGGAGGAGGATGCCGATGATGGCGACCAGGCCGATCCAGATGAAGGCTTTGGTCGTGTCGGTCTGGGCCGTGTACCAGGTTTTGATTTTTTGGAACATCGTAGGGTTGTTTCCTGCAAAGATACCCCGATTCTTGGATAATTACAGATTTTTTGTTAAAATTGCTCAATTATCACCAAGAACAATGGGTACACTGCTCCTCAAAGGCATACAGCTGAACGGCCGCAAGGCAGACATCCTGGTCGAGGGCAACCGGATTGCCCGGATTGCGGAGACGCTCGACTCGACGGCCGACCGCGTGATTGACGGCAGTGGGAAAGCCGTGATCCCCGGCCTGATCAACATGCACACGCACTCGGCCATGACCCTGTTGCGCAGCTGTTACGAAGACCAGCCTTTGAAAGACTGGCTCGAACGCGTTTGGGCAGTAGAAGCCCGGCTCGATGAAGAGGCCATCTACTGGGGCGCCAAGCTGGCCATTCTGGAAATGCTCAAGACAGGAACGACCTGTTTCCTTGACATGTATTGGCAGACGCCGGCCCTCGCCCGGGCCGCCGAGGAGATGGGTATCCGTGCTTTCATCTCCTACAATTTCCTCGATAATTTCGACCACGAAAAAGCCGAGAAGCAGTATCGGGAATGTGAGGAAATCTATGCGATGTCCCGCGACTGGCCCGAGCGCGTGCAGTTCTGTGTCGCGGTCCATGCCGATTATACAACATCGGAGGCGACGATGCTTCGCTCCGGCATGTTCGCGCACGATCATGGGCTGGTGTTCACGGCCCATCTGGCCGAAACGCTTTCCGAGACGCAGGAAGACATTGTCAGGACCGGAATGACGCCCGCGCAGCATTTCCATCGCCTGGGCCTGCTCGGCCCGCAGACCGTGCTGGCGCATGGCCTGTGGCTCGACGACCACGATGTCGAGATCCTCGGCCAGAGCCATACGACCATCGTCCACAACATCAATTCCAATCTGAAGCTCGCTTCGGGTTACCGCTTCAAGTATCAAGAGCTCCGGGAAGCCGGCGCCAATATCTGCATGGGTACCGACGGGGCCGCCTCGTCCAACAACCTCGATATCCGCGAGAGCATGAAGACCATGGCGCTCCTGCAGAAAGCCTGGCGGGAGGATCCTTCTGCCATGCCACTCGACGAACTGATGGATATCGCGACCGTGAATGCGGCCAGGGCCTTGCGCATCGACGCCGGCCGCGTCGAAGAAGGCACCCTGGCCGACCTGGTGCTCGTCGACACCCGTTCCGAGGCCTTCATCCCCAGCGCCAATTTCATCGGCAACCTCATCCTGTCGGCCAACAGTTCCTGCTTCGACACGGTCATCGTCGACGGCCGTGTGGTGATGGAAAACCGCCGGGTGCCCGGCGAGGAAGAGATCCTCGAGCGGGCAGAGGCTATCGCGCGAAAAATCAACAACGTTTAGAATATGGACAGCAGAGTCAAAAAAATCCGCGAAGCGGCCGCTTTTCTTCAGGAACAGATCGGGGACAAGACCCCCGAGATCGGCATCGTGCTGGGCAGCGGCCTGGGCAAGCTGGGCGATGCCATCGAGGCGAAGGCCGTAATTCCGTATACGAAGATTCCCAACTTCGCGAAATCGACCGCCATCGGCCACAAAGGCAATTTCATCTTCGGAAAGCTTTCCGGCAAATACGTCTGCGCCATGCAGGGGCGTTTCCACTACTATGAGGGCTATCCGATGGAGCAGGTGACGCTGCCCATCCGTGTCATGGCCGCCCTGGGCATCAAGACCCTGTTCGTTTCCAATGCCGCCGGTGGCCTGAACCAGGACTTCTCCGTGGGCGACCTGATGATTATCCGCGACCACATCAACCTGTTGCCCAATCCGCTCATCGGCCCGAATTTCGCCGAATTCGGCGAGCGCTTCCCCGACATGACGGCGGCTTATGACTTGGACCTGATCGCCAAGGCTGAAAAGATTGCCAAAAAAGCAAAGATCGCCGTGCGGAAAGGCGTTTATCTGGGCAATACGGGTCCCTCGTATGAGACACCGGCCGAGGTCCGCTTCTACCGGGCCATCGGAGCAGATGCCGTTGGCATGTCGACCGTACCGGAGGTACTGGTCGCCCGCCATTGCGGCATCCCCGTATTCGGCATGTCGGTCATTACCAATGTCTCCAACATCGACAACGCCAGCACGGTGCTCAACGACGGCGACGACGTGGTGCGGGCGGCCGACGCCGCGGCGGACAAGATGTTCACGATTTTCCGGAAACTGATAGAAAGTATCTGATTGTGAAGAGTTTCTTTCCCTACGATTCCGTCGAACTCAGCACCAACGGGCGCGAGGTGGTGATCCTCGACCAGACCCAGTTGCCGACGCAGGAAAAATTCCTGCACCTGACGACGGCCGAACAGATTTTCTATTCCATCACCCGGCTCAAGGTACGCGGCGCCCCCGCCATCGGCATCGCCGCCGCTTTTGGCCTGGCCATGTGCGTCAATCGCTTCCGGACCCGTTCGCTGCAGGCGCTTGAGAAAGAATTCCTGCGCGTCAAGCATTATCTCTACATCTCCCGGCCGACCGCCGTCAACCTGATGTGGGCGCTCGACCGGATGGAACGCTGCTTCTACGCCACGAAACAGGGGCTCGAGACGGCCGATGAGAAGCACGCCATCGAGGTGATCCGCAATTCCCTGACCGCCGAAGCCCGTGCCATCAAGACGGAAGACGTGAAGATGTGCGAGGTCATCAGTGAATACGGTTTCTCGCTCCTGCAGCCGGGCTGCGGCATCCTTACGCACTGCAATGCGGGGCATCTGGCCGTTTCGAAGTTCGGCACGGCGCTCGGCCCGATCTATATGGCCCAGCAGCAAGGCTTTTCACCCCGTGTCTTTTGTGACGAGACCCGTCCGTTGTTGCAGGGAGCCCGCCTGACGGCCTACGAGCTGACGAAGGCCGGCATCGACGTGACGCTGGTCTGCGACAACATGGCGGCGACGTTGATGGCGCAGGGCAAGGTCGATTTCGTATTCGTCGGCTGCGACCGCGTGGCCGCCAATGGCGACGTGGCCAACAAGATCGGCACCTGCGGTGTCGCGATCCTTGCCAAATACTACAAGGTACCGCTCTATGTCTTTGCGCCGACCAGCACGGTCGACCTCAGCTGCAAGAGCGGCGACGACATCGTCATCGAAGAGCGTCCGGCCTTCGAAGTGACGGACATGTACTACAGCAAACCGATGGCGCCCAAGGGTGTCAAGGTGTACAATCCGGCCTTCGACATCACGCCGGCCGCCCTGATTGCCGGCATCGTTACCGAAAAAGGGATCATCAAGCCCCGTGATATCAAGAACCTCAAGAAAGGGAAATGAGATGGTGCGGTTCCTGAGCCTGTCGAGCGGAAGCAACGGCAACTGCTATTATTTCGGCAACGACCGCACAGCCTTTCTCATCGACCTGGGCATCGGCACGCGCACCATCAAGAAACGGCTCGCCGAACGGGGTTTGTCGCTCGATTCGGTCGAGGCCGTATTCGTGACGCACGACCATTTTGACCATATCAAGAGCCTGGGTACCTTTACCGAGCGCTATCAGAAGCCCGTCTATCTGACGCGGACGCTGGAACAGGCCCTCCGCCACAATTTCTGCACGGCCGGCCGGCTGAAAGGATGCGTCCGCTTCCTGGAAGTGGGCCGGGAGACCGTGGTGGGGGAGTCGCTCCGCATCGTCCCCTTCATCGTTCCCCACGATGCCGCACAGACGGTCGGCTACCATTTCACGTTCGACGGCGAGCGCTTCACCGTGATGACCGACCTGGGCGAGGTGACCGACGATGCCGTGCACTTTGCGTCGCTGGCCGATCACCTGGTCGTCGAGTCGAATTATGATGTGGATATGCTGATGACAGGAAGCTATCCGCCCGAGCTCAAGCGCCGCATCCTCCTGCAGCACGGCCATCTATCCAACGAACAGACCGCTTCGCTGCTGCGCCGTTGCCACCATGACGGCCTCCGCGACATCTTCCTGTGCCATCTGAGCGCCAACAACAACACGCCCGACCTGGCTTGCGAATCGGCCAAAAAAACGCTCGGAAGCGTGGGCTCCCGAGCGTCTCTTCATTGTCTTCCGCGCAGTTGCGCGTCGGAATTATTCACCTTTTAAGAAGGCCTCGTATTTCTTCGAGAGGGCTTCGTACTCAGGGTTCTTTTCGCGGAGGCGGAAGTAGATGTTCTTCAGGTACTCTGCCACAGCGCCCTTGAGTTCGTTGTCCTCGGTCTTGGCGAAGGCTTTCTCGAACGGATCGATGGCTTTCTCAAGGGTCTCGTCGAGTTCTTTCACGAGGGCGAAGTACTTGTTGTCGTCGAGTTCTTCGCTGGCCTTGTTCTGGATTTCGATGGCCTTGTCATAGTAGAGGGCGCCCAGGCCGAGCGGACCGAACACGTAGTTCGGATCGACTTCGGAGGATTTCTCATAGAGCTTGGCGGCGTTCTCGATATCACCCAGCTGCTTGTAGACATTGCCTTCCACATAGAAGAGGCTGGCGTTCTTCGGGTCGATGGCCTGCGCCGAGTGCAGCAGGTCGAAGAGCTTGCCGGTGTCTTCCTGGTTTTCAATGTAGTGGTTGATCAGGCCGATCAGGATGTTGCTGTTTTCCGGGAACTTGATGAAACCCTGCTCCAGGACTTCCTTGCATTTGTCTTTTTCACCCAGGCCGCGATAGACTTCGGCGAGGTTGGAGAAGGCGAAACCGGTCTGGTAGAAGCCCATGTCGATGCACTTCTGGTAGTACTCGATGGCCTGTTCCTTGTTGCCGGCCATGTTCGACACGAGGGCGGTGTAGTAGGTGTTGAGGGAGTCAACCTTGCCGAGCAGGGGGTTGGAAGCGAATTCGCTGGCGCCCTTGAAGAGGGTGGCGGCTTTGGCGAAATTGCCGGACAGGTACTCGGAGAGGGCTTCGTTGGCCGCTTTGCTATGGATGTCTTCCATCATCGCGGCGATGTCTTTGGCCTTGGAACCCTTCGGGTCAACGGACTGGGCTTTCTCGAGCGCCTCGACGGCCTTGCCCAGGAGGTCACCCTCGACGGCCGGTTTCGTGACGAGGAAGAAATCGAGGATGCCGGCCTCGTTGTAGTAGAGATCCTTGTCAGCGTAGGAGTCCACGGAGTAGGTGCCTTCCGGACCTTTCTTTTCGGAAGTACCGAGAATCTGCTGTTCCTTGAGGAAGAGCTTGACTTCCTGCTGGGGCGTTCCCGTCAGAATATTCTTCGAGGGCTGGTCGTACGCATCGACGTAGGCCTTCGCAAGGGCGATCCAGGTGGCCGGCTTTGCAGCCTTCTTGGCATCGGCAGCGGCGGCCTCAGCCTTGGTGACGGCCTTGAGCGCGTCGGCAGCGTTTTTGGGCTGGGCACTGACCATCGTCAGCGAGAGGATGAGCGACAGTGCGATGAGAATTTTCTTCATAACTTTTGTGTGTTTAGATTATTGATTGTTTTCTGTTGTTGTTTCCGTTTCGGTTTCGCTTGGGTTTTCGGCTTCCGGCAGGGGAGCGGTTTCTTCTTCGTTCTTGCTGACGACGCAGACGGCTGCGATGCTGTCGCCTTCGCGGATGCTGATGAGTTTCACGCCCTGGGTCGCTCGTCCTGCCACCCGGATCGTATCGGCCGGCATTCGGATCGTGATGCCCGATTTGTTGATGATCATCAGGTCGTTGTCGTCGCTGACAGCCTTCATTGCAATTAGCTTGCCAGTCTTTTCGGTGATGGCGATGGTCTTCACGCCTTTGCTGCCGCGGTTGGTCTTGCGGTATTCTTCCAGGTCGGAGCGTTTGCCGAAGCCGTTCTCGCTCACGACGAGGATGTCGAGCGGCTTGACGGCCTGCTCTTCCGGTTCGATACAGACCATGCCCACCACGAAGTCGCCTTCCTCGAGGTTGATGCCGCGCACGCCGGTGGAGTTGCGTCCGATGGCACGGGCGTCCTCCTCGTCGAAGCGGCAGCATTTGCCCTGGTTGCCCGCCAGCAGGATCTCGCATTTTCCGCTGGTCAGCGCAGCGCCGATCAGGGCGTCGCCTTCGCGCAGGTTCACGGCGATGATGCCGCCCATGCGCGGACGGGAATAGGCTTCGAGCAAGGTCTTCTTGATGGTGCCGTTGGCAGTGGCCAGGACTACGTAGTGGCTGTTCGTGAATTCCTTGTCATCGAGATCCTGGACGTTGAGATAGGCCTGGATGCGGTCTTCCACGGTGAGCGGGAGGATGTTCTGGATGGCGCGGCCCTTCGAGGCCTTGGCGCCTTCCGGAATATCGTAGACCTTGAGCCAGAAACACTTGCCGCTTTGTGTAAAGAGCATCAGCGTACTGTGCATGTTGGCCACGTAGATGTGCTCGATGAAGTCTTCGTCGCGGGTGGTGCTGCCCTTGGCACCGATGCCGCCGCGGCTTTGCGAGCGGTATTCGGACAGGCTGGTGCGCTTGATGTAGCCGAAGTGGGAGATGGTAATGACCACGTCCTCGTTCGGATAGAAGTCTTCCGGGTTGAAATCTTCCGCCGTGGCGGCGATTTCGGTGCGGCGCGGGTCGCCGTATTTCTCTTTGAGTTCGCGGAGTTCGTCCTTGATGATGCCCAGCTGCATCGCTTCGCTGCCGAGTACTTCCTGGTAGTAGGCGATGAGTTTCTCGAGCTCGTCGTATTCAGCCTGGAGCTTGTCGCGTTCCAGCCCGGTGAGCTGGCGGAGGCGCATCTCCACGATGGCGTCGGCTTGTTCGACGGTGAAGCCGAACTGGGCCACGAGCCCGTCGCGGGCATCGGCTACGCTGCGGGAAGCGCGGATCAGGGCGATGATCTCGTCGATGATGTCGAGGGCCTTGAGCAGGCCTTCGAGGATGTGGGCGCGCTTGAGGGCCTTGTTGAGTTCGAAGCGGGTGCGGCGGACCACCACTTCGTGGCGGTGGCGCACGAAATACTTGATGAGCCGCTTGAGGTTGAGCTGCCGCGGCCGGCCGTCCACCAGGGCGATGTTGTTGACTGAGAAGCTCGACTGGAGCGGGGTGAGCTTGAACAGGTTGTTGAGCACCACGTTCGAAGGGGCGCCCTGCTTGAGCTTGATGACGATGCGCATGCCTTCGCGGTCGCTCTCGTCGTTGATGTAGGAGATGCCGTCCAGCTTCTTGGTCTCCACCAGCTCAGCGATACGCTCGATGAGTTCGCGCTTGTTGATGGTGTAGGGGATCTCGGTCACCACGATGGTCTCGCGGCCGGAGGACGACACTTCGATGTTGGTCTTGGAACGGATGACGATGCGGCCGCGGCCGGTCTCGAAGGCGTCGCGGATGCCGCGGAGGCCCTGGATAATGCCGCCGGTGGGGAAGTCGGGGCCTTTGATGTACTGCATCAGGCCGTCGACGTCGATGTCGGGGTTGTCGATATAGGCGCAGATGGCGTCACAGCACTCAGACAGGTTGTGCGGGGCCATGTTGGTGGCCATGCCCACGGCGATGCCGTTGGAGCCGTTCATCAGCAGGAGCGGCGCCTTGGCGGGCAAGACGGTCGGCTCCAGGAGCGATTCGTCGAAATTGGGCTTGAAATCGACCGTGTCCTTGTCGAGGTCGGCCAGGACTTCTTCGGCCAGTTTCTGCAGTTTGGCCTCGGTATATCGCATGGCGGCCACGGGGTCGCCGTCAATCGAGCCGAAGTTTCCCTGTCCGTGGACCAGCAGGTAGCGCAGGTTCCAGGGCTGGGCGAGGCGGGCCATGGCGTCGTAGACGCTGGAGTCGCCGTGCGGGTGGTATTTACCCAGGACATCGCCCACGATACGTGCGGATTTCTTGACGCCGCCGCTGTAGGTGACGCCCAGGTTGCTCATGCCGAACAACACGCGCCGGTGCACGGGCTTAAGTCCGTCTCTTACATCCGGTAAGGCTCGGGCCACGATCACAGACATGGAATAGTCTATGTAGGCCGACTTCATCTCGTTTTCTATATTGATAGGAATAATCCTACCGCCATTCTCTTCAAAATCCATTTTTCTCTTCGATTTCTATCCTAAATATCGTGTAAAAATACAAAGAATTAAGGAAGATAACAAATTATTTATTTACGTACTTTTTTGCTATCTTGCCAGCCCAAATGGTTTGCAAGGACATATGGAAAAAGGATATTCGAACGAAATCAAAATCGTGCTCAATTATGCGCTGGAAGAAGCAGCGCGGCTGGGCAGTTATATAGCCACGCCCGACCATCTTTTTCTCGGAATCCTGCGTTTTCGCGATTCGGATGCCGTCAAGATTCTCGAGAGCCTCGGCGTGGACGTGAAGAAAGTGAAGAAGGAAATCGAAGACAAGATTGCCTCTCCGGCACCGATTCCTTTCGGGCAGCGCGGATCCATTTCGCTGAGCGACAAGTCGCAAGATATTTTGCTCTCCTGCCAGCGGATGCACGGTACCGCAGCGACGCCGGCCCAGCTCATGGCCGAGATTTTCATGCAGTGGCACGGCGCCTGCACCACGGCGCTGGAAAACAGTAACATCCCGCTCGACAAACTGCCGGAGAAGCTTCGTGAAGTAATGGAGCAGGCCATGCTGTCGGCCGCCGACGGCGCACCCGAAGAGAGTGCGGACGCGGATAAACCGGGCGCAGCGGCCGCGCGGGGCGGCGAGAAGAAGTCGCTGATCGAGTCGTATGGGTTCGACTTGACCCGGGCGGCCGTCAGCGGAGAACTCGATCCGGTGGTGGGCCGCGAAGCGGAGATCGAGCGGCTGGCCCAGATCCTGAGCCGCCGCAAGAAAAACAATCCGGTGCTCATCGGTGAGTCGGGCTCCGGCAAATCCGCCATCGTGGAGGGACTGGCCCTGCGCATCGCCGCGAAGAACGTCCCGCGTTCCCTGCTCTCCAAGCGCATCCTGTCGCTCGACATGGGTTCCCTTGTGGCCGGCACGAAGTACCGCGGACAGTTCGAAGAGCGTGTCAAGGCCATCCTGGGCGAGATCAAGAAAAATCCCGACCTGATACTCTTTATCGATGAGCTGCATACCATCGTGGGTGCGGGCAGCACCCCCGGCTCACTCGATGCGGCCAATCTGCTGAAACCCGCCCTGGCCCGCGGCCAGATCCAGTGCATCGGCGCCACCACGCTCGACGAGTACCGCGAATACATCGAGAAAGACGCCGCGCTGGAGCGCCGTTTCCAGAAGATTCTGGTGGAGCCGACCGACTACGCCCAGACGCTGGCGATTCTCGAAGGCGTCAAAGCCCGGTATGAGGAGTACCACCATGTACACTATACGGATGCTGCCATCAAGGCCTGCATCGCCATGTCCCAACGCTACATTTCCGACCGCTGCCTGCCCGACAAGGCCATAGATGTGCTCGATGAGGCTGGCGCCCGGGTGCACATCGGCAACATGAAAGGCTCCGACGAGGCCGTCCGGCTCGAACAGGACCTCGAACCGATCCGTGCCGAAAAGCGCAGCGCCGCCAAAGCGGGCGATTTCAAGCGGGCGGCCGAGCTGCACCGGCTCGAGCAGGAAAAAGAGAAGGCCGTGGCCGAGGCCGTGAAAGCCGCCTCTTCCGGAGAAGAGGAGTACCGGACGGTTGACGAGGATACCGTGGCCCGCGTTGTGTCGGTCATGACCAATATTCCGGTCTATAAAGTGGCTGAAAGTGAGGGAACGCGTCTCCTGAAGATGGAGGAGGTGTTGCGCGGCGTGGTCGTGGGGCAGGATGAGGCGCTTTCGAAGGTGGTCAAAGCTATCCGGCGCAACCGCGCCGGCCTCAAGGATCCGAACAAACCCATCGGCACCTTCCTCTTCCTGGGACCGACGGGGGTGGGGAAGACCCATCTGGCCAAGAAGATCGCCGAATATCTCTTCGATTCGGCCGACAACATCATCCGGATCGACATGAGCGAATATGGCGAGAAGTTCTCCTCCAGCCGGCTCATCGGGGCGCCTCCGGGCTATGTCGGCTACAACGAGGGCGGCCAGCTCAGCGAGCAGGTGCGCCGCAAGCCCTATTCGGTGGTGTTGCTCGACGAGGTCGAAAAGGCCCATCCCGACATCTTCAACCTGCTGCTGCAAGTGCTGGACGAAGGCCGCCTGACCGACAGCGCCGGTCGCTACATCGATTTCAAGAATACCATCCTGATCCTGACTTCGAACGTGGGCAGCCGCGAGCTGAAGGACTTCGGCCGCGGCATCGGCTTCTCCACGGGAACCGAAGACCGCGCGGCTTCGCAGCATGCCTTGATCGACAAGGCCCTCGGAAAAGTCTTTACGCCGGAGTTCCTGAACCGCCTCGACGAGCAGATCTATTTCAATGCCTTGACGCAGGATGATATCTACCAGATCATCGACATCGAGTTGCGCGAGCTGCTCGGCCGGATGAAAGAGCTGGGCTATACGCTCACCATCGACAAGGCGGCCAAGAAGTTCATCGCCGATGTCGGCTACGACCCGAAATTCGGTGCCCGGCCGCTTAAGCGCGCCATCCAGCGCTACGTCGAAGACCCCGTCTCCGAAGTCATCATCGAAGGCGTCCCCGCCGGCTCCAAACTCCGCGTCAAACTCGGCAAAGACAAGAATTCTACCACCGTCGCAGTGGCGGATAGATAGCACGTGAAACGAAATCTTCTTCTTGACCAGATGCTCGCTTGTGCCGACCCGGCGCAGGTTGACGGACTGTCCCGCTTTTTCAAAACCGGGTCCGGGCAGTATGGGGAAGGGGACAAGTTCCTGGGCATCAAGGTCCCGGTGACACGCGAAGTGGTGAAACGCTGCTGGCGGGAAGTCGGCTTCCCGGAACTGGAAGAATGTATCCGCAGCGAGTATCATGAAATTCGTCTGGCCGCCCTCCTGACCCTGGTCGAGATTTTCGCTCACGCAAAAAAACGCTCCTCCGGCCTAGCCGTAACCCCCGCGGCCTCGTCCCCGAAGTCTCCAGCCAGCAAATCGCTATCGGTATCCTCTCTGACGTCTCCAGCCAGCAAATCGCTATCGGTATCCTCTCTGACGTCTCCAAACGGCAAATCATTCTCGGCCTCCTCTCTGTCATCTCGAGATGGCTTTTCATTCTCGGCCTCCTCTCCGATGTCGCAGGAAGCTTGCGTGGCGTTTTATCTGTCCCATACTGACTGGATCAACAATTGGGATCTCGTCGATCTTTCGTGCTATCCGTTGCTCGGAGAATGGCTGCTCGACAAGGATCGCTCGCTGTTGTATGAGTTGGCGCGGAACGGAAGGACCCTGTGGGAGCAGCGCATCGGCATCGTCAGCACGATGACCTTCATCCGCCACGGGCAACTCGACGACACCTTCGCCATCGCCGACATCCTTCTGCATCATCCCCACGACCTGATCCACAAGGCGGTCGGCTGGCTCCTGCGCGAGGCCGGCAAGCGCGACAGAGCCGCGCTCGAAGCCTGGCTGCAGGCATCCGATCCCACCGCCACTCCGACGTCGGAGCCCCGTCCGCTGGCTTCCGGTCCCACCGCCACCCCGACGGCGCCCGCTCCCGTCTCACGCTATCGCTCGATGCCCCGCACCATGCTCCGCTACGCCATCGAAAAGTTTCCCGAACCTATCCGCTGTCAGTATCTCCAGAAACCCTGACCGCCCACCCGCCACGCCGTCTTTCCCCGGCCGCCCTCAAGCCACTTTGTGGCGCCGTGGCGCTGGGCAATCTGATTATCAACGATTTAAGCAAAATCGGTTGCGTATTTTGACGCAACCGATTTTGTTTATTTTGCTGTAAAACAGCGGCTTATTCGCCACGCTCGCAAAAAGATTTGCAAAAACATCCTTCCCGGTTGTATCTTTGTTTAAACCTAAAGTGAAAAAGAAATGAAGGGGCGGTCTCGGGTCTTCAAGGTGGGTGCTCTCCACCACATATATCAACGTACAATCAACGGTTATCTGATCTTTTATTCGGTTAGGGATTTTCTGGTTTTCTTCACCTTATTTTGCACGGTTGCCAGGAAATATGATATCAAGGTGCTGGGAATCTGTTTGATGTATGATCATATTCACGTACTGGTGGTTGCTGGATCAAAGGCGGCTATGTCTGCTTTTGTGTGCGAATACACCTGCCGTTTCTCCCGGCAGCGCAATCGCCGTTACAATCGTGAAGGGGATTTCTTCAGGCATCGATATGGCAGCGCTCCGAAGGTTGATGAAAAGAAGGCGCGCACGGCGATTGCATATCTCTACAACAATCCCGTGGAAAAGAAACTCTGCCGATTTGCGGAGGAGTTTCAGTGGGATTTTCTGGCCTATGCGAAAAGCGACCATCCTTTTTCACATCCTCTGCGATTGAATTGTGCTAGCAAACCGCTGCGCCGTGCGATAGCCGAAGTGAGGCAACTCCGTGACGCGGACAGCCCATTGCGCTACGAGTTCATCGATAGGATTATCAAGAATCTTTCAAGTGAAGAGATTCTTCAGCTAACGGACTACATCGTCGTGCAGTACAATTGCATAGATTACAGTGATCTGTCGTCTTATTACGAAGATTTCCAATCATTGCTGACGGCAGTTCACTCAAACACAGGGAGCGAATACCAAATCAAAGAGATTGTTTTACCAGGCTCGGATGCGATCTATAAGCGAATGATGACGACAATTCGAAAAATGACCGGTTGCCGTGATATGAGAGAAGTCTTGTCGCTCTCAGATTCCGAAAAACAGCGTCTTGCCTGGATCCTGGCGGCAGAAACCGGCGCCACTCCGCGCCAAATCTCGAAAATGCTGCAAATGCCGCTGAACAAAGCGGGGAAGTTATAGCGGGTGCTGCTATGTGGTGCATTGGCCGTGGCGCTGGCGATTGTGGCATTTTGATCCGTGGCGCTGGGGGATCTGATAATCAGTGTAATAAACAAAATCGGTTGCGTTAAAATACGCAACCGATTTTCGGTAAGTCTCTGAAAATCAAGCGGCCCAGCGCCACGCTTCGAAACTGCGGAACGGTTGGACGACTTGGGGAACGCCGAGAATGCCGGGCAAGCCGGGGACGACCGGAATGCCGCGTCAGTCGTAGATCATGTTCAGGGCTTCGAAGGCGTGATAATGGTCGGCGGCGACCCGGCCCATGAAGAGGGCCGTTCCGTCGGCCTCCTCGGAGCGGTCTGCTTTCTCTGAGAGCACCTTCCCTGTCTTGGGATCCACTTCTTTTACGATTTTCCAGAAGGCGCCTTCCTCTCCATAGTAATAGCGTTCTTCTACGATCGGGTCATTATCGTCGCTTTTGGTGCGGGTAAAGACAAAGAGCAGTCTGCCATCCGGATCGTAGAGGAATTCCTGCATATAGGATTGGGCAGTCTCACGAACGAAGCGAAGCGTGGGGTAATACAAGTCCAATTCTTCGATATAGCCGCTGGGGTCCACGACAAAATCGATCTTCGATTCCCAGACATCGCCGTTCGGATCGGTCTGCACACGGTGGAAGGTCTGGTAATTCTTGTTCGGGCCGGTCTTGCCTTCTTTTTCCAACTGCATGGCCTGTGCATAGGCTTTGCGGATTTCGGCAATTTTGGCTTTGGTGGCCGCATCCTGTGCACGGAGTGCCGGAGACAGCAGCAAAGCGGCTGCCAGGAACAGTGTCAGATAACGCAGTGTTTTCATGGCGATAAAGCGTATAGATTATGGTTTTTCACTCAGGGAATAGGGTTTGTCGGAAGCGTCCAGGCCCCGTCGGCGGTTCGGACGCTCTCCCATTTCGAATTCGAGGGTACAACCGCGGGCCAGTTCTTCGTGCGTGATATAGAGCTTCGAATAGCGCTCGCCGTTCAGCCGGACGCTGCGAACGAAGCGGTTGCTGTCGCTGACGCCCGGCGCCTTGATCTCGATGACAGCGCCATTTTCGAGCGTGACTTTCATATAGGGAAGATAGGGTGCGCCGAAGACATACTGGTCGCAGCCCGGCGCCACGGGATAGAAGCCCATGACGGAGAAGATATACCACGCGGACATCTGGCCGCAGTCGTCGTTGCCGCCCAAGCCGCGGATGTCGTTGCGGTACATTTTGTCCAGGATGGTCCGGATGCGGTCCTGAGCCTTCCAGGGCTGGGATGTCCAGGCATACAGGTAGGGCACGTGATGGCTCGGCTCATTGCCGTGCACATAGCCGCCGATCAGGCAGTCGGCCGTGATGTCTTCGTTGTCCGCATAGTACTGCTCGGGAAGATCCATTTCGAACAAGTCGTCGAGCCGCTTCAGGAAGATTTTCTCGCCGCCCATGCAGGCGATCAGCCCGTAAGGATCTTGCGGAACATGGAAAGAGAAGTTCCAGGAATTGCCTTCGATAAAACCTTCCCCGTAGGTTTGGAGGGGATCCAAATCAGCCTTGAACGAGCCGTCCTTGCGACGGGGCGACGCGAATCCGGAAGCCGGGTCGAAGGTATTGCGATACGAAAGTGCCCGTTCCCGGAAAGCATCCGCGACGTCCTTGCGCCCTGCCACAACCGCAGCATGCCAGATGCTCCAGTCGTCGAAGCAGTATTCCAGCGTGTTGGAAGCGGCCGTGCCATCATGGTCGAAAGGCGCGTAGCCGTACTTGATATAGTCTTGCTGCGAAGTCAGATACGGGCAGTTGGCCGTGGATGTCATCGCTGCAAACGCCTCGTCCGGGTCGATCGGGGCGCCTTTCACCAGTGCATCCGCCACCACGCTCACCGCGTGGTAGCCGGTCATGCACCATCCCTCGTTTCCCATCAGGCTCCAGACGGGAAGCATCCCCACGATGTTCTGGCGCCAGTGCGCCAGCATGGAGCGCACCATGTCGGTGTTCCGGCTGGTTTTCAGCAGGCCCAGCAGCGGATGTTCGGCGCGGTAGGTATCCCAGATGGAGAAAACCGTATAGTTCGTAAAGCCCTCTGCCTGATGGATTTCGCCGTCGATGCCGCGGTAGCGGCCGTCCACGTCCATGTAGACGGAAGGATTGATCATCGTATGGTAGAGCGCCGTGTAGAGGCTCGCTTTCTGGTCGTCCGTGCCTTCGCACTGCACCACGCCGAGCTCGCGTTCCCAGGCCGCTGCCGTTTGGTTCCGGATCTCCTCGAACGACTTTCCAGCCGCCTCCGCTGCCAGGTTCTTCAGCGCGCCTTCTGTCGAAACTGCGGACAGGGCGACTTTGACCGTAAGGTCGGGACATGTCCCGTCGAATTCGAACCAGGCCGTGATAGCGCGCCCGGCGATGTCGGGGAAGTTGTGGTGGATGTCGAACTTGCGCCAGAAGCCCCGGTACGCGGGATTCTTGCGGTCTGCGTAGCCGTAATTCGTGATGGGACGCGAGAAGGAGATGGCGAAATAGGTGTAGTTGCCGCGCGACCAGCCGTCCGTGATGCGGTAGCCCGTCAGGAGGGTGTCGTTGACGACGCGGATGCTCGACCAGAGCACCTTGCCATCGTAGTTGTAGATGCCGTGGAGCAGGTCCACAATCAGGCGTTGCATGTTGCCGGCGGGAACGGTATACTGATGCACGCCCACCCGCTGCGTGGCGGTAAGCCGGGCGCGGACGCCACTGTCGGCGAGGGTTACTTCATAGTAACCAGGCTCGGCGTGTTCCGTTTCGTGGCTGAAGCGCTGGCGGTATCCGCTGTCGGG
>JAFZAF010000055.1 GCA_017548335.1 Bacteroidales bacterium | reverse complement strand
TATTTAACATAATATAAATTGTGTTAAAATAGGGTATTTCTACTTTTTCAGTTGCCGCAGGACTTCTTTGATCGCCGCATCCAGTTGCGGGTCCGCTCCCGTGATACGGTCTTTAAAGGTGTTTTTCACATAAATATCTGGTTTTACGCCCAAGAATTCCAGATCCTGGCCCGCATTGTTGTAGCAGCCCCAGGCTGGCATGCGGGAATACGATCCGTCGATCAACCCCACCGACGATGTGAAAATAATCCAACGGTACGTCTCCGTTCCGATGAGTTTTGCAAGGTCGAGTGTCTGGATACCATTGGAAGTAACCTCCGCATCACTCAGGCTGTGCTCGTTGACCAGCACGACGATCGGCTTGTCGGACGGCGTCACATTGGGATGCGAGACCTTCGGGAAATCGCGGTAACTCCACTGGAAATGTTGCTTTTGTCTCAGAAAATCAATGACTTCCTGATGGACATTTCCGCCGTTGTTGTAGCGCAGGTCAAGTATCAGCGCATCGCGGTTCACGGCATAGGTGTGCATCTTGAGCAGGAAGTTATCAAGATCATCGCCGCCCATTGCGCGCATGTGGATATAGGCGATCTTCCCCGCCCCGTCTTTCTCGACACGGGCCTTGCAGGCATCTTCCCACTGCTTGTATTGCAGTTCCCGGAACCGGTTCGGCGACATCGTATGGACTTTCACATCGAACTCCTTGCCGCCCCGGCTGAAGGTCAGTTTCACTTCGTCTTTCTGCAACGGCGTAGCGAAATACTTCTCGCGGTTGACCGACGGCACAATCCGCACACCGTCCACAGCCACCAGTTTGTCGCCCTTTTTCACATCGACTTCCACCTTGTCGGCCACAGACTCCGGAAGAATGCCCGCGACCGTGTATGGATCCTGGTTATCGAAGAGAATGCCCGTGACAATCGAATGAATCTTTGTTTCGGTCTTCTCTTCGCCGCCCGTCGAGCTGAAACCCAGATGCGAAGAATTCAACTCGCCCAGCAGGTCGGCCATCAACGTACGGAGCTGGCTACGACTCTTGATGTCCGGCAGGAAGGCCGCATAGCGGTCGCGGACAGCCACCCAGTCGGCGCTGTGGAAGTTTACGTCGTAGAAATTCTGGGCCAGCGTCGCCCACACCTCATAGAACATCTGGGAGAATTCATCCGAGAGTGTCTTGTCAACATCCACAGATACAGGCACTTCCGTCACATTGAGCGAATTCGGGTCAATCTTGTTGACCTTTCCCCGGCCGAGATGATACAATCCTTCTTTGGAACCGAAGAAGGAGCCGGCCGTTAATCCCTTGACAGTCTTTGGCTTAGCTTCCGGATCGTCGATATCGAGGGCACGCACCTCCCGGACTCCGTCCGTGAATGTATTGTAGAGCAGCAAGGTCTTACCTTTGGTCTGATACAGGTAAGGGCTCATCTGCGAGCCGCTGCGTTCCACCGCTTCCAACCGTGAGAAGATGTCGTCCGGATCGATGCGCACCACCGAGTCCTTCGCGCTCTTCTTGGCGTCGAATAATTGATCGTAGGTATCCGACTTGAAAGGTTTGTCGTATTTCTGCAGGGACAGTTTGTACAGGCGGCCGCTCGATCCGCGCGGGAACGAAGAACTCGTGGGATTGGCGATCATGAACAGATATTTCCCGTCGGGCGAGAAGACGGGCGACTGTTCCGTAGAAGCGGAATGGGTCAGGTTCGTCAACTTCTTGTCGGCCAGGGAATACAGGAAAATGTCGGGTTCGAAGCGGTCCATTGCGTCGAAGGCCAGCCACTGGTCGTCCCATGAGAATGAGAGGTTATAGCGCGTGAACGACCAGAATTCGGCGTCCGCCACTTTCTCAGCCGTACCAGCCTTGCAGTCATACAGCATCACCTGGTTGCTTCCGTCGATGAAGGCAAGCTTGTCGCCTTTGTGAGAAAGCGTCAGCCCCTTGACATTGGCTTCCGAAGTATAGACTGCCGTCTCTGCACCTTTGTTGTCAGCAGCGATGCGGAAAATGTCGGTCCAGCCTATCTGCGTACGCGTGTAATAGAGCGTCTTGTTGTCGCTCCCCCACACCACTTCGTGCACGCGTTCATCGTCGGGCGTGGCCAGGCGCTGGAAGAACTTCCCCTTGGGATCGGAAACATACAGAAAACCGCGGATGGCGTAGGCCAGCTTCTTGCCGTCCGGAGATACCGCTGCTGCGGAGGGCGTCTGTTTCTCGAAGGAACGGCGGACGTTCGGGTCGGAAGCGGCCAGGAGGATTTGCGGAGTCGTATCTTTTCCGGAAGCAGGATCCAGCACATGGATCTCATAGTCGAGCAGATACGTGATCTTCGACCCGTTCCACGCGATGCGGGGATATTGGACTGAACGGTCGAACGTCGTAAGTTGCACCGGATTTCCACCCGGTACGTAGCGGACGATGTTGGATTCCTTGTTCAGTTCGTCGGTCACATAAAAGAGCGTGCCTTTGGCATCGACCATGGGCCACGTATCTTTACCTTCATAATCGGTCAATGCGGCGTACTGTTTCTTCTTGGGGTTCCACGACTGGATATCGGGGTTGTGATCGCCGACATAGCGTTTGCGGGTCGGGAAATTGATGCTTTCGCCCGATTCGTTGAAATAGAAAGTGCCGTCTTTCGGATTCTCGACCAGGTTGACGACCGTCGTGAAGTAGCCGTCGAACAGCAACTGCGGCGTTCCGCCAGTCACCGCAACCCGGTACGTCGTACGCCGGGCTCCGGAACGCTGCGATTCGAAATAGACCGTCTTGGAATCGGGCGACCACGAGACAGGAAAGTCATTGGCTTCATGATACGTAAGCTGCCGGGCCTGGCCTCCCGTCACGGGAATGACATAGACATCCTGATTGCCGTTGATATCGGATGAAAAGGCCAGCCACTTGCCGTCCGGCGACACAAGCGGGTGATTCTCCTGTCCCGCCATCGCGACCAGACTCAAAGCCTGTCCGCCGGCGGCAGGCACGGTGTAAATGTCGCCCAGGTAGGAAAAATACAGGGTCTCTCCGTCGGGAGAAAGCGAAGGCCGGCTTGCGAACCGGAGGTTCTGGCCACTTGCCGACACCACAAGGGCGCAGGCGGCGACCAGCAGCAACATGCGTTTCATAAATCGTTATTCTAGATTGTGTTTCTTCAATTGCCGGACAATCTTCCGGATGATGGCTTCAATGTCGGCGTCGGGCTCGATGACATTGTAATTCTCCCAGAAGTTAGCGTCGGTAAAGGCCGATACTTTCTCCGTCATCTGGTCCTTGAACCGGACGCGGGCGTCGCGTTCGATGACGGGCGGTTCGGGTTTATGGTCGGTTACCGCAATTTCGGAAACCACCGTATAGTGGTTACGGAACAGCGAACGTTTCCGCCGCGTTTCGAACTTGAGTTCCATCTTCCCGTAGTCGTAATACCACTTGTCACCGATGCACTTGTAGTTGATCACATAGCCGGCGCTCTTGACCTCGAACTGCGTGCTTTGCGGCCGTTTCAGGACGAACAGTTCCACGGCGTCGTCGCGTCCCTCCACGTTCATCCACATCTCCATACGTCCGATGGCCAGGCTTTCACTGTCGATATAGACCTTGCCGCGCAGATAGATTTCTTCCACGCCCGGTTTCTGGTTGAAGGAAACCACATAAAACATGCGTTCACCGAGGAACTCGGCCGGTTCGGAATGCAGATCATAGAAGCGCGGCACGTCATAGGGCGCCACGATGGCGAACGGATGCTTGGCCTGGTCGATATCGAGAATCGACACGACGCCGCCCTGATAACGGATGAACAGCGTATCGGTCGAATCATAGTTCTGGCTGCCGCGGCCCTTGTAGATGCCGACCCGGTCAACCTGATAGGAACTGTAAGGCGCCTTGTCGATATCCAGGATGGCCTCGTTCATCGTCAGGTATTTCGAATTCCCTTTCTTGACCATCTCGCGGTAAAAGGCGGTCAAGCCGACATGCTGGTCGGGATAATTCTGCTTGATCTTGTAAATCGCAGCCATCAGCAGTTCTTCGGGATTTTCGGCCCGGATCAGCGCGGGATTGAGGGTCAACGACACTTGCGTCAGCATGACCTTCCGGGGATTCTCTATGTCAAATCCCTGAAAATCCGATAATTTCAAGGTAACTGTGGCATATCCCAGGTAACTGACAGTCACCAAGGCGGAAGGAGCGGTCCGCGGATCGATCTTCAAGCTGAAGACGCCGTCGGCATTGGTCACATTGGAAATGGTCGTACCTGCCAGATTGACAGAGGCATAGTGGAGCGGCTTCCCGGAAGATCCGTCAATCACCTTGCCGGCAATCTGCAGGTATTCCGGTGTTTCTTGGGCGAAACCCAGCGGTAGAACAAAAAGAAAAGTGAGGAGAAAGAAGAGCGTCCGTTTCATGGGGGTAAGTATTTATACCTTCAAATATACAAAAATCTTTGATTATATTTGCTATATAATTCAGGGCCAAAATGGGCAGACAGAAGAAACCGCATCTGGAAGACATTGAAATCGAGGCGACAGCCGCGGAAGGCAACGGTCTCGCGCACGTGGACGGAAAAGTCCTCTTCGTCAAACAAGGCATCCCGGGCGACATCGTGGATGTCCAGGTCAACAAAGTACGCAGCGGCTATTCGCAGGGATACATCACGCAGATGAAGTCCCCTTCCCCACACCGCCTCACGCCCTTCTGCGCCCATTTCGGCGACTGCGGCGGATGTACATGGCAGACGCTGCCCTACCCGATGCAGATTGCTTTCAAGCAGCAGCAGGTCGTGGACCAGCTTACCCGCATCGGCCACCTGGACCTTCCGCCTGTCTCCCCCATTCTCGGATCAAAACAGACCGACCATTACCGCAACAAACTGGAATACACCTTTTCCAATCGTCGCTGGCTCCTCCCGGGCGAGGATTTCAGCACGCTGACCGACACGGAGCGGCTTGGATTGGGATTCCATGTCAGCGGCTTCTTCGACAAGGTGCTGGACATCCGGGAATGCCATTTGCAGCGCGAACCGTCCAATGCCATCCGCCTGTTCATCAAGCAATACGCCATCGACCATGGACTGAGTTTCTACGATTTGCGCGAGAACCGGGGTTTCCTGCGTACGATGGTCGTACGCACCACTTCCACCGGCGAAAACATGCTCGTGCTCTGCTTCGGCGGCGAGGCGCAGGGTGAAGCGGCTCGGCCTGTCCGTGAGGCGCTGCTGGAAGCGGTCAAGACCCGTTTCCCGGAGATAACCTCGCTGTATTATGTCATCAATCCCAAGGGAAACGACAATTTCAGCGACCTGCCCTGCCTCCTGTATAACGGCGCCGAAGCCGTATATGAACAGATGGAAGGCCTCCGTTTCAAGATCGGTCCCAAGTCGTTCTACCAGACCAACTCGGCGCAGGCGTACAGGCTTTATTCCGTGGTGCGCGATTTCGTACGGGAAGGCGTTTCTACC
>JAFZAF010000054.1 GCA_017548335.1 Bacteroidales bacterium | reverse complement strand
TCCTGCTCGTATTCATCCTCTATCGCAAGAGAGCCTGATGGGGGTCGCGCAATTCTTCTCCGACCGGCTCCGGCATCACCTGGGCTATCCGCCCACCCCTTGCCAGGAACGCCTGTTCGACACGCTGGCCTCGTTTGCCGTGCAGTACGACACGTGTGACCTGCTGCTGGTAAGCGGCTATGCCGGTACGGGCAAAACCGCGGCCGTGGCGGCATTCGTCAAAACGCTGAAAGAATTGAAACACCGCTATGTACTGCTGGCCCCGACGGGTCGGGCGGCCAAGGTCCTTTCCGGCTTCACCGGGGAGAAGGCCTATACCATTCACAAGCATATTTACCGGCAGAAGAGCGTCCACGACGGCGTAGGGGAGTTCCAGCTCGATTTCAACAAGGCCAAGGATACTTTCTTCATCGTGGATGAGGCCTCTCTGATTTCCGTAGAAACGGGGAACGGCGCCAGTGTGTTCGGCTCCGGGGACCTGCTCGACGACCTGATCCGTTTCGTCCGCAGCGGCGTCGACGACAAGCTTATCATCATTGGCGACCGGGGACAACTCCCGCCGGTCGGGCTGGACCGTAGCCCGGCGCTCGATGAAGCCTGGTTGGGTCGTTATGGCGCATTGATGACAGCGGAATTGACAACTGTCGTCCGCCAGGCGGCCGAATCGGGCATCCTGACCAATGCTACCCTCGTCCGCCGCATCATTGAGTCGGGTGTGCCGGCGACGCCGAAGTTGCTGCTGGAAGGATTCGACGATGTGGAACGGGTGACGGGCGGCGAGCTGATCGAGAAGATCAGCGACGCTGTCGGCCGCTACGGGCTCGACGACATCGTGGTCCTCTGCCGCTCGAACAAGCGGGCCAACCGCTACAATGCCGGCATCCGCTCTTCCGTGCTTTATCGCGAGGAACGGCTCACGCGCGACGACAAACTGATGGTGGTGAAAAACTGCTACCAGTTCCTGGAAGATATTCCGGAGATGGATTTCATCGCCAACGGCGATGTGGCGCAGCTGGTAAAACTCTCCCGGCACGAGGAACGCTACGGCCTGCATTTCGCCGATGCCGTGCTGGCTTTCCCCGACTACAACGATGTGGAGGTGCGGGCGAAAGTCATTCTCGATACGCTGGATTCCGAGCAGCCTTCGCTCTCTGCCGAGCAGCAGCGGGCGCTTTGGGAGGGAGTCAGTGCGGATTACGCCGACGTCCGTGGGACGCGCAAGCGTTATGAGAAGGTGCGGGAGGATCCGTATTTCAACGCGCTTCAGATCAAGTACGCCACCGCCATCACGGGACACAAGTCGCAGGGTGGACAGTGGCGTTGTGTCTTCATTGACAACCCTTTTTGGAAGGAATTGACCCTCGATGACCTGAAATGGCTCTATACGGCCATTACCAGAGGCGTAGAAAAGATTTTTTTTATTAACTTTAAGGACGAATTTTTTGCGTGACTATGTTATATTGGGTTTTGTTTATCGGAGTGACTGTGCTGAGCTATGTGGTGCAGATCTCCTTTCAGAAAAAGTTCGCTGCGGCGTCGCAAAAGCACTTGTTGAACGGAATGGCCGGACGCGAAGTGGCGCTCCAGATGCTGTCCGACCATGGAATCCGTGATGTGAAGGTAACGTCTACGCCGGGTCAGCTTACTGACAACTTCAATCCGACCAACAAGACGGTCAACCTCAGCCAGGCGGTCTATGGCCAGTCCAGCGTGGCGGCGGCTGCCGTGGCGGCGCACGAGTGCGGCCATGCGGTCCAGCACGCCCAAGGCTATGTACCGGTCAAGATCCGTTCAGCCCTGGTTCCCGTGGTGTCGATCACTTCGCGCATCGTTCCCTTCGTGTTGCTGGGCGGCATGCTGCTGATGAATGTCTTCCCGCAGCTTCTCTGGCTGGGCATCGCCCTGTTCGCTTTTTCCACCCTGTTCAGTTTTGTCACGTTGCCGGTCGAACTCGACGCCAGCCGCCGGGCCCTCGCCTGGCTCGGCGATGCCGACATCATCGACGCGTCGAACGAACAGGAAGCGCGCGGCGCCCTTCGGGCCGCCGCCTATACCTATGTGGTCGCCGCGCTCAGTTCGCTGGCCACGCTCATCTATTATCTTTCCATCTTCGGTAGAAGAAACTGAATGGCCATGAAACGAATCCTGCTTGCAGCCATCGCCCTGGTCCTCGTCCTTCCCCTGGCAGGCCAGCGCCCCCTTACCGGCATACGTTTTACGGATGCCCAATTGTTGAATGCTTTCCCCGAAGGCATCATCAAGCCCGCGCCTTTTTCGGCCGGCTTCTCCGACAACAATACGCTCCTCTATTCCGTAGGCCGGGACTTTTTCTCCTGGTCCGTCAAGAGCGGCGTCTCGACTCCGGTTCCCCCCAAGCCGCGCATGAAGGCGGCCAACATGGAGAACCTGGTGCCCGGCTGGGTCAATCCCACCTGGTCTCCCGACTCGACGAAAATCGCTTTTACTTTAAAGAATGACCTGTATTCCATCGACGTGCATTCGCGCCAGATCGTCCGCCATACCTACGATGGCAGCGACCTGATCTTGAACGGCTATGCTTCCTGGGTATACTATGAGGAGATTTTCGGCCGTCCGTCGATGTACCGGGCCTTCTGGTGGTCGCCTGACAGCAAGGTGATCGCCTACTATCGCTTCGACAATTCGCAGGTGCCGATGTTTCCCATTTATTCGGCCAAGGGCAAGCATGGTTCGCTCAACCAGACCCGCTACCCCAAGACGGGCGACCCGAACCCCGAAGTGAAACTGGGCTTCGTCTCAGCAGCCGGCGGTGAGACCGTCTGGGCCGACTTCGACCCGAAGGAGGACCAGTATTTAGGCACGCCCTTCTGGAGCGGTGACGGCACGAAGCTGATGGTCAGCTGGATGGACCGGGCACAAGACAATTTCCGGCTTTATTCCGTCACGCCGCAGACCGGTGGCAAGGTGATGGTTTACCAGGAGCACCAGGACAGCTGGATCGACTGGATGGAGGATATGCTCTTCACGAAGGAAGGCATCTATATCACGCGCGATTTCTCGGGTTGGCAGCAGATTTATTTCCTGTCGTACGACGGGAAGACATTCGAGCAGCTGACTGCCGGCCACAACTGGGGTATCCATCTGTTGAAGGTCGATAAGAAACACTTGTTCTTCACGGCAAAACGCGAGGCTACCACACGCGTGGACATCTACCGGCTCGACCTGAAGGGCAAGACGCTGCAGCGGATTTCCTACGGCCCCTACAATTTCACCGGAGTGCAGGTTTCCGAGGACGGAAAGTCCGTGGCCGCCCTGGCATCGAACTATCGCACGCCGACACAGCTGGTGTGCATCTCGGTGCCCTCCAAGGGGGACGTGGATCCGGCCAAGGATGTCCGTGTCATCTATGATTCGAAAGGAGAGAAGTTCGACCAGTATGCCATCGCGCTGCCTGAACTGGTGTATGTCACCATGCGCGACGGCTTTAAGATTCCCGCGGCCGTGACCTGGCCGGTCGATTTCGACAAGAGCAAGCGCTACCCCGTGAAGGTCAACATATACGGCGGTCCCGACAACCCGCAGGTGCGGGAGGGCTGGCGCGGCCTTTCGATGGCCAGCCAGTGGTGGGCCAACCACGGCGTGATCCAGGTGACGCTCGACAACCGCGCAGGCGGCCATTTCGGCAAGAAAGGCGTGGAAGCGGTGTACCGTTATCTCGGCATCCTGGAACTGCAGGACTTCTGTGACGGCATCGACTATTTCCGCCAGATGCCGTTTGTCCAAGCGGACAAGATCGGGGTCGAAGGGTTCTCGTTCGGCGGCACGATGACCGCCCTTTGCGTGACGGAGGGGAATGAACATTTCCAGTACGGCATTGCCGGCGGCGGGGTCTATGATTGGGAACTCTACGACACGCACTACGGCGAGCGCTACATGGACCGCCCGCAGGACAACCCCGACGGCTATGCGAAAACCCGCGTCGTCGACCGGGTGTCGAACTATAAGGGAGATGCCACCAACATGCTCCGCATCACCCATGGCACCGGCGATGACAACGTCCACTTCCAGAATACACTCCAGCTGATCGACCAGCTCGAGAAGGACCACAAGGACTTCGAGCTGATGATCTACCCCGACGGCATGCATGGCTACCGTGGTGACCAGGGCATGCATTCGTCCCTGCAGGATTACAAGTTCTGGTACCGCTACCTGTTGGAGCAGCCCCTGCCGGAGATCCTGTCCGACTATTACAAGAAGAAGAAATAGGACCGGGCCATGGGAAAGGTATTCATCAGTTATTCGACAAAAAACCAAAAGGTTGCAAACGAGCTTTGTGCTTATCTCGAGCAAGCCGGCATTGCTTGCTGGATGGCCCCGCGCGATATTCCTTCGGCCTCCAACTATGCCGGGGAGATCACGCGCGCCATCAAGTCGGCAGACGATTTCCTGCTTGTCTATTCAAAAGATTCCTGTAAGTCGGTGCATGTGAAGAACGAGATCAACCTGGCCATCAACAACGCCAAGTCGATCCTTCCTTATTGCATTGACAACAGCCCGTACGATGATGACCTGGAATATTACCTTTCCTCCCGGCAGAAGATTGTCTCCTACGGCGATTCAAAGAAGGATTTCGCCCTCATCCAGCACGCCCTGGCGGCCCATCACCCCGAAACGGCGGTAAAAGAACCGGCGGCCGTGATACCGGAAAGCGGCAGAAAGCGCAACAAGGCCCTTATCCCCATTCTCTGCGCCGTCCTGTTGCTTGCCGCACTCGGCGTGTTCCTGCTCCTGAGGAATCGGCCTGAACCTCCGGTTACACCCGATAACACTGAGAAAGTGGATACGACCCGGGTGGCGAAGGATACCACCCTTGTTCAAAGCGGGAAGACGAAACCCGATTCAACCCAGAATCATACCCAAACCCAGACCCAGACCCAGAACGCGGATCAAACGCTAAAACCCAAGCCGAATCCCAACCAGACGCAAAGTCAAAGCACGAGCAAGGATCCCAATGCCGACACGTTTACGGGTACTATCAAAAACGGCTATCCCGACGGTTACGGAAAATACACCTTCAAGCAACGGCGCCGGATCGACATGCATGACGATCAGCAGCGCTATGCGGAGAAGGGCGATTATATTGAGGGAACCTGGACGAACGGACATCTCAATTACGGGGAATGGTACGGGGCCAACGGCGTCAAGAAAGCCTTCATCGAACTGGGAGACAACCCCGATTATAAAGCGGACCACGTTTTTGCGAAATGCGTAAAGCCCTGACGATAGGACTCCTGTTGCTTTGCATCTCCCTGCCGGGCGCTGCCCGGCAGCTACCCTTCGCGTCCGAACGGGTTGCGCGGATTGCAGCCGCTGTCGGATGGAAGGCGCCCGGAGATTTGGGACACGGGAGGGACAGCGACCATTTTCCGTTCGTCTGCCAGGGGAAGTCGTATCCGGTCATCGTGGAATGCCGGAACGGCTTCGTAGACCATATCGGACTGGACATCTTCGGCAAGGAACTCAAGGAAGGGAATCGGCTGGCCTGCGATTTCGTGGAGCGCTATCTGCTTGAAACCTTGTTGGACCGTTGCGCCGCCGATCCGGGTTACGGCTTCAAGCCGACGGGGGTATCCCTGTTCGGCAATTGGGAGGAAGTTGTGGAAAAAGGGCACGAAGGCCTGTTGTTTTCCTGTTCTTGCGCAGAAGGCGCCGGTGCCCGGATGGAACTGGCTTATGATGTGGACCTGCCGGTATTCACCATCTCATTCCCGACGACATTGAAGGTGCTTACCGGAAAAGACAAGGACGAACTGGAAAACGCTTTCCTGCGCGACCTGTCTGCTTCCGGTGAGGCAAAGGAAAGGCCTGTTCCTGGCAACCTCAAGCGGGTTGGACAGAACCTGTATGTTTCGGAAAACGGGTATTGGGAGATTGAACCGGCGCAGAATTCGGCCTGGTTCACGAAGAGGGGGAATGCTTATCAGCCGCTGTGCGCAGCGTCGCATCCCGCCGAATCCGTGATCACCTTGCTTACCGGTTACGTATGGGACAAGGACTATTCTGTCAAAGCTTCTTTCCATCAATATGGCTATAAGAAACGGGAGACGACCATTCCGCTTTCCCGTTTGCTCGATCATTGTTTCGACGAAGGTTGCACGCCTTATGCGGGCATCGAGTCGAATAAAAACGGCACGGTTGTCGCTACGCTCTTTCTGGTCAACCAGCAACTGGGTTATTGCCACACCTTCCGGTTTACGATCAACGCGTCCCTCCTTGATAAGCGGGATGGCGTTTTCCTGGCGAAAGCTTATCTCTACACACCCCTCAATCACCCGCACCGATGAAACGAAGATACCTGTTCTTCTTGTTGCTCCTGATGATTCTTCCCGCATCCGCCCTGGCACAGAAAGACCCGCTGGCGCGGATGAACGCTGTCAAACGGGATACGGCCGCTTTCTTGTATGGCGTCGGCAACATGCCGACCGAGAAGGAGGCCCGGGAAGAGGCGCTGCTGGCCCTGTCGGACCAGCTCAAGCAGTTCCTCAGTGAAAGGCCCCTCGCGTTTGTCAAGGATTTGGAGAGCGTCCCGGAAGGGGCCATCCAGTTTATTACTTATTCCCGGCGTGCCAACCAATTCAGGGTGATGGCCTATATCGACAAAGCCGGCCTGACCGAAAGTGACCAGAAGCAGGTTGAAATCTTCGAGGAGACGAGCAGGAACATTCTCGAAGAGCTGGTCGGGAAACTCGCCTTCGTCGAAACCCAGGATGGCATCGCTCCGCTGATTGACGAAAGCGGGGCAGGAGAGTACGTCCATTTCGGCTCGGTGGCACCCGACACGAAGCAGGCCTACGTGGACCAGGGTTACCTGGCCTACATCGACCGGAAGACAGGGAAGATTCTGGAGATGATGACGCCGAGAGACGGGTCGGGAAACCGGCACAACGCACGGACGGGAGCGCTTACCAGTTCGATGAAGTACAAGCGACTCCCCATATTATGGATTTACATTGAAGGTCAAAACAAAGGTTCTCAACGATGAAAAAACTCGCATTGCTTTTCGTCGCCCTCTTTGCACTGCAAGTGGCCGACGCCCAGGAAGTCACTTTTTCCGTCAGTTCCGGGGTGAGCGATCCCGGATTCCAACGGAAGATTGAATCGGCCGTATCCGCCCTGCTGACGGAATTCGGCCGGGCTTTCGATGCTAAGGATACCCCTGACTTTTCCCGGATTCCCATCACGGAAGGTGCTGCCGCTTCCGTCCGGATGCTCTGGCGGAACAGCCCGTTTCATTGTGATGAAACGGACCTCGTAGAGCCTGTTCTGGTAACCTATGATGGAGACTACCAGATCCGGAACATCCCGATGGAGTGCCTCAATGAAAAAGGAGAGCCTGTTTACCACGAAATGGTCATCGAACTTGATGCCTCGGGCACGATCAACCGCATTACCCGGGCAATCGAAGCCCACCTGTATCGCCGGATCATGGCGGACGGTTCCCAGGTGACCGACCTCCGGCAGCGCGAGATCATCCTCAACTATGTGGAAGACTTCCGCACGGCGTACGACAAGAAGGACATCGACTTCCTGGAGATGGTGTTCAGTGACGACGCCCTGATCATCACCGGCAAGGTCATCCAGCGGAAGAAAGGTGACGGCGGCGTCCAGGTACGCCCCGACATCGTGTATTCCAAGTATTCGAAGCGCGAGTATCTCGACCGGCTTCGCACGCGCGTATTTCCGAACACCAAATATATCGAAGTCACTTTCGGTGTCGTGGACGTAGTCAAGCACCCTACGATTGAAGGGTATTACGGTGTGAAGGTCCGGCAAGGCTATAAATCGATGTATAAAAACGGCGTAGTCTACGAAGACGACGGCTACCTGTTCATGCTCTGGGATTTCCGGGATGAGAACCACCCGCAGATCCACGTCCGCACCTGGCAGCCCTACTGGCTGGACGAGGCCAAAACGCAAACGATCGGCGACGACCAGATTATTAATATCAACAGCTTCAAGATTACGAAATGAAAAGAATTCTGCCCGCCTTGTTCCTCCTGATGATGCTGTTCCCTTCCTGGCTGGCGGCCCAGGACAAGCGCATTATTTCCCGGGGTTTCGATGCCGACATCTTGGAGCTGAGAGCCAAGACCGATCCGGTATACGACAAGAACAACCAGCCTGCCGCGATGGTCAGTGTCTTCCTGGCCGCTACGGATACCCTTTCTTTTAAAGGGAATATTCTCGGGCAGCTTCACCCCGGGCCGGGGGAGTGGATCCTATATATCCCCGCCGGCTCCGAATGGGTCGAGGTCGCTTCGGAAGGATACGATCCGCTGCATTTCGATTTCCCTGCCGACAAGCCTCTGCTTTCGGCTTACGGGTATACGCTCAACCTGGGCGTCCTGCTCACCAATCCGCTTCGCTCCCTGATCATGCCCTCGTTCAGCTACAACCAGTCGCAAACTGCCTATGGCCTGATGCTCGGCATCGGCAAGCGGAACGGTGTCTATGTCCATGCCAAGAGTGATTTCAACTTCGGGCTCAATCCGACCCTTTCCTGCGATGACGCCGGAAAAGTGGACGGTGTCCAGGCCTGGTTTACCGGAAATGCGAAGAAGAGCCGGCTGGCCCTGACCGGCGGGTATCTTCGCAAACTCAGCGATGCGTTGTACTTGTATGCCGGCGGCGGCTACGGGAGCCGGATCCTCGCCTGGGAGATGTAT